>JAJZXK010000153.1 GCA_021806565.1 Bacillota bacterium | reverse complement strand
GCCGCGCTCACCGGCCGGGGGGTGCACGTGGCGGCCTCGGCGCGTGCCGGTGCGGGGGGCGCCGGCGCCGGGGTGCTGCCCTGGCTGCTTTGGCCCCTGGCGCTCCTTGCTGCGGTCCTCGGTTGGACTGCGGTGCGGGAGTCGCTTGAAGATCCCTCGGTGCTGCCCGACGGCGAGGCGGCCGCGGCCCTCGGGGCCGGGCCCAGCGTGATCCGGGCCCGCCGCCGCCTCGCCTGGCTGGGCGCCGGTTGGGGGGCGGCCTGCGGCTCGCTCGTCGGCTGGGCGGCCTCGTGGCTGTTTTGGCCGATCCTGCGCGTGGGAGCCGCAAGCCTGGCCGGTCCGCCGCTGCACGTCCCCATGCTGGGTTTGGGGTTGGCCGCGGCCGCCGGGATCGCGGGAGCGGTGGGTGCGCGCCTGGCGGCCCGTTCCCTGCCCGCCGAGCCCGCGGACCCAGAGACCGCTGCGCGGGTGGAACGGCACGCCGCGAACACACCCGAGCCCGCGGCCGCACCGGAGTCCCACGGCGTCGCCGGGCGGACGCGGCGGCCGGCGCGGCGGTGGTCCGTGCGGCCCGGGGCGATCGGCGCCTCCGTCCGAGCGATCGCGATACCGGCGTCCCGCCGCCTGGCCCAGCGGTGGCCGCGGCTGGCGGGGCTCGCGGCGGGGTTGTTGCTGGCGGCGGCGGTGGCCGCCACCGTGCCGCTGTATGTGGCGGGGTCGCTGACCCGGGTGCTGCACGCGGGCTTGGCGCCGGTGCACCAGCGGCCGGCCGGGGCCTTGCTGGTCCACTACGCGCCGCCACCCGGCACCGGGGCTGCGTCCGCGACGGGCGCCATGACCCATCTGGCCGCGTTGGCGCCGCGTCTGGGCGCGTCCGTCGGCCTGACGTCCACCCCGGTCGTGACCTACCTGGCGACCAACAGCGGCAACGTCCGCGCGAGGCCGACCGCGGGACTGCCGGCACCCTCCCGCAGCTATGTCGGCACGATGACCGTGGACAGCCTGTCCGGCCTTGCCGCCCACGTCCACGTCACCCAGGGGCGGATGTATTCGGGGAGCGGGATGAAGGGGGGTGTGCTCCAGGCCGTCGTCGTGCCCTCGGCCTACCGGTTGCTGCACCTGCGCGTCGGGCGCCGCTACCGGCTGGACTCGGGCGGGCGCACCCTGGAGGTTCAGCTCGTCGGGGTCGCATCCCAGGTCGACCCCACCGGACCGTACTGGCCGTACCGGTACTACCACAGCGCGTTCCTGGTGGCGCCAGCCGCCTTCCGCGCCGCGGTGTTCCACGGGCAGCAGGCGGTGCTCGGCGAAGCCGACTGGTATACGGATCTGCACCTGCGCGGGCTGAACGCCGAGGGTGTGGCGGGTGTGATCACCGGCCTGCAGCGCCTGGGTCTGAAGGTGGCCTCCCAGGCGTCGGGGGCGCAACTGGACATCTCGCCCTACCGGACCCTGGCGCGCTTTGAGCGGCGGGCGGCCACCCTGCAGGCCCTGCTGCGTCTGGTCAGCGTGCCCATGCTCGCGATGGCGCTGTATTTCATCGCCATCACGGCCGGGTTGGTCGTCTCGGGTGAGGAGACCGAGATCTCGGTGCTCGCCAGCCGCGGGGCGGCGCCGGCTCAGATCCTTGCGGTCTATGCGCTGGAGTGGCTGCTCTTGGCCATCCCGGTGGCCCTGGTCGCACCGCTGCCCGCCATCGCCTTCGCGCGGGCCATGGGGGATACGACCGGCTTTCTCCGCTTCACCCATCAGGCGCCCCTGCCGGTGCTGCTCAGTCGCACGGATTTCATCTACTCGGGCGTGGCCGTGCTGCTGGGCGTCGTCGCCGCACTGCTGCCCGTCATGACCGCACTGGGGCGCAGCATTGTCGGGTCGCGGCTGCGGTCGTCGCGCACGGTGGAATGGCCCCTGTGGCAACGCGCCTACCTCGATGTGGGCGCCCTGGCCGCCATGGCCGTGCTCTGGTGGTTCTTCCACCGCGCGGTGCTGCAGCAGGGTGGGCAGGCGGCCTCGCTGGTGGCCGATCCCGCACTGTTCCTCCTGCCGGCGGCTTTCCTGGTGGCGTCCGGACTGGTGGTGGTGCGTGTGGTCGGGTGGCTGCTGCGCGCCGCCGACGCCATGGTGGGTGCCTGGGCCGCCCCCAGCATCGTCCTGCCGCTGCGGCGCATCGGGCGTCTGCCGGCGCGCTTCGCCCCGGTGCTGCTGCTCTTGTGCTTCACCGCCGCCCTGGGCAGCTACAGCGCCGCCGCGGCCCGCACCCTGGACCACAACCTCGCCGACGGGGTGCACTATACGGTGGGTGCGCCGGTGCGGCTGTCGGAAGTCTCTCCGTGCGTCACGATGAACCCTGAGTTCGGCTCCTGTCTGACCTATGACCGCGCCCCGCTGGGGTCCCAGGGGGCACGGCCGATGCCGCCCTTTTCCCTGCACGGCAAGGTTCCCGGGATCGCCGCCGCCGCGGAGGTCGTGGTCGCGCCCATCCATGTCAGCGGGCCGCTGGGTCCGGTCGGGGCGAATCTGGTCCTGATCGATCCGGCGAGCTTCGGGCAGGTGGGTTGGTGGATGCACGGGCTGAACCCCCTGCCGGAGGCCACCTACCTGCACACCCTGGCCATGCAGCCGCACGACGTCTTCCTGTCGCCGACCCTGGCGCGGCTGGCGCGCCTGTCCCCGCACGGCCCGCTGCAAGTGCGCAACCGCCTCAGCGGCGCACAGATGACCATGGATGCCGCGGGGACGGTGCGGCGCTGGCCGGGGGCGCACGTCAGCGGGGCTTTCGCTGTGGCCAGCCTGCCGGGTGCGCGGGGGGCGCTGCACCTGCTGGTCGCCCAGCGGATCGCACTCTTGAGTTTGTCGCCCGGGGCGCATCTGAGTGCGGTGCAGTCCGGATTGGCCAACCACGCGATCTTCTCGAGCCGTGTCGACGTGGCCGCGCCCGAGGTGGCGGCCGCCCTGACGACCCCGGAATGGGCGGGCCAGAGCGGATTGCTCAGCGTGGGCTTTGCCGTGGCCCTGGCCGTAACCGTGGTCGGCTACCTGCTGTATGCGGCGCTGCTGCTGCGCGGCCAGCTCAGCCAGCTCGGCCTGCTGCGCGCCCTCGGTCTTCCCTGGGGGCAACTCGTGACCATGGTGGCGGTGGAGCAGGGGCTGTTGTTGTTGTTCGGGGCGGTCGCCGGTACGGTGTCGGGTCTGGTGGCCGCCGCCCTGTTTCTCCCTCTGTTCCGGCCGGCGTTCGCCGGGGCCGGTTCGCCGCCGTTTGTCGCCTCCGGGCCGGGGTCGGCGACGGTGCAGGTCCTGACGCTGATGGCGGCACTGCTGCTGGTCGCCCTGGGCGGCATGCTGGCGATGCTGCGGCGCATGCACGTGGGTGAAACGGTCAAACTGGAGGAGTGAGGCCATGCGAACGCTTGGGGCACAAGGAGTTCCGTTGTCGCAGTAGGGCTTGCAGACACCGATGCAGACACCCGATGCGTCCCGAGCCGCCCCCAAACGGCCCGTGAACAGACTTCATGTCTGCAGAATGACTGCAAGGCTGGCCGGCGTAGCGCGCGGCGCGGGTGGCCAAGTTTCGGGTTGTCGTAGTTTTGTCGGCAGGAGACGGGGAGGGGGTTGCGACGGGCGCCACGGGTGTGGTATGGTGTGTGCGGCATGATCCGCCGCACCTTCGGGGTGCGGGGCGCCGGGGGTAGCCCGCCTGGCGACCACAAGTTGATTCCGCCGCACCTACAGGATGCGCGCGGCGGAGGATCCGGGGACGGGCTCCCGGCCGGTCACGGCATGGCGTGACCTGCACGCCGCCAAGTTGGCGGCGGTACAGCCCGCGAGGGCCTGGGCCACAGGGGCTGCCACAGACTACCGACCCGCTACGACGGGCCGGGCTGTGGAGGTATCGCCTGTGGCCACCGTGGAGAGTCCCGCCCGTCTCCAAACCAGCGCCCGACCGGCCATTCCGGAGGCGCACCCCAGAGGAGGGTGTGCAGCCGTGGCCGAGTCCGGTGCTGGCCGAGTCGCCGTCACCGCCCGCGAAGTCGCAGTCATGTACGCAGTCTCCCTCCGCACTGTCGAGCGTTGGGTTCGGCTCGGCTGCCCGGTGCTCCGCCTGCCCGGACGCGGCAGCGAGGGGCGCGCCCTGCGCTTCTTGCCCGCCGACGTTACCAGGTGGCTCACCGACCAGACGCCGCCCGCCGACACCCCTCGCCGCGGTCGCCCCCGTCGCGCAGTCGGCGGTGGTGCCGCGTGAGCAGACAGCGGGACGCCCGCCGGGGAGAGAGCCGGCGGGCGCTCAACGCGACCATACGCTACGGACAGTATACCATGCGGCGCCGCACTCCTGCATGTGGGGGGTGGGCCGCATGAGCACGGCCACCGCAGGCCTCGACCCGTTGGCCGAGGCCATGGCGCAAGCGCATAGCGCCGACGCCGACCGCTACACCGACCCGTTGAGCGTGCCGGCGCTCGCGTGGAGCTTGCAGCACGGCGACCACGCCGGGCGGTGGCTGTGGCACGCCGGGTCGCTGTACCGCTACTCCAGTGGCGTATACAAGCGCGACGGCGCAGAGTGGGCCGCCGCCCGGCTGCGTGAGATCCTGGTCGCAGCCGCCGACAGGATGACGGCCGATGCCGCCGAACGCTGCGCTGGGGCTGGACAGGCGTGGCGCGAGGCGACCGAGGCCATGAATCTGATACACCGGATCATCGGTTTGCCGGACTCGACGTTGGCGGCGGCGGAAAAAAAGAAGCTGTGGCCGACTCCGGAGACAACGCGACAGGCCGTCGAGGCCCGCTACACCAAGCCGAAGCTGATTGACCCGACCCTGCTAGCCCTGACCGCCGACGTGCGGCTGGCCACCGAAGGCGCGGCGGTGGACGCGGACATCGACACCCTCAACCTAACCAATGGCCTGCTTGATGTGCGGACAATGGCGCTACGGCCACACGACCCCGACCACCTGAGCACTATTCAACTTCCGGTAGCCTATGACCCGGACGCCAACTGCCCACGATTCGGGCGGTTCTTGGACGAGGTGTTGCCGCCCGACGCCATCCCCGTCGTCGTCGAGATGTTGGGCTACCTGTTGACCGCCGACACGCGGCAGCACAAGGCGTTCCTGCTACTGGGCGGCGGCAGCAACGGCAAGTCTGTCCTGCTGGACGTAATCCGCGCCTTGCTGGGCGCTGAAAACTGCGCCGCCACACCCCTGCAGGCCCTCGGCGAAGAGAGGTTCGCGCCGGCCACCCTCGTAGGCAAACTCGCCAACCTCTGTGCGGACCTCCCCGCTGCGACCCAGAAGGACACGAGCACCTTCAAGGAAGTAGTCGCCGGGGACCGCCTGAAGGCCGAGGAGAAGTTCCGCCCGCCCTTCGACTTCACGCCATTCGCTCGCCTTGTGTTCTCGGCCAACGAAGCACCGGGCACCACCGACGCATCCCACGGGTACTGGCGGCGGTGGGTGACGATTCCCTTCCCCGCCCGCTATGCCGAACCCGACGAGGTCGCCGCGCTGGCCGCTGGAGCCCGAGTCCTCGACCGCGGGCTGACCGCCAGGCTCCTGGCCGAACTCCCCGGCATCCTAAACCTCGCGCTAGTCGGGCTGGCTCGGCTGCGCGCGCAAGGCGGATTCACGAAGGCCGAATCCTGCGAGATGGCACTGCAGCAATACCGGGAGCGCGCCGACTCCGTTGCCGGCTTCGTCGCCGAGTCGTGCGACATGACCCCAGGCTGCACGGTGGGACGAACCACCCTTTATGTGGCCTACCGCGACTGGTGCCTGCAGTCTGGCCGTGAGCCGCTGGGCCGGAACCGCTTCTGCGAGAGGATCGACGCGACCCCCGGAATCACCGAGGAGCGAGATGACTCCCGCTCGCGGTGCTGGGGCGGCATCCGCCTCCGACCACACGAGGTGCGCGAGGTTCCGGGCAGGGCCGGGCGGGCTGGGGGGTGGGCACAATGACCGCCGCCCCCCCTCACGGGCACTCTTGGGCACTTTTTGGGCACTTTTTGGGCAGTTTTGCGGGCAAAAGTGCCCACCCTTCAGGCCAACGGCCACAAGGGGGTCGCCGATTCTGGGCACTTTGGGCACTTTTTCGGCACAACTAATACCACACAGAATATTCCCCTCGCGCGCACGCGTGAGGGTAGAAAAAAAGTGCCCAAAGTGCCCAACCGTTGGGGCAGTAGGTGAACAACGGTAGAAAAAGTGCCCAAAAACTGCCCAAAAGTGCCCAAAAAGTGCCCAAGCCCAGGAGGTGGCCAAGATGAACGCCGACGCCCCGCTGCGGTGGTCCGCCCTCTACGCAGACCTCGGCCTGGCGGTCCACCCCGCCTGCCCGCCGGACCACGACTGCCACACGCCGGGCAAGATCCCCTTCGACCCCCGCACCGGCCGACACGCCGCTGGGTGGCAGACCGCCCAGCCGCCGACGCCCGGCGCGGTGGCCGGCTGGCTGGCCGCGCCGCACGGCCTGCGGGCGAACCTCGGCTGCCTGACCGGCCGCGGACTGGCCTGGCTCGACATCGACGGGGAGCAGGGCGAAACCGACCTCCGCGCCTTGCTGGGGCCGACGCCGCCCCCTACGTGGGAGTACCGGCGCGGCGCAGGTTCCCGCCGGCTCGTTTACCGGGTGGACGGCATGCAGCGAATCCCGACCGTCGGTGGCGACGCAGGACACCAAGGGCTGCGCATCATGGGCGACGGTGGCCAGTGCGTGTTGCCGCCCTCCCTTCACGCCAGCGGCCAACGGTACGAGTGGGTTCCGGGGCGCATGCCGAAGGACGGACCACCTGCGGCGGCGCCTGCGGCCCTCCTGGAGCGCCTGAAGGCGGCACTCCGGCCAGAACCGCCCCCCCTCGCGTCCAGCACCACAGCGGCCGTCCCTGAGCGGCTGAGCCGGCATGCCCAGGCGGTCCTGCGCGCAGGCCCGGCGGCCGACCCCGCCCGCTACCCTTCGCGGTCGGAGGCGCTGCACTCCGTCTTGTGGTCCCTGATCCGGGCCGGTTACGGCGACGGCGAAGTGCTGGCCACCCTCCTGGCGCAACCCTGGGTGGTCGCGATGCGGACCAACGCCCCGCGGTGGCTTCAAGGCGAGATTGCACGCGCCCACGCGGACGGCGCGCGGCCCGACACACTGGAGCCGATGCCGTCGGCCGCCGCGGCGGAGGTGTTCCGCAAGCTCCCCGCGAGGGTGCGCCTGGCCCTTGCGAGCGAGAAGCCGAAGCGGCGGCTGGCCGGCGCGGTGGAGGCCGCAAGGCTCGGTGTGCCCTTGGAGGCGCTATGCGCATTCTCGGCTGCCGTGAACGGCGGTGATGTTCAGGAGGCGCGGTCTGTCGCGCGGTGGGCCATCAAGAAGGCGGCGCGGGCTGGGTAAAACTGTCTGGCACAAATGGCACTGAAATCCGTGGTAGTCTGTTAGCGTAGAGGATGACGCAGAGGAGGGGACGGGCGGTGCGATAGGTCTAGTACAAATGGCACAGGTCCGCGGCGCATAATGTCAGTGTCCGAAAAAGTAGACGCGCAAGGGCCGCTGCGGCAACGAGCCGGGCGGCTTTTTTGTACGCAAAAAGGGGGCGCAGTGATGGGCGAGGATCTTCTGACCATTGACGAGGCCAGAGCTTTGGTGCGAGTTGACCGCTCGACCTTTTTCGCGCTGATCCGCCCAACAATCCGCGTGGTGCGCGTGGGGCGGCGGGTGTTCGTGCGCCGGGACGATCTCGCTCGGTGGCTGGACGAGCACACTCAGGAGCCGGCGCAGGGCGGTGGTCATCGTGCAGGTTGAGGTTGACTCGATGTTGCGCGTTCGGGGTGCGACGCCAGAGGTAGAGGATGCGCTGATGGA
>JAJZXK010000152.1 GCA_021806565.1 Bacillota bacterium | reverse complement strand
CGGGGCCGGCACGGCAGCCAGGACGAGGGCGGAGAGAGGGACATGCACCTTGGAGGCGGAGCGCAATGGGACGACGCGTATGACAGGATCTGCGGCGCCGGGCACGCATGGGGCAGTGGGGTTGCGACCGGACCCGGAGACCACGGCTAAGGCCCAGCGGCGGTTCGACATGGACTACAAGTTGAAGGTCTTGCAGGAGGCGGACACCTGTGGTCCCGGCGAGATCGGCGCACTGCTGCGCCGTGAGGGCTTGTACTCCTCGCAGTTGACGGACTGGCGCCGGCAACGCGCTGCGGGCCAGGCGGCCGGGCTGCGTCCCAAACAGCGGGGCCGTGCCGGGCAGGACCCCGCGAGTGCCCGTGTCGCGCAATTGGAGCGCGAAGTCCGGCAGCTCACCGCCGAGTTGGAACGGGCCAAGCTGGTGATCGAGGTCCAGGGAAAAGTCTCCAGGCTCCTGGGGATCCCATTCAGGAGCCTGGAGCACGGCGAAAGGCGCTGATGGCGGGGGGGAAGGAGTTGGCACCTGTGATCGGGACCGCGGCGGCCTGCAGCGCGATGGGGATCAAGCGTGCCACCTTCTACCGCCAGCAGCGCCCCCTGGCGCCCAGGCCGGTTCAGCCGCGACCCAAGCCACCACGGGCACTGACGGAGGCGGAGCGGGCGAGCGTCCTGCAGGTCCTGCATGAGGAACGCTTCATCGACCAGTCGCCAGCGGAGGTCTACGCCAAGCTGTTGGGCGAGGGGACCTACCTCTGCTCGCTGCGTGCCATGTATCGCCGTGGCAAGCGATAGGGGAAGGGGACACAAACCCAGACAACGACACCGTAACGGAGCCCTTTGCCTTGGCTTTCGCATGTGTGCCGTGCGTCTGCGTCCCGGCAGATCGCCACGCGTGGCGCGCAAAGCGTTGATACTCAGAGACAATGTATCATCCTGTGGCATCCATGGCGACCTTCGCCTCTTACTGGTGTCGCGCACGGATGTGTCATGAACAACCGTTGCCCTTCAGTGCTTGGACTGCTGCGTCTGACGCACGTGGATGTCGTGCGTGTGTCAAGTTTCCAATGAAGCACCGACGTGATCGAGACATGCGATATCCAGGTTTACCTGCGGATTCGGCGACAGGCGCGTGCCCTCTGTGGCCGCAAGACGGAGCAGACCCCAGTGCGGCTGCCGTCTCCATGCGGGTGGTTCGACCGGAAGGCGATGGCCAACTCGGCGCTCATCGCGCTGAAGGCATCGTGTTCCGCACGTTGCGCCGTGGGCCGAGAATTGGGGGGGATTTGTCAGCACCACGCCGAAAGTTCCCTCGTAACGACTAGGAGTCTGATGCAAAAGGGCTTGGCGCGCGATGTGGATACTGGATGCGGTATGTCCGCGCCGCTAGGAAACGTACATCTGGTGTCTACTCTCGGCTACTGGGGCCTTTTGCATCGGACTCCTTGGACGTATACGAGGGGGGGCTTGCGAATGCTTATTGTCGGGCGGAGGCGCGCGTTGGTGGACGCCGCCGGGGTGGCGGCAGGGGTTGGTGCGCTCGCCGGTTGCGGTTCGGTCGGTATCGGCAACGGGTCCGGAGCCCCAAAGGCTCATTTCACCGGTACGGTGGTCAGTTTCGCACCGAACTGGCAGGGACCATGGAGCCCGTCCGCCTTGAGCTTGGTGCAGCAAGTGATCCATGAGCACTTCGAAACAAAACACCATGGCGTCCACGTAAAAGTGGTCGCTTCCACAGAATACCAGGCGGCAACACAAATCACTGCGGCGATCGCAGGTAACGGCTTTATAGATGTATTCAACGACTGCTGCACCGACCTGCCGACCTGGATGGATTCCGGAATGATGCTGCCGCTGGATCCCTACCTGCGCCGCGATAACATTTCAACGTCACTGTGGTCGGCTGGACGGATCAAGGCCTTGACGCTGAACGGAAGACTGCTCGGGCTTCCTGCCTATGACGGCCCCGAGGTGATGGTCTACCGCCAGGACATGCTCGATACGTTCGGCCTTAAGTATCCAAACCCTGACTGGACGTACGTGGATGCCCTTGCGCTCTGGCAGCAATGCGCGCGACGGAAGGGCACACAAACCATCTACGGTGCCTCGTTGGACAACTGGTCTGTCAACATCGACTACCTGATGCACGGCTGGGGCGGTTCGGTGTTCAACGCCAACCACACTCGCTGCGCCATCGATAGCGCCGCCTGCATCAAAGCCGGTTCCTGGCTGTTTGGTGCTATCCAGAGTGGGGCCGTCTCACCTACGCGGGATCAGGTCGGTGGTCTGGTGTCAGGCAAGGATGTGTTTGCTGTCTGTGGCGGCTGGGATACGTTCTGGGAAGCGACGGCACTTGGTACAAAGTTCAAGTGGAACATCTTGCCCCAGCCCAAGTGGCCGGTGCAGCGTGCCGTTATGGTCAATAGCGATTTTCTCGCAATTGACGCTCGCACCAAGAACCCTGACGCCGCTTGGGAATTATTGCGCTGGGTGAGTACGGACCCGACCTGGACGCGCTTCGTGATGCATACGATCCTGACCGAGCCGGCGCTGATCTCGCTGTGGTCGGAGTGGGAAACCGTGGTGCAGCAAGCAGCGCCACCATTCAAGGGCAAGAATCTACAATACTACCGCGAGGCAGCCCTGGGCGGTTACGAGGTGCCGCAGTCCTTCTTCCTGTATAGCGGCAATCAGGCGACGACCATCATGAGTGGCTGGTGGTCGCGCATCCAGAATCGCTCCGTCAGCGTACAGGAGGGCTTCCGCGGCATTGCCCAGCAGATCAATGCTCTGGAAGCGGCCGGCGTCACGGGGGCCAACGCCCTGAGCAAGACGAAGTCGGAATTGGCCAAGGTGGCCAAGACGGGCAAGTACACGACACCGTTGCGTCGCGGTCAGGGCAACCCCTTCACACCAGCGCCGACGCTGATGTTGGCGCACGCCGGTGCCTACACCATGCTGGGCGACGGTTACGACATCTACCTGACCCAGGACGCCTGCACGTTCTTCTGCCTGCCACAGACGGCGGCGGAGGGGCACTGGACTTGCCGCGTCAAGGTGATCAGCAACCTGACTTGTCCAAGCCTCAGCCCCTGGGCGAAGATCGGCTTGATGGCACGCGGCGATCTCTCCGACGACGCGCCGATGGTCTCCGTGCATGTCACCGGGGGCAACGAGGTGGAATGGCAAGAGCGCCCCCTGGCCGGAATGACGCCCGGCGGCCAGTCCGGGATCCTACCTGCCGGTTTTAAGGGGCCGTTGCTGAAACCGGCGAACCAGCCGACCCCCAACTTCCTGGCCCGCCCGGTCTGGCTGCGGTTGCAAAGAGTGCAGGGGGTGTGGAGCGGTTTCGTCTCGCTGGATGGCACGAAGTGGACGCCGGCCGGTAAGCCCGCCTCGATTGAGTTGGCTGGTGCCTGGGTCGGGCTGATGTGCACCGCCCACAACGCAGACTTCACGAGCAAGGGCTACATCCGCGCCGTCTTCGACCACGTGTCCTTCATACCGACGGACAAGGTGCAACTCGGCGTCAACGGTGTGCCGCCCGCCGCCGGAACAGTGCCGGCCAACTGGGCCACGATGGCCACCGGGACGGCCCCTCCCAAGAAGGCTGCGACCAAAGGCACACCCGCCAAGAAGGGCTGATCGACGAGCCAACACCCCCATCGAAGGTGATTACCCAGGAGCCGCCGCTATTGAGCGGCGGCTCCTGGGTTTGCTGTGGCTGCCCGAGGGATGGTTCCAGAGGCTGTGGACCTTCAGGGGAGGGAGAAGCGGGAAGAGGCTGGTCGGGCCCTCTCTGCCACAATAGAGTGAGACAGGCGAAGACACTAAATCGACACTCCCGAGGGCGGGGAGAGGATGCGAACAGATGGATGGAGCGAGGGTTCCGGCAGGACAAGCAGTCGACGTGGCAGGGCACCAGGCAGGGGCGGAGGCGGAGGTTGGTCCGGACCCCGAGGTACGTCCCCGGATTGGACAACGGCGCTTCACCGAGGGGTTGCCAGCAGCCGCAGGGGGTATCACCGTTCGGGGCACAACATAGGCATAAGATCCGCTCCCCAGACCTTGCAAACCTGTGTTTTGGCGGCTGTGCCGGGAAACAGCGTCCGGCACGTAAGAGCACAGACGCTCAAACAGGTCCGGGACCGGACTTGTCGCCGAGAGTTTCCCGAAGACACAAAACGCCTGTGGAGCGGGGAGAACGGCCTAGCGAAACCAGCCGCAACGAAGCAGGAATCTCCAAGCAGGAAACTGACCGCGCCAGCGGCCGGAAACACAAGGCCGTGAAGAGAGGAACGGTGCAAGAAGCGGATCACTGTACGCCTAGGGAGATCGGAGCCCTGCCAAACTGGCCGCTGGCGTCGTCACGTCACCACAGTCCAGAATCGAAGTGCCAGCATTGAAGTGGGCCGCGACTGAGCGGATGCGCTGGGTTCGGCGTGCGTCAGGTCGTCGGCATCACTACCGGCCCGGTACTTTCCCGCCGGACCATCTCAAGGCGGTGCATGCGCTGGAATGGTTCTGGATCGTGGCCATCAAGTTGCGCTAGCAGCATCCGCATGGCTTCGCCGGCAATGGCAGCAACCGGCTTACGCAGCGTAGTCAGCCGCGGACGCAGGAGGCTAGCCACCGGCGCATCGTCCCGACCAGTGACGGACAGGTCTGCCGGCACTCGGAGGCCTATGTCTTGCGCGGCCTGCAAGGCGCCGGCCGCCATCAGGTCATTGGCGCACACCAGCGCCGTGGGGCGGTCGCACGCCTCCAGCAGTTGGCGCGCGATCCCATACCCGCCGGAGACCGTGGCATCCCCCTCTACGACACACGGCGCATGCGCCCCAAGCGTGACGGTGTCCAAGAAGCCGCGTCGCAGTTCTCGCTCGCCAGCGAGACGCTGCGGACCCGCAATGTGAGCGAGTTTCCGGTGCCCGAGGTCCAAGAGCAACTGTGTGATATGGCGGGCGCCGTCGTAGTTGTCCACTTCCACAGCGGGGACCGCCGGGATGCTCGGTGCGGATCCAAGGAGCACCAATGGCACGCCTGAAGCCTGCAGGACTGCGGGCGAATCGTCATCGGAAGCCACCGCAGTGAGCAAGCACCCGTCGATCCGGCGCTGCCGCCAGAACTCCAAGCACACGTCCGACATTCGTTCTCCCGCGGGTACGGGCACGAGGGTCAGGAGGTGTTGAGCCTCGCCAGCGACGGCGGCAGCTCCCTGCAGCGTGTCCATGAAGTAGGGGTCCTGATACGCTGCGGCTGCCTGCACACCCACGAACACCGCAACCAAGTTGCTACGTTGGGACGCAAGATTGCGGCCCAACGAGTCTGGGTGGAAGCCAATCGCGCGGGCCGCCGCCAGCACTCGCTGCCGCGTCTCCTCCGAGATGGAGCGCTGCCGGCTGAGCGCGTAAGACACAGTGGAGAGCGAGACTCCAGCCCGCGCGGCCACGTCAACCATCCGCGGACGGTTTCCGCGCCCTGCGCGTTCATCGGGGATGGTGTCCTCAGCCATCCGGTGTATCGTCACCTCCTCAGGCGAACTGCAATAGGACAGCGATATCACGCGAAAACGTCGGGACGGTCAGCGTCCATCCATTCGGGCTCCGTACCGCGTTCGTGGGCCCCTCCATCGCGGCGCCAGTGGTCGTGTTCAGCCAGCGGGCCACCGGCATCCCGGACCGCAACCCAATCATCGTCACGGTGCGACCGGTAGCAGGCGGCACCGCCGCAATCTGCCAGGACGCGGACAGGTCCTTGATCCACAGCGCCACTCTCGACGTTGCGGCGTCCTGTAGCCCCCAGACCGCTGTCTGGGCGTCCGCTCGGACGCCTGTGCCGGAAGATAGTGGGACGGGGTGCATGGCCGCCAGTCCAACGTCATCGGCCACGCGTGCCAAACCGAAGAACACCGGATAGAGGTCCAGCGGGTCGACGTAGCTGTCCCACCACCAAGTCATGGCTGTGCCGGCGCCCCCAGCGAAGACCGCTGCCCACAGGGCGTCGTGCAGGCTGTGCCCGTGTGGGTCCAGTCTTACCTCATCGGCGCCTGAATGCCAGTCGATCCCGAACTCACCAAACACCACGGGTTTGGCGTACTTCCGGCCCCCAGCGATCACGCGAGCGAGCCGTTCGGCGACCGTCGGGAAGTGGTAGTCGTGCATCTGCACGTAGTCGATGGTGGGCAGCGACCATACGGCCGGATCTCCGGTGGTGCCGCTGTAGCTGGTCGATACCATGTGCCGATTCGGGTCGATCGTCTGGAGGTACTGGGACATCTCGCGGTGCCAAGCCTCCACTGGTTCGGGCGCGTAGCCGTCGACCCAGTTGACCTCATTCCACAGTTCCCATGCCAGCACCGAGGCGTAGGCGGACCATCGCGCCACCATGTACTGCAGGCGGCGCCGGAAGAGAGCTTTGGCCACGGGATCGGTGAAGAAGTCCATTGGCGTGCCGCACGGACCGCCGTTAGTCACGTTGTACGGATTGTTGGTCCAATCTGGGTTGACCCGGGTGCTGAAGGCACCGTGCCAGAGGAGGCACAGCACCGCCCGCACCCCCTGGCGCGCGCAGGCGTCCAACACGTAATCGAGTTCCCATGCGTGCTGCATGCCGCCGCGGTAGTTGCCCACCGGGGGCTGTTGCTCGAAGCCGAGCGTGAAGCGACCCTCGTTGACCCAGATGCGGATGTAGTTGCCGCCCACGGCACTGAGCTTGGCCAGCCAGCGGTCGTAATCGTAGGTGCCGCCCTGAGCGGGCCAGCACATGTTCTCCCCGATGGGCAGATACCCGGCACCTGTCCCGCGGTCGGCAAAGCGCCGGGGCGCCTTCGGGTCCACGCCGACGACCCCAGGGCCATCTCCACGGGAGACATCCAGGTGGCCCTGCCCGAGGTTCTCCGACCGGCCGTTCCGGTAACGGTAGCTCCACGTGTAACGCCAGACACCGGTTTGGGGGGGCGCAAACCTCACGCGCCATTCGGGCGGGCCGCCGGCCGCGAGCGCCTGGACGCCGTCAGCACCCAGGCTGCGGACGTACGCCTGGTAGTAGAACGCTGGGATGGTCAGGGAGTGCCCGCCTGGACCGCGCAGCGTGGCGCTCACAGCGACCTCCTCGGGGTCAAACGGATTGTCCAGGGCGGGATCCAGGGTCAGGGTGGCCTCCCAGAGGCCACCGCGGCGAGCCGACGCAGGAGCACTCACCACCCGGGGCGGCTTAGGCGCGCCCCCGCCGCCCCCCCCGCCGGTATCCGCATGCGCAGCACACCCCGCAGATATCGTCGCCACCCCCATGAGCAGACTCTGCTGCATGACCGCGCGGCGGGTCCACGATCTCCCACGCATTCATTTCGCGGTATTACTCGCACCCCAGCGATACCCAACCCGCCGCTCCCACATCGGAGGCCCTCCCTTGTGTCGAAGCGCTTCGATTGGGCACGTGGGGACGTTTCGACATCCCGAGAGGCTCTTCCTCCACTCAATTGCGATCACATGGGACAGACATTGCGCGTGCACACTGGCCGTGACCGGCGAACCGCATGTTTGCGACTGTGGAAGGTGACCGAGGGAGGCACAACTAATGAGCGCGGTAAACGGATCCAGTCCGAGCCGCCGTGAGCATCCCACCATGGGCCCGGTGGGAGCGGATGGCGCGAGATGGCTCCGCCGTAGGGAGGGAGCGGCCCGGTCCCGTCCCAACTCGGGTCGGTGGCGCGGTGCCGCGCGACGTATGGATTGGCGTAGCGCGCAGTTCCTGGAACCAAGAGCACTCATGGAGGCGGCCGCGGCCGGTCCGGTACGGCTGCGGCTGGCGCCGGACCGGCGAGCCCTCTATCGGGACGCGGCGGAAATGTTGCTGCGGGAGGTGCGCCTGGCCGCGGCGGCCGGTCAG
>JAJZXK010000151.1 GCA_021806565.1 Bacillota bacterium | reverse complement strand
GTGGGCCAGCAGACCACATCGCGGCGATCAACATCGGTCGCCGGGGCGCCGTCATGCGTCCGCACGCCACGCCCGCGCAAGCGGGGTGATTGGCAAGCCCCCGGCTCTAGCCGTGGGGTCATGACTGTGTCGGCGTCTGGATGGTAGGCCGCGCCGCGGACACGACCGTGACCCACACCGGCTTGCCGTGGTTTGCCAGACTGAAAAACCCGGCGTTGGGCGGCGCCTCTACGCGCAGAACCATGCGGGCCTCGCCGGTGCCCGGTGTCGTCGTGAAGTTGGTCACGACATACGGCGTGCCCGGCAGGTTCGCGGCCAGGTACTGATCCGCCGCCGCGCAGGCCGCGTTGTCGTACGGCAAGCCGTCCTGGTTCGGATACTGCCACGAGACGCTGCTCGCCTTGGTCGCTGAGACGCAGGCGCGGCCAGCCCAGGGCATGGACGGAACCTGGCCGGCCATCGCGGTGCAGCCAGCCCGCGATGCCCAGCCGGGCATGTTCTCTACCGTGCGGAACAGCGACGGAAGGCTGCCAAACACCGTCGCTGTGGTCGACCCGGACCACGAGCAGACCGGTGACGACGTGGTGTTGGTCCCCGTGTGTGGCGGAACGCAGGTGCTGGTGTAAGACTGGACGCTCACCGACTCTGCCGGCTGCGCCGTACCCACTGCGGCCAGCGTTGCGGCATCCGCCGCCGTCTGGGCCTGCGAGCGAACCACGCCTAGATCCGAATCGCCCAAGGCCAGGACTGTCAGGGGCGCTGCGACAAAAAGAACCACGATGATCCCCCACACCAAAGCCTGGCCGGTTTCGTCGTGCAGTCGCGCCCGCAGGCGCGCGCCAATGCCGGCGAGTGTGGCGGAAACGCGGTGGCCATAGCCCTTATCGCCGCACATCTACTCGTCCTCCTTGGATGCAGTGGAGGCCCGGCGGCCCACCCCACTCACGAACCGATCGGCCACGGCTGGCCCTTGGAGCCCCGCGTCGGAACCAGGATCCCCCCCACGCAATGATCGGCCCGCGCCAGGCACGCCTGGATCGACGACGGGGGATACTTGCACACCCACCAAGGCGTCGTGGGAGAGACGTGGCACGGGGGGGGAGGCGGCGGCGGGCAGTAGTACGGGGTGCATCCGGTGTGATGATGCTGCGGCGGCGCTGGCACCACGCACTTGTTGGCGGCGTTGGCCACCTCGCCCGACGGGCAGTTTGCGTAGATCCACGCAGTCGCCGACACGGTGCCGCCGCTGGGTTCGGTGCCCGCCACGTAGACCGGCATCTTGTAGCGCCCACCCGGAACAACGACGTTCTTTGCCACCCAGAACTGCGCGCCCGCGCGCCAATCCGCTGGGTTCGTGGTGCCGCCGGCCTCGGAAGGCTGGCCCGACACCGGAGCCACCCCCCACTGGGCCTGCAGCGCCTGCCACGGGCTGCCGTGCGACGACACCGGGCACCCCGGCACGACGCCGTTGGTGCCATTGGGAGCGCGCTGCATGGGCACATCGTGCTGGTACAGCGTGTTCATGGTAACGCTCTGGAACGCATAGGCCGCAGTGAGCGCGTACACACACTCGCCACCCGACGGCACCCCATGATGCGGAGGCGCGACCACGGGATTGCGCACCGCCCACGCATCCAGCGCCGGGCTGATCTTCCAAATCTGCAGCCCTCCGCCCACCGTGCCCTGGAAGCTGGACGGGACGAACGTCCCCCGCTTCGCAGATCGCCAATAGGGAACCGCTCCGTCACTCCACATCACAAGGTAACTCGATCCCGGACCGACGCCGGCCACGGCCGCCGAGAAGTTGTGGTTCTGGGTCCCGTCGTACGCGCCCAGGGTCTTGGCCGGCGTGTGGTTGCAGCTGCTCATCGCGCCGAGGATGCCGGAATCCGATGCGTCCCAGACATCGACGCACCCGCTACGCTGGCCAGGCCGGCGGGTGATGGTCGCCGCGGTCAGACCGCCGAAGGGGACTTGGTCAAAAGTCGGCGTATAGCATGCCTGGCTCACCGGACCCCAAAAGTGCAGGTGCAGCGTCAGGTCGCAGATCGACTCATAGCCGTTGGCGATGGTGAACACCTGGTTCGATCCGGGGTCTACGGAGGGTGGAGCGATCGAAAAGCCGCCACCGGTGAGCACAGGCGACCTGTTGCGCGCGATCATCGCCCCGGTGTTCGGATTGAAGGAGTACACGCCGCCGTACTGGCCCGTCGCGTAGAGCGCGCCGTCGGCGTAAGCCAGCGCGGCGTCCACCGGCCCATGGATCTCGCCCTGGCCGAAGGAGTGGACAGCGGCGCCCAGCGGATTGAGGCAGACGATGCGCGCCCGCCACGACGCCACGCCGAAGCAGACCTGTGATTCCGCGTGGGGGCCGCCGCCGGGGACGACGACCGCCGATGACGTGATGCCATTACCGCGGGTGGTGTAGAAGGGGAGGTTGGTACCCATCACGGAGCCCACGCCCACAAGCGCGTAGCACGCGAACCCGCCGTTGTTGCTCCCGGAGCACACCGACCAGCCGCCGCTGCCCGAGGCCGGGTCCGAGACGAACGTCGGCGCCGAGGACACGAAGGCCGGGGCGTTCACCCGAGCCGGCGGAATCAACCTCCGCCCCGAGGGGCACGACGGGCTGCTGTTGGCGGCGCACCAGTCTCCGATGCGCCACCAGTACAGGTCGTAGCCGGCGGCGAACGCCAGCCACTTGCCGTCGGGCGACACCGACGGGTCGCCGGGGCTGTTGAACGTCTCCCCGGACTTCGCCGTGAGGTGGACCAGGGCCACCGCCGGGCCCGGCGTGCCCGCTGCGGTGAACGTGCTGGAATACAGCGCGCCGCGGCTGGCCGACGTGTAGGCAAAGAAGTAGATGGTGTTGCCGACGACGACGGGTGTTGACTGCGACCTCGCCGCCGGGTTGGGCGTCGGCACGATCCATGGGTTGGTGTACAGGCCCGACCCCGGAGGCACCGATCCGGGGATGATCGAGACGCGGGACCGAGCGTAGCTGTTATTGTACGACCCCCAGGAGTACGCCGAGGACGCGGACGCGGGCAGCGCCGCAGGCACCGTCACCGCTCCGACCAAGGCCAGGGCCGACAGCGCAACGGTCAACCAACGCCGCAGCACGAAGCGAACGTGTCTTGTCAACACGCACAGGTCCCCCTCTACAGGTGGGCGGCAGCACGCCAGAGGCGGTCGGTCGCCGCCGCTTCACGTGCGCGATCAAGGTGTTGTTGCGATGGGTTACGGGGTCCGCAGGATGCGGACAAAGACCCAGCCGATGAACCCAAAGAGCACCAAGAAGAAACTCGGAAAGAACCAGCCGACGCCGAGGGGGCCGCCGGGTCCCTTGTAGGACTTGTTCGCGGCGGCCTTGGACGCGGCGATCGACGCGGCGAGGGCCTGCTGGTGGCGGCCGCCTTCGCCGATGGGGTCCTGCGTCTGCACTCGCGAGCCCGGCGCGGCGTGCGTCGAGATTCCCGTCAGCGTGTCCGACAGGCAGCGGTCGCCACCAGGCGTGAACACGAACGACGAACCCGAAGGACAAAACACCGGGTTGGCGACGGCCCGCTGGCGCGTGACGTAGTTTCGCGCATCGGCCTTGCTCTTGGCCGCCACGGGCGTCTTCTTCGTCGCCGTCGCGGGCTGGGTCGAAGTCTTCGCCGTGGACGACGTTGCGGTGCTCGCCCCCTTCTGCGCGGTGCTCGAAGCGGGCGGCACGGTCGTCTTCGTCGCAGTCGTTGAATTGGAGGCGCCGCCCTGCGTCGTGCTGGTCGAAGAGGTCGGCGAAGTCTTCGCCGTGCTCGTGGCGGTCGCCGACCAGCCAGGCACCCAAGGCATCCGCTGGTCGGGCGGCACGTTGCCAACTTGCCAGTCCACAAACTGTGTCGGCGTGACACCCACCTTCGCCAGCAGAGCCGCATAGGCGGGCGTCACTGACAGGCCCGTAGGCACTCCGCTGATGTTAGCCGGCGCCCACTGCGCAGGCGGCAGCTTCATCATCGCGGCGATGACGGCCATGTTGTTGACGGTACCCGCCGCGGTTCCCTGGTACTTCGCCACGAAGCCCTTGGGCAAAATGACGACGAACCCGCCACCGCTGGCGGTGAGGAAGCCGCACTGGCCGCCACCCGTAGCCCCCTGCCCGCATGCGCTCTCCTTCACCGGGCTGGCGCCCTTGCCGGTGTACTCGGGGTTGGTGCCGCCGGAGTAGCCGGGCTGGGCGAAGGCGGCGGCGGGCGGGGGGGTGACCGCCACAGCGGCGACTGCAACCCCTGCGAGCGCCACGGCGGCCACGGCGGCCGCGGCGGCGTACTGGCGGTGGGGTCGCACGCCGTTGGTAGCGCCATCAGTCGGCGGACGGATCAGCATCGGGACCACCTCCTCAAACGGCGCGGAACATCATGCATAAATCCCCCTCTGCGGTGGGGGGGGCGGCCGGCGGGACTGGTGGCGCGGCCCGTAGCGGTGGGCGAGAGACACGGCAGCGAACATCTCCCGAGACAGGTTCTCTGCCGCTTCCTTCCTTCCATGCGCAACTCCCACACGGCACGCCGCTGCCTCGCCGCATCGCATCGCATCGCCGACGTTGAACGACGCGCCGTCGCGTTCAGTTCATTGTAGCCACCGAACGGCAAACAACACAGAGGAGGGGCTGTGGCGCGTTATGGCCACGGATGCTTGGACATCCTCTGCGCCACGGCCACCGCGGTCTGGTATGCTTGCCTTCCAAGAAGGCGAGGCGAGGTGGTGGGTGCCGTGAGTGCAGCGGCGGAAGCGGCAGCCGGCGTGGACCCCGGTGGACCCAAAGGGCCACAGGGGCCACAGGGGCTTGACGCATCGTGGCTCATCCTCCAGCGGCTGGACGACCTGCGTCGCGGCCAAGACGAGTTGCGCGCCGACATGAAAGCCTTGGACGCCAAGTTCGACGCGAAGATCGACGCCCTGGACGCGAAGTTGGACGCGAAGCTTGATGCGTTAGACACTAAATTGGACGCGAAGGTCGGCACTCTGGACGCGAAGATGGAGCGCCACTACACCACGCTGGACGGCAAGATTGACCGCCTGCGCACGGACCAGCGGTGGTTCATCGGGGTGATGTGCGTGCTTATCATCGGCCTACTCGCCAAGCTGCTGATTCCCGGGGCGTAGCGGCCGTCGTGCGTCAATCCGAGCTGGGTCCTTCGCTGAAGCCGCGCCAAGAAAGATGCGTCCAGATGCACCTTCACCTTGTGGAACCGAAGTAAGCCCGGTAGATCTCCGCGCGCGCTTCTTCCAGCGCCTGATCTACCGCATTAGCCTCCTCCGGCGTGAGTACGTAACTTAGGTCCTCAATCCGTTTACGCAAGTCCTCCTGAGCGGACGCCGACATGCGAACGGTAGCGGCGCCAGCCGTGAAGCCCAGCATGGCCCCACCTGGCAGTGGGAAGATTGCAGCGGTGTTGCTTCGGCGTGGTGCTCCCGGAAGATTGGGAGTCGGAGCCGTTTCTCCTCCCAATTATGAAGCCCCCCCCTGCGACCAGAGTCTATCGCGCCGTGGATACCCCTCCGACTAGTTGCCATGCAGCGATCCGCCCGCCCGTGCCTTGCCGCCGCTCCACAATGCGAAGGCAAATCGCCTCACCTCTCTCAGGGTACCGCACCAAATACCGCCGCGTCTATTCCTCCATGACAAGCGCCGGCACCGGCCGCTGGCGCCGCGCCGGTCCCCACGGCCACGGCCGCCAGTCGCCGCCTCGCTGCAAGGGACCGGCAGGGCGCGGATTCTTCCCGGGCAACTGCGGGGACCACGCGGGCGACTCGCCGTCCCGCCCTTTCGGCGGAAGCGCGGGCGTGTGGCCGTCAGGACTCCGGCCGGCGGCCGGGGCAGTCGGCGCACCGCTGTTCTCGCTGGCGACCTCGGCGGCCCGTAGGACCCCTTGGCCGCCTCCAGCGGCTCGCTGCTCACACCAGGCATCCGCATAGGCACTGCACGGCACGGCGCATCTCCTCCCTCATCCAAACAAGGGCGGCACGGACCCATCATCCGCGGGGCCCGCACCGCAAGGTACTACACGCACCAAGAGGCCGTTACCAGGGGCCGCCGGGTCCAGCGGCTCCTGCGTGCCAAAGATCGTCGGCCGGCCCCCTGACCGGCCAACGATCCAAACGGCATGGCGGCGACGCACCATTTCGCGCGCGACAGATAGCGGCACGTGCGCTGCGTCGACCAGGCCCGCACGGCTGAGGTGGAAGGACAATACCAGGGGCTCAGGATTCAGGTTCGACAACGCTTCGACCTCCTGTGGCCGCGGCACCTCGGCTCCGGCTTTGCAGGCCCAGACGGCAGAGTCGCCGGTCACGGGTGGCCTGTGGTCCAGCAAACCCTGCTCAAAAACAATACGCAGCCATGGTATCCGACAAGCTCCCATGGGACACCAAAGCCAACGAGCGCCCCGAGCAGAAAGAACAAGAGTCCCGCACGAATCGCTTCCTCCGTCTCTGTGAACGGCTTGCAAAGGCGCCGCATCGTTTGTATCGCAAGGACACCGATGGAATACACGCCCCCAAAAGCCACCGCAAGGACGAGCGGAGCAGGACGAGGATGCGGAAATGCGGTGGCCAGGTCAGCCCACCACACTAGGGCCACAACCGCAAACAGGTTGACGCCCGGCACAAATCCACGCAAGAACAACGAACGGTAGGGCAAGGAGGAAGACCACAGTTTTGCCATTATCGAACGCATCCGCCTTCCTTGAGTTCGTCCAGAGCGTTATCAGCATCTCTCGCCTGACGATATGGAGTCTCGCGTTGGCATGCACCTTTCTCACGTGTATCCTTGTCGCGCTATGGGCGCGGCAGGCTTCGGTGGATAAGCGGCGGCTTCATTACACGTTGTCCGCTCTAGCCTTGATCTCCAGCCTTCTCTTTCTGTTGTCTGCCCTTCTCTTGGTGCGAGGACTACTCGGCATATGAACCATTGAGCCCGTACAGCCCATCCAGGGTGTCAAGGAACGCCTCGTACCGCGAACCCAGCACAGCGCGGGCGGCCATGAGATCGCCGATCGCGCCGATGGCGTTGCACATCACCACGATCCAAGCGACCGGCCCAAACGGCGACCACAGAGCACCAACGAGTAGGGCCGCAGCCGGCACGAGCACCTGTGGCGCGGCAAGCGATGCCAGAAGCCACCGCCGCGGCAGCGCGCGGTCCGGCTGGCAGTACGCCGCAAGCGGCAGTCCATACCACCACCGCATGCCATAAGAGACACGCGCACCCCCAAGACGCATCACGATGCCGTGCGCGACCTCGTGCATCGGAACCGAGGCGAGCAAAGCGACCACAACCCACGTGATCAGCAACGGGTCCCTGTGTGCGGCAACCGCCATCGCCACCAACAAATACAAGACGGTGTGCGGCCATTCCAGGGTTGCGATGAGGGCACCGCCGCACAGGCCGACGAGCAACGCCAGTTGCACAAACACCAAGACGCGGGCGCTGGTGTGCAGAATGCACACGGCTCCCGGCGGCGGCAGGACGAACGGACCGCGGCGGGTTGCGGATGACATGAATGCCACTTCCTTCTTCTTTATGGACTGCTGTGCCCTGTTGGAGGACACATGCGTACGTCGCCAGCCAAACAGCACTGCCGGCGTCTTGCGCCGGGGACTCCGCCCTATCCCTGCTGCGAGCACCACGGCGAGACGTCCCCCGGCCACGACGTGGCGCCACAGGAGCCGGCGACGGACTGCACCGACAACCGCACGGTGCGGCCCATCCCGATGAGCGCCGCCATCGGATCCGGAAACGACAGCGTGGCCGCCACGTTGAATGTCGCGGGCGCACCCGGCGCCGGGTTGTTGTTCACTGCCGTCTGAAAGGTCTGCGTCGACGCGCCGAGGAGCAGGCCGGTGTTGGCCTGCCATAGCTGAGCCGCGGCGGTCGCGGCCCGCGACGGATCGATGGACACCGAGTAGGCGTAGATGT
>JAJZXK010000150.1 GCA_021806565.1 Bacillota bacterium | reverse complement strand
ACTTCGGCGACGATGTTGCAGGCGGCATTGAACGCCTCCATGGTACGCAGAATCGCGACTGTTTGTTCGGGATCGGCGAGCAACTTCACCTGAACAACCTGCTTCATGTCCATAGTATAGCACGTTCGCTGCATGCGAACACTGGAGGGAGGCGCGCCCCTGTCCCACGGCTGAAGCCGGGGGCATCTACGGGTCGCGCCGGGATTTGGGTGAATGTGATTTCGGAGGCACTCGGGATCCCAGGTGTGACAAACGCACCCGCCGGCCCCGGCCAACCAGCCCCCACCGTCGCCGCTTCAGGCTGTGCCGGGAAACAGCGTCCGGCACGTAAGAACACAGACGCTCAAACAGGTCCGGGACCGGACTTGTCGCCGGGAGTTCCCCAGAGACACAAGACGCCTGTGGAGCGGAGGGCTCTGGCCAGGAGAACGGCCTGGCGAAACCAGCCGCAACGAAGCAGGAATCTCCAAGCAGGAAACTTACCGCGCCAGCGGCCGGGAACACAAGGCTATTAAAGAGAGGAACGGCACCACTTCCCGAGAAGAGATACCTCTGGAGGAACGCTGGCGACACCAGCCAGCGGGGGGCGGCGCCTAGCGTCCATGGACCGCCACAACCACCCGCCTACAAGACCGCCAGCAGGTCGAGCAAGCGCCGCACTCTGACGTCCGGCCCCTGCCAGCAGTCCAACGGGTCGTAAAGCACGGGCATGGCACCGGCGGCACGGGCAACAGCGCAGTCGGTGTCGGGCCGGTCACCCACATGGGTGCATCGCTGCGGTGGCACACCGATCACGGCACAGGTGGTCCGGTAGATATCGGCGTCCGGCTTACGGACACCGATCACCCCCGAATCCGCTATGAACGCGAAGTAGCCGGCAATACCCAACGCGGCCAAGCGCCCTTGCAGATCTCCATCCCAGTTCGAGACGACCGCCAACACCACACCACGCGCGCGGAGCGCATCCAGGACGGCGGGCACGTCGGGATCAACCACCCAGGTGGGAAGCAGGGCCCGCGCGGTTGCGATCATCCGATCCGCCATCCCGACCAGGTCACCGGTAACGCCGGCTGCCCGCAACCCGGACACGTCCAACCCGCGCCACCAATCCCGTCCGGCGTCACCCACGTCCCCGGGTGAAGGGTGCTCTTGTTGGTAGCGGGCGCAGGCGCGCGCGGAGACCAGGGACGTACCTTCAGGAAGTGGGATTCCCGCCAGACGGCAGAGTGTTCCGAAACGTTCAGACGGGTGGGACAGCCAATGGATCAAGGTGCCACCGGCGTCAAACGTCACGGCACGGTCGCCCGTGAGACCGGTGCGTCCATCGGGAGCGGCTGCTGCCGTGACTTGAGGTGTCAAGCGGCCGAGTCGGCTCCGTTGTCTCGCCGCCGGATGACCCCGCCGCGCGGCGGAGACCACGAAAGGATCAGGCAACGCGGGCTCCTCCTCACTGGGGAGACCATGCCCGGCTCCCGCGCCCCTGCGGGAATCGACCACCGGGTACCAGCGGCTGGATCCGGTCGGCCCGGGTCGTACCGCGACTCCACGTCCCACCACCGGCGCGCCCACGCCGTCCTTCTCCATGCTGCTTCTCCGTGCCCCATGGTGGTCCACGTGATCCGGGCCGCCGCCCCGCGCCTTTGGCCATAAGCCTTCCCGCACCTGAATTCTGGCCGCCCCAGGGCGGCATCAGACCCGGCAGGAACCGCACCGACATCGGGCCCGCCGTGGCGGGACGGTCAGAGCAGGGCGGAGATCTCGCTGAGGCTGTCGACGCTGTCCCCTTGCCAATCCTCGACGTCCAGCCGCACCGGGTCGTAGGTGTTGGACAAATCCACCCTCACCAGCAGGGGGTGCATCCCACAGCGACTCGCCCCCGACAACTCCCGGTCGCTGCCGTCACCGACGTACAGCGCCTGCCGTGGATCCAGTCCCATTGCGGACAGGGCATGGTGGTAAATGCCCGCATCGGGCTTGAGGACGCCGATTTCGCAACTGAAAACGCAAACTCCACAGAATCGCGCCAGCGGGGTCTGGTCCCAGACCTGCGGGACGTCCGGGCCGCAGTTGGACACCACGGCAAACGGTATCCCCTTCTCTTTCAAGAAGCGGAGCACCTCAAGCGCGCCGCCGACGGGCACGAGGACGTCCCGGATGAACCGTAAATAGACGCCCTCGGCCGCCCCCACCCCCGACGCCCCCGCCTCGACACCCATGCGTTGCAGGATCGACCGAAAGTGCTCGGCCATGGTGCGATCCCTTCCCAGCGCCCGCCGGCCGAACGCCTCCAACCATGCGCCGCGCAGGGCCGCGCACGGGACCCCCAGTTGAGTCGCGCAGTTATCGAGCGCCGCCTGATGCTCCTTCTTGGGAAAAGGCGGTACCAGCGTACCCCACAGATCAAACAGAACACCCGAAAAACGCACGTATACCATCCCTTCACCCCAACTGGCCCTGACCGCCGGGCACCCACGCGCATCACTGCGCCGCGCGGCCCGGCGCGGATCGGCGAACATCGGCCGCAGGCGGAAGGCGCCAACACCCCGCCCACCATCCCCGCCCGACTCGGCGCCCGCCTTGCGGGAGGCGCTACTGCCCCTGTCGTTCCACGAGGCGCATGAGTTCGGTCACGGCCGCCTCGGGCCTGCGCCGGTCGACGCGGATGGCGCATCCGCCTACGGATGTGAACGCGTCGCAGTTCTTGACACCATCGTCGAGCAGGCAGAGTTCCGACACCGCAAGGCCCATGGCATCCGAAAGCCGGAGAAAGCGGTCGACCCCTTTGAGGATGCCGCAATCCGCAGAATTATCCACTGGGTGAAAGACATCGCCAAGCGCGAGCGCCGAACAGACCGCACGTGACCACACGTCCATGTTGTCGGTGCAAATCGCCTGCCGAATGCCTCGGCCGAGCAGAAGCTTGGCACACGCGTAGCATGGCTCGTTCGGGCGGATGCGGGCCGCGTCCGCCCAGAAGATCTCCAATAACTGTGCAGACGCGACCCGTGCGGCCTTGGCGACGCGCCGGTTGACTTGCTCTGAGGTCAGAGCCCCCTTCATCCACGCGCCGAGCCGTTCGTCGTTGTCCCAGATCTGCTCGTAAAGGACCCCGCGCACGTGGTGGAAGGGATGCCCGGGGTCGTAAAGGGACGCCCAGTAATGCGAATCGCCCCCGAGGACACCGTCCCAGTCCCACACGATCCCCTTCAACCGCATGCGCTGCCCCCCACTCCGGCAGACGGGTGGTTCACGGCCGGCACGTGCGGGTGGCACCACCACCGCACCACCCCGCGGTATCCGCGAAGCACCGCGCCACCATCCCCGCCAGCGCGCCGACGGCACACCGGCCCGCGCAGCCCCACACCGGCGCGCCCGCGGCCGGCCGATGCCCTATGAGGGCGCCGGCTCATACACCAGCCCCCGGTCGTTCCACGAACACGCGCCTCCCGGCGTGTGCTCGAGGGCGTAGACGCCGGCGTTCGCCGGTCTGCCTTCCGTCTGCAGGCGGGTGAGCTCCCAATGCATCCATCGCCCGCGGAGCATCAACAGAGTGACTCCGTGCGTGACGACCACCACGCTGCCGATCGGTTTGCGTTCATCCCGGAAGGCGCGCCACAACTCGTCCATCCAGACCGTGGCGCGCAGGAAGACATCGGCAC
Source organism: Bacillota bacterium (assembly GCA_021806565.1). Lineage (GTDB taxonomy): Bacteria > Bacillota > Sulfobacillia > RBS10-35 > JAJYVN01 > JAJZXK01. The sequence goes on along the minus strand of JAJZXK010000150.1, from coordinate 4,406 downwards.
GGCTCTCCCCGCCGGGCATCCGGAGGTGGAACTTCCCGATCACCTGCCCAAGCCGTACCGCGTCCTCCGCGGAGTCCGGCGCATCCATGTTCAGGAAACCAAGGACACGGCGCCAACGCTCACCGTCGCCTGTCAGCCGGAGGGACGCCGCCCCGCACGGACGCTCGCGGGCGACAACCGGGCCGGTCTGGGGCCGAGCACCGGAAGCACGGCGCGGCCCGCGCGGTTGGGACACCGCCCTTGCTTGCTTCCGGCGCCCGCCAAAGATACGCCTGCGCCGTTTTCGCCCGACCCCTGGACACTGATCGCGGGGGTGGCGACCGACGACCCCTTCACCAACGCGCCTGGGATGCCGATTCCAGGAAACATGACCCAGGAGACGAAAGGGCGCCACACCGCACCACGACGGCATGCACGCTGGAGGGAACCATGCAACCCGACAACCGGTCGCAGGTTTGGATGCGTCGATGGCACACGGCCCGCACGGTCATCCGCGTCGCCGAGGTCCGTCCGCTCCCGGTGGTGCTCTTGGTCGCCATCGGACTGGCTGGCACCGGGATGTCCGCCGTGGCGACGTACCTGTCCCGCTATGTCTTCAACAGCCTGGCGTTGCGGGACCTGCATGCCCTCATGGTGTGGACGGCGTGCGCCTTCGGCCTCTTCCTCGCCGCGTCGCTCCTCAACCTCTGGCGGGCCGGGCTGGTGGAGCGTCTCGGTAAGGAATGGGTGGGTAACCTGCGCCGGGCGGTCATGGTCCACGTCCTCAACCAGGACCTCGCTTTCGTGCGCCGGCACCACAGCGGCGAGGTCACCTCCCTGATCACGCAGGACGTGCAGCAGATCCAGGACATGACGGAAAAGCTCGTGCTCTGGACCGTCTTCGATTCGGTGCGCATCGTGCTCGGTTTGGTGCTCATCGCCAAACTCAGCCCGCCGCTCTTTTGGTTCACGCTGCTAACGGCACCGCTGTACGGCGTCACCACCAGGCGCGTGCAGGACCGCTTCTGGCACATCCGCCGCAGACTGGCGGACATCCGCTCCACCATCGCCACCAACCTCACCGAACGCGTCAGCGGCTTTGCCACGGCCCTGGCCTTCAACCAACAGCGGCGGTTCACCCGGGAGATGGAGGCGGAAAACGGCGTCTACGTGGCGGAAGAGATGCGCAGCGACTGGCTGCGCCGTTGGCTGGATTTCCAAAATGACATCCTTCAGGGGACGCTGCAGCAACTGGCGCCGCTGCTCGGACTCGCCTTCCTGCCCCACTTCGACGTCGGCATCGCCGTCGCGTACCTGGGACTGTTCGCGCAGGTGACCGGCCCACTCCGCTCGCTGCTCGGGCTGCCCATCCTGGCGGCCTCCTGTTTTGTCTCCCTCGAGCGCGTACTGCGGACGCTTCAAGAGCGCCCCGCCGTCACCGACCGCCCAGGGGCCGCGCCCATCCGGCTGCGGGGGGATATGGTCTTCGAAAACGTCCGCTTCTCCTACCAGCCGGGCGTGCCGGTGCTGCGATCGGTGTCCTTCCAGATCCGACCCGGCCAAACCGTCGCGCTGGTGGGCGGCACGGGAGCCGGCAAGAGCACCATCGCGCACCTCCTGGCACGGTATTACGACTGCGACGGAGGCCGCATCCTGCTCGACGGGCGCGACATCGAGCAGGTCGCCCTGTCCAGCCTGCGGGAGCAGGTGGCCACTGTGGAACAATCCCCAACCATGTTCCGCGACACGGTCCTGAACAACATCCGCTTCGGGCGCCCGGGCGCGACCATGGAAGACGTACGGCGCGCGGCGGTCGAGGCGTGCATCGCCGAGGAGATCGAGGCGCTGCCGGACGCCTACGACACACGCCTGGGTGAGCGCGGCCTGAACCTCTCCGGCGGGCAGCGCCAGCGGATCGCCATCGCGCGACTGATCCTGGCGGATCCGGTGGTCGTCATCCTGGACGAGGCGACGGCGGCGCTGGACGTCGCCACCGAAGAACTCGTGCGGCAGGCCCTGGACCGACTGTGTCGCGGGCGCACCACGCTGGTCATCGCCCATCGCCTGTCCACGGTGTGGAAGGCCGACCGGATCCTGCTGGTGCATGACGGCACCATCGCCGAACAGGGATCGCACCGCGAACTCCTGGAACTCGGGGGCAGGTACGCGGCGCTCGTCCGCCAGAGCGCGGTGGACATGGACTTGAACGCCCTGGGCGCTTGATATGGCCCCCCCCGCCTCTTCAGCCGGCTCGTTCCGGAGGCGCGGCGGTGCGCGGTGGACACGCCGTCGACCGCTGAGTCGAAGAGACGGATCGCACACCCGGTCTTGCAGCCGCGGCAGCGCCGTATCCGCACCCTGGGGCGGCACGCCCGAAGGTGAACCGTGGACGAAGCCCTCGATCTCATCCGACCCTCGCGGTCCCTGCGGTTGGAGTATGCCGACTTCTATCAGGAGTGGCGGGAAAGCGGTGAGCGCATGACCCCTTGGGTGATCCGGAAAGATCCTTCGGACTTCGAGGGCATGCTCCAGTTCCTGCTGGACCAGGAGACCACCGTTTCTGACGGCGGGGTGCCGAGTTCCACGTACTGGCTTGTGACCCAAGACCGCAGGGTGGTCGGTGCCTCAAACCTCCGCCACCACCTCGACGACCGGCTGCAGCGCTGCGGCGGGCACATCGGGTACGGCAGCCGGCCCAGCGAGCGACGAAAGGGTTACGCCACCATGATCCTGGCCCTCACGCTGGAAAAAGCGCAACTCCTGGATCTGACCAGAGTGCTGCTGTGTTGCGATGCCGGCAATGTAGGATCGGGGCAGACCATACGCAGGAACGCAGGCATCCCGGATCAGACCGGAATCGACGACGCCGGCAGCACCGTGCTCCGCTTCTGGATCCACATCGGATGCCCGTCGCCCCGCGGTCGTGGTGGCGCGGAAAACACGGTGAACCGCTCGCGCGGCGCCGCTTTCGCCCTCTCGGCGATGCGTTCCAGCCCTGCAGTCAACCGTCGTCCTCCTCTGGGTAAGGCCGTTGGCCTGGCTGGCCGGCTGAGACCGCGCCCCCCCTTCCCCCTGTGCGCGGCTTTCCCGCGCTCCGAGTACTATGGTGGGCTCCGACTCCTCTCGTCGCTTCCGTCGCCCTTCGGCTTCGCCTTCCGGGTGGGGCGTACGCTTGCGCGACGCCGGGAGGTCTCCCGTGTTCCGACTGTGCGCATTTCCGCCATGCCGCGCTCTTAAGCCCCGCCAGAGTCTCCGGCGACCTCGCCCTTATCGGTCGCCTACGGTTGCCTTCCGGGGATCGGAAGCCCGTCGGCCTCTGGTCGTCGCGTTTACGAGGCTGCATCGCTTCGCCCTTTCGGGCTGCGGCCTGGCCGTCGCGCTGCCTACGCTTGGCGCGATCCCTCGCGGTTCCGCGCCCAAGGCTCGCTCCGCCGTGGGTGGCTAACCCTTGCGGGGGCGGGAATCACATCCGCTTCGCCCAGTCGTCTGTCACGCCGCACTCCGACCCTCCGCCTACCGGCGGTGCGTCTCGGCGAGCGTACCCTCCGTCTGCCGCTGCCGGGTGCTGACACGCCACCGCTTGGCCCCCGGCCGCACGCGCCCGTCCGCCAGATCGTTGTCCGGGTTGCCCGCACGCCGCTGTCGGTCGATGTGCCGCTGCAGCCGGCGGACCGCCTGGGCCGGCCGCTCGACCTCGGGACAGAACGCAACCAGCATCGCCTCCTTTGCCGAGACCGTCGCCAGCGTCGAAGGGCCGATATCGAGCCCCACGACCCCGCCGCCCATCCGGTGTTGGGGCTGGCGATACGGCCGACCCACGCACACCCGTTGCACGAACCACCGGGTCCGGCCCCGCACCCGCCGCCGCACGATGCGCACGTACTTCACCCGCGAACACAACGCGTGCCGCACCACCGGATCGTTGGCAGAGATCAGCGGCCGTAGCGCGAGGTAGCCCCAGACCACCAGGTTCCGCTCCGTCCAGCGCAGCCCGCTCCCGGGCCCCTTGCCCTCCACCGAATGCAGTCGGCCCTTCCCCTTGAACCGCGGCCGGCCCCGCTTGCGCAGCAGGTACTCGTTGAGCCGGCTGCGCAGGCTGGGCAACTCCTGTCGCAGCAGGCGTGAGGACCGGCCCTTGAGCAGCCGCACCCGTCGATGGCTGCCCAACTGCGGGTCCACCCCGACCAGTAGCTGCACCTGGTCGGGCATGGTCTCCAACTCGATCACGTCGGCTGCCGCTCGCCCGCGGCCTCGCGAAGGATTTCCTCTTCAGGCGAACATCCACGCCCTCCACAAGCACCTTGCGCCGATACTTCGGGCACCACACGACATGGTACTGGCAAGACCAGACCACGTTTCGATTCGTACCCAGCACCGTCCGCATGTTCGCATGCCACGACCTGGCAAGTACCGGGAGCAAGCTAACG
>JAJZXK010000149.1 GCA_021806565.1 Bacillota bacterium | reverse complement strand
GGCTGGTTGGAGTTCGCAGGTGGTCGGCCAAGGCGATTGGCGTGTTCTTGAACCGGGGGGAACGTGAGGTGTCCCAAAGAATAGCGCGGCTGCGCCGGAGTCCGCGTCAGTTCCTTGACAGCCGCACCGGCGGGTAGAGTAGCTGCACCTCAGTTGCGCGCGAGGAGCGCCCGCGCGACCTCCTGTCGGCGCGACGCATCTGAACACGCATTGGAATCGCACCTCAGGCTGGTGGCTTGGGGGTGTTCGGCTGGATCGCCACCGCAATGCGCTCCGGGTTGTCCAGGCGATTGAGGACCCACTTTTGGACATAGAGCGTACCCACCACGGGTGGATCGCCGGCAGGGCTTTCTACCTCTTGGAACCGCACGGTGTTCTTAGTCTCGCGTTCCTTCGCAAACGCGGCCACTATCCCCACATCCTGTCATATCGAAGTTTCGGCAGGCACCGCCCGCCGATTCGACACGTTTCACCGAAAGCCCTGCGGTACAAGGCCCTAAGCGCGTGGGCATTACGCTTGGCGCTATACTGGTGGGGCCGGAAGGGGACGCGGGCGGCCATGGACGACGCGAATGAATGGTTGAGGCGTGCCAACGAAGACCTGGAGGAATCTCTGGTAGCGCGTGCTCCGCGTATCTCCGCGCATTACGCACAGCAGGCCGCGGAAAAGGCCGTAAAGGCGCTGATCTGCGGCCTTGGCGGACATCCGGATCATACGCACAACATTCTGGACCTAATGCTTTCTGTGTACGAGATGGATAAGCGCCTTGGCACCCACCTCCTGCTGTCATACGGCAACGCAGGCGCGAGATTGACTGAGTTTGCAGGCGGGCTGCGCTTTGATGTGGAGGTGCCTGCGCCACGAGCGAAGGCCGCGGTGGAAACAGCGCGGGGAATCGTGGCCGCGGTGAGGACCGTCGTGGATGGCGTGCGTTGTCAGGTGCGAGGCGGTGGCCATGATGGTGAAGGGGACTGAAGTGAGGTGGACCGCCCCCGGTTGACGGCAGTGGTCCACCTCGGTGGTGCATGGCGGGTGATGGACTACCGGACGAGCTTTTCCCCACAGGAGTAGCAATACTTCCAGCTTGACTGGCCGACCTTGGCCCCGCACCAAGGACAGAATCCAGGTGCGGAAGCCAACGCATTCAGCCGTGCCAGCTTGGGCTTCGGTGCGGGCGGTGGCGTGCCGGCGCCCAAGCGGATGATCGTGCCGCTGCGCCCACCACGCTCGGTGAGGATGTGGCCGCGATCGGTGAGTGATTGGACCTGCTTGGTCACGGCAGGCACAGAAGCGCCGACGGCGTTGGCGAGGTGCGCCATCGCGATGGTCAACTTGCCATCAGTGGCGTTGATGGCCTTCTTGATGTAGGCGTGGACCTTTTCACGCACGATGTCTGGCGGGATGTGTTTCACGGAAGGGATTTTCGCCGGCCGGTCCTCTTCGCTGCCGCCTTCTGAAGGTTCCGGTGACGCGGAGGGATTGGTGACGGTGATACGGATGCCCTCAGTGGAGCCGGGTACCTGGGCGGGCGGGGGCGAGCCCGGTGCGGCGATGCGCGTACCGTCAAAGCCGGCGCCGAGTTTCACCAAGCGGCCGTCAGCGAAGAACCGGCGGATGTGTTGACGGAAGGCGGCGACCGGGATATCCATATCCTTGGCGAGTTTGGATGCATTGATGGTGATGGGTTCGCCAGCGTCTTCGAGCCGTTGCAGGAGTTCGGCGAGGATGCGGGCGGACGGATCTGAGTCAGGGATGACGGACGATTCCTCTTGTGCCAATGTACGGCCTCCCGAAAAGTAGACTGATCATAGCGTACGAGAGAGGTTCCTTGATTGCAAGGTGGAGCGCGTGGCAGATTCGTGGCGCTGGTCTGATGAGAGAACCTTGGGAGGGGTGATGGATGATGGCGGTGTATGAGGCGGCGGCTGGATGGGAGCGGCATCGCCGACCGATGTGATGACGAAGGAGGTCTTTCCAGACGAATCGTGGATGGCCACAAAGAGGAGTGCCCCGGTGGTGGCGTCCACACACGCGGAACCGGTCATGTCGGGAAAGACGGCGATGCGGTAGCGGTGGCCGCTGCGTCCTGCTTGGTTGCAGGATCCCGTCGGCACACCGCGGCTGGTACGCAGGTAGGTGGCCCATTGGAGGGCGTAAGAGAGCACCCTCGCACGCAGATCGACGCCGATAGGATCGTTCATTAGGAGGTCGACGTGGGGATGTTTCGCCCCGGCGTAGTAATGCTTGTTGGTGGCAAGGGAAAGCGTTGTGAAGTCCCTGTCGTTCTGGCTATCCACGATGCGGGTGATGCTGTAGTTGTGGGTTCCGTGGTAGCGTCCAAATGTGGTGATGGTGGTATTCGCGGCGGATTGGATCACGGAACGGAAGGCATAGTTGCGCAGGGCGTTCAGTCGATGCCAGGCGGCGACGCCCGGCCAGGAATCCTTGCTACGCGGTGCAGCGGGCGTCGCGCCGTGGGGACCACAGGCCGTCGTGAGGACGGCGACCGACACGAGGGACGCCCAAAGGCGGAGACGACGCATCACTCGCCCCAGTCCCCGGTCGTGGATACAGAGATCGCGAAAGAGCGCGCCCCCTCCTCGTCGGTACACAACCGGACAGAATGGCTTCCGCGGTATGCGAACGTGATGATCGCGAGGGCATCATCCTCGTCGGTTTCGAGGACGAAGAGCGGTTGTGTCCATCCAGGACCACGAAAGCCTGCGCATACGTAAGCTTTTATGTTCCGTCCCTGAATATGGTGGAGTGGCAGGTCGGTGACCACAAAGCAATTCACGGACCCTCATCTGCCGTGTGCCGCAAGGCATTCCGGGCGGTGGCGCCAAGGCGTCGTATCTGCATGATGGTGACGCCGCTGACCCGTACCTGCACGGCCAAGGAAACCGTGGGTGGGGACGCGCCGATGAAGACGGACCGCGGCGCGGTCCAGCGTGGCAGCGACTTGAGGAACGGCTCCACGACAAGTTCAGCGTCCGTGCCCCGGACGAGAACGCCGGAGCACACGATGGTGCCTGGGAATGCTCTCGCCATAGCGACCACCTGCGGCCATTATACGGTCTCGTCCGCTGAATCGTCGGAATCTGTCAGAGAAATGCGCACAAAGTCCGCCGACCCCTCTTTGAGCCCTTCCGCCAAGTGCAGGTAGCGTTCGGTGACTGCGATGGATCCGTGGCCAAGGTCGCGTTGAACACGCAGTAGGGAGGCGCCGCCGGCCAGCGCGAGCGTGGCGTTGGAGTGGCGCAGCCAGTGAGGCGAAACGGATTTCTTGATGCCGGACTGTTTGACCGCCGCGGCGACGGCGTGCCGCAAGTAGCGAACACTGCACGGATTGCCCCAACGGTTGGGGAAGAGCGGAGCGTCGGATCCGTCCAGTTCGGCGGGCAGGTTGCGGGCGCGTCGATCGGCGAGAATCATCTGCCACAGGTCGTCGCGGATCTTGATGGTGCGGCCCTTGCGGCCCTTGCCGATGATGCGGACGCCAATGTTGCGGTGAGGATCCACAACGAAGGAGGACCATCGCACAGAGGCGGCCTCGGCGATGCGCATGCCGGTGAGGGCGAGGAACGGACACAGGAGCGCGGCGATGGGGTTGATCCGTTCCGCGGCCCGTATCAGGGTCCCGATCTCCTGGGCGTTGCACCAGCGCAGGTCGAGCATGGACGTTGTGCGGGGTGTTTCGAGGAGTTCGGCGGGATTGAGCGTGAGGTAGCCAAGCGTTTGGCCGAACCGGAAAAAGCTGCGCAGCGTGGTGATGACCAGCGCCTGGGACGCGGGCGCAGCGGCACCGGCTTCGCGCCGGGCTTCAACATACTCCAGGAGATCGCCCAAGGTGACCGCGGCCAACGGCTTTTGTACAGCGGTGCGGAAGCGGGCGAGTTCGCGCCCGTAGAGAAAGGCCGTGCGGGAAGAGCGCGTCATCTTGCGGGCCAGGAACATGGCCAGCACGTCCTGGTCGTGGTTTGCGGGCCTGTCGATGGAGCCGTTCGGCATCGGCGGCGGCAGTGCGTTCATGATGGATGATTCCCCCGTAGGAGTACGTTGGTCCACACTGCGGCCCCCAGATCGGTGATGCTCCAGTGCGGGTGAAGCGGTTGGTCGCGCACGATCAGGCCGAGTTGTTCGAGGGTTCGCAGTGTGCGGAGGGTTCGGGTTCGCGTTCCGGGATGGGTCTGGATTTCAGTCGTGGTGAGAGGGGGGGAGACTGAGAGCGCCGCAAGAAGGTGCCAAAGCGGCCGATGAGTGAGGACCGTGGTGATGATCTGCCGCTCCGGAAGGGGGTGGGTGGGGTCTGAGGGCATGCTCTGGTAAGTGCGGTAAGTGCGAACCGCGTGTGCGACCAGGGATCGGTGGCAGTGGGTTTCATCCGGGCACCAGCAGGCCAGCGTGAGATCATCTGTGAGGCTGAGTTCGGCCGCGCGCTGGATGGCGGCTTTGTAGGAGGGGTCGAGGGTCTTTGACCTTGCCCAGGCAGGGAGGTAGCGCGATGCCCACCAGTGGGAGGGGTCTTGCAGGGGGCGCCATTCGTGGGACCAGCGGTGGTGCAGGTCGCGACTGGGGGCGAGGTCGGGGACCCATTCGTCGTAGTTGGCGCGAGGGACGCGGCCGGCGTAGCGGGTGATGAGCCAGCAGGTGGTGTGTCGGTAGCGAGACAGATCCGCGACAGAGCACGTGAATAGCACAACGCCACCCCCCTTGTAGGAAGTGTAGCCAGGTCGCGCGCGGGATTGGGTGGATTGGCCGGTGTGGGTTGTCGCCGAGAGGCATCCCTTGATCTGCGCGGACTCGCCTGGTCTCGAAGTTGCCCTTTGCGGCGGAAGGCGCCCGTTTGCGCAAGACGGGTCCACGCTTTGCAGAAGTGGCCACCGACGCCGCAATGGGCGCAGTTCGGAGGGCGGGGCTAATGTGCCGTAGATGGTCCAGGAGGCTGCGAAGTGTTCCTTTGGACGAGACGTGTCCTTTCTGGCGGAGGGGTCCAGTCTGCCGAAAAGGGCGCCAATCGAGGGCACTGGCCCTCCGGTTGAAGCGGTTGCGATGGGAGACAGGATGTGGGGTCCCCATAGAACCAGTTCCGACAGGGTGCACTTGTCGGTACTTCCGCATTCCCATCTCCTGGTGGGTCGAGAGGCGGGAAGAGGGTCACTCGTGGCCGTCAGGGAGCCAGTCTGACCGAAAGTGACCACGCGCGGGAATCCGCACACTCTTCCCTTCAGGGGACCACACGGCCGAGGAAGTGGGTGGTCGCAAGGACTGGATGCACCAGCCAATAGATCGTTACGACGCCGCACTTATGGCCGTGATGGCCGCAAGGGGACGGAGTGTGGTCGAATGCGCACGGTGGAGGCAAGTGCCACCTTTGCCAACATGGAAGGCCCGGATCGGAGCGATGCACCTGCGCTCAGGAGGGATCAGTCGTGGGCAAGGTGACGTCTGCACGTGCGACCGGCCTGGTGGCGCCCCCTGGCTACAATCCCCCGGAATGGAGGAAACAGCAGTGCCAGTGGTATGTGTGAAACAGAAGGGGAACGTGCGTGTGCCAGCGGAGATTCGGCGCGCCCTGGGCCTATCCGACGGCGACCGTCTCCTTGTCGAGGTGGTGGATCAAACGATCGTTCTGACACCGCTGCCGCCGGTCGAATCGCTGGATGCCTTGCGCGGGCGGTACGCGCCGGATCCGCTGGACGAGACGGATCCGTCCGAGGCGAACGAAACCGCGTCCGGCGCCGCACCTGAAGAAGAGGATGCACCTCTTGAATAGCGGCGCACCGCGATGGCTGTGGTCGCACGCTTCGAAGGCGGGTCTGACGGCGATGCTCTTGGCGACGGCGGGCCTGGGCGCGGGACTGTACGCCAATGCTGGGGTTCGCGGCGGTATCGCGGTAGCGCGGTGTTTTCGCAGGAATCCAGACGAATCCTGCCAATAGGATCCAGATAGACGAGCGGAGGTGTCACGCGTGGGGTTCTGCCCGGACTGCCTCCAGGAAGGCCAAAAGCGGCGCAACTTCTGCAAGCGGCATGGCTGGCGCGATGAACAGTGGTGGGCGAACTTTACCCGTGGCATCGCGTTGGAACCCCTCCTGCCACGTCCTGACCGTACGGTCTCAACGGCTATGCGGCGGCGGATCTTGGAGCGCGACGATTACACTTGCCACTACTGTGGTGAGCGCAAGCCCGTGTCACAGTTGGAGGTTGACCACATCCTCCCGCACAGTCGGGGCGGTGCCGGTGACGAAAGCAACCTTGTGACCGCGTGCCGGGAGTGCAACCGAGACAAGAGCGACATGACGCCAGAAGAATGGCGGCGACCGTAGCATGGCACGCCACTTACGGCGCAACTTCTATCAGGCTGCGGAGGGCGTAAGGACAACAAGCACAGCATTCGCAGCGTTGCTGTCGCGTATTTCATCCTCCTCGTAGTTCACCCCGACCGTCTGCAATCGGAGGGCGCGCACGCCATTCACCGGTGGGCTTAGGGGCGCGGGCATCGTCGCGCAGGCTCCCGCGGGTCAGCCGTTCACGGGTGCCTTCGTCGAGTTCGTGGCTCCGTCCGGCCGTCCGGCGTGGGGCGGCACCGGCGTCGAGTTTGCGTTCTGGCCAGGCGTCGGGGTCAACGGTGCCAGCGGGCTGATGCAGTCTGGTATCCAGGGACGTTGGAGCAGTGGCGGTTGGGTATACAGCGTGTGGTGGAACGACTACAGCCGTTCCACGCCGGGAGCGCATTCGTTCCGCGTGCCCGTCGCGCCTGGCACCGTCCTCGTGGCGCAGGTGGTAAAGGCGCGGACGGCCGGCCAATGGCGGTTCCTGTTCGAGAACCTGGCTACGCACGTGTCCGTTACGGTGCGGTGCGCGGGGTGCGAATCCGCCGGCAACACCGCAGGGTGGACCCTGGAGGATCCCGGTGGGCACTACCGCGTGCCCATGGCAGCGCCAGGTGTGGTGCAGGTGATCTGCGCGGTGGCGCGGACAGGGCGAGACCCACGGGAGACGCTGCCGGACTTGGCGTGGCACCCCGTGTACCGGCGCCCGGGGCACCGGGTGATAGCGCCTGCGGGTGGGGACGCGCCGCGGGGCGCCTTCGCGATTGAGTCCCAAAACGTCTAGAGTACTAGATGCTGTGACGTTGGAGGACATAGGGGGTTAGACGCTTTGGAGACGATGGACGCCTCGGTCCTACTGGCGATCCTTCAGGACGGCCCTCGCGCGGACGCGGGATGCGCTTTGCTGCGGCGGCACGCACAGGAGCAGACTTCGGTGCGTGTGCACGTGTGGACCGTGATGGACGTGGTGTTCGCCCTGGAGGCGCGGGCTCTCGGCGTGGCTAATGCTCGCGCTAGGGTGGCTGCGGACCTGTCGTCCCTATTGGCGCAGCCGGCGTTGGACGTAGCCGCCGAGGTCTTGGAGGCGCTGGCGGTGTACGGGAAGTACGGCATACCGTTCACGGCTGCGCTGAACGTCGTATCTGCGCGCGGGGATGTGATCTGGTCCTGGAACGGGTTGGAGTCACCCGGCACGTGGCGGGCGCCGGCATGAGGCGGGTGCGGGTCTGGTCGCCGTGTACAGCGGGGCAAATCTCTGGCGTCACGTTCCTTTGAGATGAAGGCGGAGGCGACGGCCGTGGACGCATTCCTTGCACGGCACTGCTGCCGGAGCCCGCGCGTCTGGTGCGAGGCCGACCGGCTGTATCGGGCGTATAGGGCAAGCGGTGGCTCCATGGGGTCGGCGGACTTCGCGGAGGCGTTGAAGCGCGTTGACGGCATCATTGAAGTGCCAGGGGGACTGTGGGCAGGCGTTGGCCTGGTGGATGATTGGGGGGCCGAAGATGGTGGCCATCTGCAGCGGCGTCAGCGCAAGCGGCCTGCGAACGGCAACGGCGGATGACCACGTGGGCGGCTGGAAGCGATCGGGGCATGGCACCTCGGTGGCGGCGTGCACGGGGGACTGTGTGGCATATCCCCTGATAGAAAGACAACCCCCAACACAAGGAGGGACCCTACAACCCTGGGGCAGGGGGCGGAGCGCGAGCACCTTGGCAACTGGCAGGGGCGGACGTTCCGGCGGGGCCGGACCCTGAGGTGCGTCCGCGGGGTGGGCGGCGGCGATTCACTGCCGCGTACAAGCAGCGGATCGTGGCT
>JAJZXK010000148.1 GCA_021806565.1 Bacillota bacterium | reverse complement strand
AGATCGTCGTGGTGGATGTGCGACGGGTAACCGAGGATCCGCACCTGCAGGCGGTGGCAATGAGCGCGGTACTCAGCTGGCTCTGGTCGCACCTGTCGGCGAGGCCGGGGCCCAAGGCCATCGCGGTGGATGAGGCGTGGCAACTGATGCGCCAGCCCCAGGCAGCGGCCTTCCTGAGCCGGATGGCGCGCGGGGCCCGCAAGCGGCATGTTGCATTGATCACGGCGACGCAGTTTGTGCGTGAGTTCTTGGAGAGTTCACAGGCGCAAGACATCCTGGCGGCTGCCCCGACGCGGTTTGTGGGGCGGCTCAGTGAGGAGGATGTAACGGCAGTTCGGGGGTTTCTGGAGTTGACGCCCGGCCAGAGTCGGCAGATCGCGGGCTTTGACCCCGGCGAGTTCCTGTTACGCGCCGGACAGCGGGCGACGCTGCTACAAGTGGCGCCGACCCCTCAGGAGATCGAGTGGTACAACACGGATCCGCGGCGAGCGAGCGCGGCTGCGGCGGGGGGTGATGGGCAATGACTTGGGTGGGTGGGCTCGTCAACGGGGCCATCGGAGGTCTGTTCTCCTTCTTGGCGTCGGTGGTCAACGCCTTGTTTGGCGTGCTGGGGTTCCCTTCACTGCAGACGAGCGTGTTCGGGGTGGAGGCAAACCACCCTGGGATGGCGGTGCCCCAGCCATACGGGCCGTTTGATGCGACACAGTGGGCCGGGCTGATGCACATAGAGGTGCTGTTCGTCCGAGTGACCTGGGCGTTGGTGGTGCTGCTGGTTGGCTGGCTGGCCTATCGCATGATGTCGGTTTCGGATGCGCGGTCGGCCGGTGAGGTGACATCGCTCATCTGGCGGACGCTGTGCATTGGGCTGATGGTGTCACTTGTCCCGTGGGGCGTGAGCACCCTGTTGGCGGCGAATGCCGCGCTGGCCCAGAGCATTGCGGCCTGGGATCCTGCCGCGGTGGGCCTGATGTCGAGCCACAGCATGTCGGCCGCGGCTGCGGTTAGCGGGGGCGCAGGAGGCCATGCGGCACTTGCGGCCGTCGACGGAATCCTGAAGCTGCTGGTGGCCGGGCTGCGGCTCTTGGTGGCGGTACTGATGGTCGAGCGAATGGTCGTGGTTGCGGCCCTGCTGATCATCGGACCGGTGGTGTGCTGGTCGTGGGTCTGGAATCCGCGGGGGACGGCGTGGGGCCTGTGGCTCGCGGAGTTGGTGAGCCTGGCCTTCATTCCGGCTTCACTCGCCATTGTCGCGGCGGCCATGCAGTCGCTGTTTTGGTCCACCCAAATGCACGCCTGGGCGCGGTTGGTGGCGTTGGCATTCGTGATTCCGACGGCGGGACTGCTGCGGAAGCTGATCTCTGGATGGTTTGGTTTGATCGGCATGCACGAGGACCGGACCGCGATGGCCGTCGGTGGCGGATTGATGGCGGCTGGGATGGTCGGGGGGATAGCGGCCGTTGGGGGTGTGGGTCGGGCAATGCTGCCTGGCGGGGGGGCATCGCCGGCACCGTCGACACCCAAGCGGACGGCTATCGCCGGCAGTGGGAGCCCTGGTAGTCCTGGCGCCGCCGCGGCTGCAGGTGCTGCCGGGGCAAGCGCCGGGGGTGGGGCCGCAAGCCCCGGCGGTGCGTCGCCATCTCCAACGTACGCGCACGAACGGGCGATGGGGTATGGGGCGCAACGTGGCGCGGAGCAGGCGCGTGCCTACACGCGGGCGGCGGCCGCAGTGACGGGCGCGGCGGGTGCGGTCGCGGGCGGCGCCGTGGTGGCCGGGCTGCACATGGCCGGGGCGCACCTGAAGCCGCGCGAGGCTGCGGACGTGGTGGACCGGTTTGCGCGCGGCGGCAAGACGATGGTGGCAGGTCCAGCGGCGCGGGTGGGTGCGGTGTGGGGCGCGGTACACGAGCACGGGAAGGTGCGCAGGGAGCAGGGAGGATCGGGGCTGGGCGGGATGCGGGTCACGGACGGAGCGATTGGCGCGGCGCTGCACGGCGCACCGGGGGCGATGGCGGGGGCACGAGGCGACGGCCACATGGCGCACCAGGCCACGATGGCAACCCAGCAGGAGGCGGCGCGGCGGGCAAAGTGGCTGGCCGGGCTGGACGGACCGGAGGACTGATCTGGCTACGATGCCTTGCGGGGAGCGCGGGATGCACAGGGAGGGCACGGGAAGAAGATGGATGAGATAGACGAACCTTCTTTGAATCTCAAGCTTGACGTTGCCCTTGTTCTGCTTAATCGTGAAGGGGAAGGGATCAAGGCTGCAGAGGAAACCGAAGAGACCAAGGCTGACGTAAAGCGTGCGATGTCTGTCGCAAGGCGGTTGTTTTGGGACGTAAATGAAAAGGCCATGAGGGATGGATGGACATACGAAGACTATGCGGCGGCGGGAGCATACTTAGTCGCGAAGTTGCTGGGCCGATTGTGGGCGAAGATGAGCCAGCAGGAACGCGACTTGCTGCTTCCGTTGCTATCGGACTTTGCCAAGGAGAGATATGTGAAGGATCGTGGATATATTAGCACGGCTCGGCTGCATAGGGCGCGGGTGAACCTCTAAGTAGCCGGGAAACGTTGTCGCAATCAACCCTGCAATGTGACTATTTCAAGAGGAACATAGAATAGAATGCACAGCGAAGTAAAAGCAATGGTTGACGTATGTTGGCCCTGGGTACGGGACAACACCGCATGGCGGTTCGTGGGGAAGTCTGTCGAAATCACAACGCCATACCTAGACAGGCACAACGACTTTCTGCAAGTGTATGTATCTCAGCGTGACGGTGGCTATGTGCTTTGCGACGACGGAGGAACGCTCGACGATTTGAGGACTTCTGGTCATGACCTCGACGCGCCAGAGAAACGGGCTCTGCTTGACACCATTTTGAATGGGCTTGGCGTCGAGCGAACGGACGACGGCGTGCTTCGAGTGGTGGCAACAGTCGACAACTTCTCTTCGAAACAGCACAGTTTACTACAGGCGATGTTGGCCATTGGGAATCTGTCTATCTTCGACGGAGGCTGACGCGCCGCATAACGGCCATCAATCCGGGCGTTTATCGCGTTGGCAAGTTGGCAGCGTAAATCTGGCTACCATCCCGCCAAGGGGTGATGGCCGTGTTCAGTCGATGGGACAAGGAGGACAAGGACCGCCGGGATCTGCTGAGTGCGACCTCGTGGCTGTTGGGGGCTCTACTGGTGACGGGACACGATGC
The DNA here is from genome assembly GCA_021806565.1 of Bacillota bacterium. Taxonomy (GTDB): domain Bacteria; phylum Bacillota; class Sulfobacillia; order RBS10-35; family JAJYVN01; genus JAJZXK01. Next base: position 4,956 of record JAJZXK010000148.1, on the reverse strand, counting down.
AGGCGGCGGGCCGTGGTGGCCGGGTGTCCTGGCGGCCTTTGCACTGTGGGCCGTGTCGCTGTGGGCCCAATACGGGGGGCGTCAGACAAGGCGGCGGCGGGCGGCATAGGGCGACGGATTTTGCCTTGCAACCCCCAACAGAAGGGGAGGGTCCTGCAACGCACCGTCAAGCGCGGATCGGCGCCTGTGATGCGCCCTTGCAACCCCCAACGAGTGGGGAGGGTCCTGCAACGATCCGAGTTCAGGAGATAGCCGCCCTGGAGGCATTGCTTGCAACCCCCAACGAGTGGGGAGGGTCCTGCAACCATGTTTGCGACTGTGGAAGGTGACCGAGGGAGGCACTTGCAACCCCCAACGAGTGGGGAGGGTCCTGCAACTCCGAGTGCATGCAAATAGCCTTGCTCCACTCGTCAGCTTGCAACCCCCAACGAGTGGGGAGGGTCCTGCAAAGCGCCAGCATACACCCCTTGGCTCCCAAGGTCCACAGGGCCGCTTTGCGAGCGGGTACCCTGACACCCCCTTCCCGATGCTCCTGGCACACCCTCATTGTACCCACCAGCCCTTCTCTCCCAACGCCCGCGAGCGCCCCCGGGGGTGCGCGCGTTACCGACCCGCTCGCAGCGTGTAGGCAGCAGCGTGAGCATGTCACCCATGTCACCTCTTCCAGAAAGCAGGTGCGTCGTAGTGTTGCGCGCGGGATCAGCGCGGGCGCGGGTGTTGATGGCGCTCATATCCGGCGAAGCAAGGCCGTGGATACCATTGATTTGGGAGTGTAGGTGTAGGGTGTCGCCGCGCACAATCGTGCTCATGGTCTCGGACCGGCTGATTGAGTGGGTGGGAACGCGGGAGGTGCGCATTACTGATCTCGGAAGGCGGAAAGTGGCAGCAGAAGCAAGGAGAACGCAACGAGTGGTGCTGCCATCCGTTGCGCAAGAGCGGTGTCTGCGGTCGGTGCGGGAGGACCCCGGCCGGTCGTTGCCAACCGACCGCGATTGCGGGGGGAAGGGCAGTACGATGCGATGTACATTACGCCCGTAGGGGTGGCGGCGCTGCGTTCTTTGGAGGACCGCGATGGAAAGAAGCGAAGACGCGCCTGATCTGGACCTAGGCTCGCGTGAGTCGGTAGAGCGTTGGCGCGACACGTGGGAGACGATGCGTGGGTGTTCGCGAGAGGCGCTGGCGCGGCAGGTGTCGGTTCGGCAGGAGGCGCGGCGACTGCGTACCGTGATGCGCGAGGGACTCAGTGATGGTGATCACCAGGTAGTAGGGCCATAGAAGAGTTTGAGGGAGGTCGCGTGGCTTGGAACGATCGGAGGCGTTGGTGGCGTGGGCGGCATACCAGATCGCATGGGTTCGCCCATCCGGTGCGGCACAGATGTTGCAAAGATTGGGTTACGTGTGCCCGCCGAAAGTGGCGCGCAGCCAAGCCCGGATGGCGCAACAGGTGGCCAAGATATTGCTGCGTCGAACACACCACTGGGAAGTGCTTGCGCAGTGGACCCGTTCGGGCTGGCGACGACTCGCCGCGCGGGTGGACCAAGGGGCGGCGGCGGTGGCTGAGGTGCTGAACAGGGACCCGGAAATGGCACCGTTGGTTGAGTTTGTGTCCGCCGCGCATCCAGAGGTGTTCGCGGACGCGATGGCGGCGCTGCCGGAAGACAAGCGTTTTGTGGCGGAGGAGCGCACCAATTGGGCGCTGAGTGAGATTGAGCGAATCCAACAGGAGATCGCGGTGCGCCAGCAGGCGGGCGAAGAGATGCGGCAGGGAGGACGCAGGGAGGTGGCCCAAGCGCGGGCGCAACAAGAGCGGGCGCAAGCGGAGGCCATGCGCCAGCGGACGCGAGCGACGAAGGCGACGACGACGGCGGCCACGCGGATCGCGTTGGCGGAAAAACGAGTGGCAATCCTGCAGGAGCAGTGCGACTTGCTGCGGGTCTTGCTGGCGGAGAGGGACGAGCAGGTAAGCCGTTTGGCGGCAAACTTTGAGCAGCGGCTGTCCCTGGCGACACGGCCGCACGGGGAGAGCCACGGGGCGTTTGTCTTGGCGGGCCAGCGAGTGTTGGTGCTCGGGGACCCGAATCGGGCGGTGGCCTATCGGGCGGAAGCGTTGGCGATGGGGGCTGCGTCGGTGGTCTTCCTGAACGCAAGGGCGACGCCGGGAGAACGCCTGGCGTCGGCGACCCAGGCCGCAGACGTAGTGGTATTGATTGCCGCATGGGCCAAGCATTCCACGGACGGATGTGTGTGTCGACATCTGCGGCAAGACGCGGTGATGCTTCGGGTGCGACATGCGGGGGTCCAGGCGTTCCGGCACACGGTTGTGGCGGCGATGCAGGCACGGCGATCAGTGGTGTAGGGACGGCGGTGTGCAGGGTACTCGGATCACAGACGTACAGGGCCCGCGACCGGCAACAATGCCCAAGCGGGAGGGATGCGGTATGCGCGCAAGCACCGCGGATAGCTGGTCGTATCGGTGGGACACGCCGATCGTGGGGGCCGGGTTAGCGAGCGTTCTGGTGGAGATTGGCCTTTGGATCACGTCCTGCGCGTCTCCGGCAGGGTGGTGGCCGTATGGGGTGGGACTATGGCGCTGGGATGTACGGGTCGTGGGGCTGGGCTTGGTGGCGCTGATTGCGGCGGGAGCGTTCCTGCGGGCGGGCTGGATGGTGCGAGGCCACCCACGGAGCTACGACGACGGGGGGACCCTGTATCCTCCGGTGGTGGCGGTGTGCGTGGGAATGGCGGCGTGGCTGCTGGGCATGGAGACGCCGCACGGGGCAGTGTACGTGCTGGTGCTGGCGGGCATACCGGCGCTGGTGGCAATGGTGCAGCACCGCGGCCTGGTGGGGAACATGGTGTGGCAGGCGGTGGTCGTGGGCCTGGTGCTGAGCGCGATCGCGCTGGCGTTGGCCCACAATGCCTACCACAGTCAACAGGGGGTGTGGGGTAGCTGGGTACCGACCGCGTTCACCTGGGGCATGGGGTTACCCCTGGTGGGATACGGGATGTTGGCCATGGCCTCAGCGCACGACGCGGCAACGGCCGCACTGCGCACGCAGGCGCAAGAACCGGCCACGCGGCGGGACCCAGAGGCGTTTTCCGGCCTGGTCGGAGTGGATGCGGCGGTGGAGGCCATCAAGGACGCGGTGGAGCTGCCGCTTTCGTATCCGGATCGGGTGAAGCGGTACGGAGTGACGGCGACCAAGGGGATCCTCTTGGTGGGCCCGCCGGGGACCGGCAAGACGGCGCTGGCGCGGGCGGCGGCGGCATACTGCGGCTGCGCCTTCCGAGCGGTGTCGCAGGGGGATCTGGTGGCGCAGCATGTGGGCTCCTCGGAGGCCGCAGTGCGGGAGTTGTTCGCGTGGGCCCGGCAGAGCACGCCGGCCATCATCTTCATCGACGAGATCGACGCGATCGGGGGCAAGCGTGACGGGCGGGCGATGAATCGGCCAAGCGATCTGGTGCTACGGTGCCTGCTCGCGGAGATGGACGGGTTTGAGGCGCTCAGGGGCGTGCTGGTGCTGGCGGCGACGAATGTGGCCGATCAGCTGGATCCGGCGTTGCGGCGTCCGGGCCGGTTTGACCGGGAGATCGAGATCGGGCTGCCGGACGCAGAGGGCCGGGCGGCGATATGGGACGTGTACCTCAAAGACCGGCCAGTGGCAGGCGACGTGGATACGGCAGACTTGGCCGCGCACACGGAGGGGTGGTCGCCAGCGGGCATCGCCGGTGCGGCGAACCAGGCAGCGTTGGCGGCCCTGAAGCGGAACCTGCCGATTTCCCAGGCGGACCTGCTGGGCGCGGTGATGGGGGGACGGGTGGCGGGGCGGTAAGCGGTGGAAGAGGAGGTGGGTCAATGCGTGGCGTCTGTGGCGGGCCGGGGGTGGGGGTGACGACAACTCAACTTCCGGGGGGCTATCCGTTCGTGCCGACGAGCTAACGCAGGTCGAATGTGCGGTGCCGGGTAGGATTTGCGGACTACTCCAGGGCCGGATCGGCTACGTGCGGATGTCGGTGTCCGTCAAGAGTGGCGCGGATGCCGTGGGTGGATGCCCGCGGCATTTGTGTTGCATTGGCGAAGGCGGGGGGAAGGGACGGGACGAATGTGGGGATGGACACGGACTGCTTTGAAGAGACGATGCTGACCGTGGCAGGGAACGGGCACGTTGGGGTGCGGTTTGACATACTGTGCAAAGGCCAGGGAGGGGCCACTGTGACAGACCTCTTGGACGAAGAAGGACATCACTGGCTTGTGGCACATCGCCCGTTTGCTCCTTTCAAAGACATCCCTCAGTCCTTGCTCTTGGGATTTAACATGGTTCCGTTTGTACGGTGTCCGGTGGTAGGCGCGTATCGGCCTGAGGGGGTCGGCGAATGCCTGTGCTATTGCCGGCGACGCGAAGAAGGTGCCACGGGGATGAGGGACGCAGCGGTCACGGTTGCCAGATTCGAGTCTTTCACGGACGCATTGGTGGCCGGTTGGGACGCTGTGCGTCTTGCGGGCGGCGACGTGTTCCGTGCGTGGGCCAAACTCACAGGGCGCCCTGAGCCGTCCGTCTCGGATGTGGCGGAAAGGGTGGCTCGGGCGCTTCAGGAGGAACTTGCGGCAAAGCCCTCTTCTAAGTTGTAGAGGGGCGCACGCATCGCGCTGATGCCAAGGAATCGCATGTGGGAACGGGGCTGCGGGCAGGACCTGCGGCCCCGTTTTGCGTCTGTGCGAGATGACCGTGACTGTGATCGGGTTCTGGTGGCACGCCAGCGGTGGTATCGGAGTCTGAGCACGGTGTTTGCGCTGGATCTGTTACTGGGCTGGCCCCTTCTTGGCTGACTGGCAATAGTGCGGTATCGGGGACACCGTATGTCAACCCCCCTCGGGGCGTCTGATGAAGTTGTCAAGGTGCGGCGGAGGTGGTGTGGCTTGGGAGTGGAGGTTAGGTCATCCGGCCTGGGCGGCGG
>JAJZXK010000147.1 GCA_021806565.1 Bacillota bacterium | reverse complement strand
GACAAGGAGGTGAAAAAGATGCCCTGGCTGCGCGTCTCCGCTGCCCATCGCATCCCCGCCACCCCGGCCGACCGGCGCACCGCCGCCTGGCTGCGGGCGACCTTCCCTGCTGGGCGGTTCGACTCGTCCGCCTGCGCCGAGGCAGCGGCCCGCTGGTACGCGGCCGGCCACCCGCGCACGGCTGGGGTGCCCGTGGGCGAGCGGGCCTGGCGGCAGCGGCTGCGGCTGCTGTGGTACACGGGGCTGGTGGAACGGCGGGGTGCGGAGGTGCGGCTGGCGGGATGAGGGGGATGGGGCGGATGCCGCGCTATCGTGGCCGCTTCGTGCGCGAGTGGTACTGGCCCAGCGGCAGCATCCTGGGCCAACCGCACCCTGTGGCCAGCGTGCACATGGAGGGCCGCCGGCTGCTCCTGCAACTCTCCCCGCTTGCGGTGGCGCACCGGCCGCCGAGGGTGACGGTGACTGCCAATGTCTACACCGCACCGCCAGGGGGGACATTCGGCAGCCTCGCGCACGCGCCATTCAACGGCCCGGTCACGCTGCAGGCGGTGCACCTTGGCGACCAGCGGTATGCCGTCGTGGTTCCGCCCACCGATGCGCGTTGGGTTGAGCCGCTGGGGGTGGACGTCTTCCCACAGCATGCGCCGCGACGGGTGGTGGACTGCCCAAGGCCGTGCGTCCGGTGCGGGTGCCGGGTGTTCGAGTGGACGGAGCGGGGGGATGACGACGGCAACGAGTGGGAAGAGACATGGTGCAAGCGGTGCGGGATGGCGAAGGGATAGGGGGATGGGTGATGGAGCGGAGCGACCTGGAGCGGCTTGCGCAAGGACGGCAATTCCGGCTACAATACGGCAACAGGACGCGAGGGGGTCACGCGGTTGGGTGAGATTGCGCTGCGGCCAACGCTCAAACTGCTGCGCCAAGCGGCAAACAAGACTTTGGCCGAGGCCGCCAGGGCAGCGAACGTCACGCCCCGGACGGTACAGCGGTGGGAGGCCAACGATACTTCGCCGCGCACCGACCAGGCGCGGGCCCTGGCATGCCTGTATGGCGTGCCACTTGACGCGATGGCGTCTTTGCTGGGCCGAGTGGACGCCCCAGACGCATCCGCCAGTTGAGGGGAGGTGAGGGACGTGGCCAAGGTGCGCGTTGACTCCATCATCGTCGGCGACAGGCTGCGGGAGGACATGGGCGACATCGCCGGGCTGGCGGAGTCCATCCGGGAGTACGGCCTGTTTCACCCCATCATCATCACGAGTGACCACCGGCTTGTATGCGGCGAACGTCGCCTGAAGGCGGCCCAGCGCATCGGCATGGTGGAGATCGATGCCGCCATCTGGGAGCACCTGACGGAAGAGGTCCGCGAGGAGATCGAGCGCGAGGAGAATGAGCGTCGCAAGCCGCTGACGGACCACGAGCGCAGCAAGCGGATGGTGGCGCGGGCACAGGCCGAGGCGCCCACGGTGGCCGCGAAGATTGCGGAGCGGGCAGTTTCTGCGGAGAGCGCAGAAACTCCAAAGCACGCCGGCGGCCGTCCTTCCCGGTATGAGGCGCCGCGTTCCGAGGTCGCAAAGGCCCTGGGCGTGGGAGAAACAACGCTGCGCGAGGCCGAACAGCACGTATCGGCCGTCGAATCCACCCCCGCCCTGGCGCCGCTTCCGCAGGCGAAGGCCTTGCGGGCCGCTGAGGCCCTGAAGGACCCCGACACGCGCGCGGCGTTTGAGCGCGTCCCCGAAGAGGACCGTCCCGTCGTGGCCGCCATGCTCGCGGAGCCGGGCGCGCCTGCCGATGGGGCCCGGCGCATCGCCGAGGGTTACGTCTCCCTGCCGGAAGACCGCCGGGCGGCTGTGCGCGAGGCCGTTGAGCGCAAGGATATGAACAGCGCCATCACAACATCGGCGCATCTTCCCGCCATGCCGGACGAACGGCTGGCCCTCCTGGACCAAGCAATGCACTTCATCGGGCGCGTGCGCTCGCGCACGAAGGGCGACACGTCGCTTCTTGGCGCAGCAATCGACGCGCTCTTGGAGTTTCGGGGTGCGGTAAAGGAGGGCTCAGTGTGACGGCGACGATGCTCCAGGTAGACCGCAGCGTTTCGGCCTCCGAGCAGGTGCGGCAAGTGTTCGAGCAGTCCGGCGGGAGCCTATCTACCCCCGAACTTGCAGCGCTCTGCCATGCCCTAGCTATCGAAGGATTCACGGACGCAGATGCCGAGAAGGCGGCAATGCGACACTTTCAGTCTCAGTGCAGAAAGGCCCTAAAGGCCAAGGATGCGACGGGCCTGCCCTTTGCCGGTCGCGCTGCCTCTGGTGAAGGCCAGTGGATCGCCCGTCGGTTCTGGGATGTGGCCGACTACCGCCTGAACATCACCGAGTACGTGGACCAGCGCGACGAGAACGACCGCATCGCCATGTCTCTGGGCGCGGAGTGTGCGGACCGCTTCGGCGTGGACCCGTACAGCGAGAGGGGTAAGTAGCCATGGCCGCCACGCTTCGTCGCGTCACCGACGCCCGCATCACCGACACCGCCGTCCGCGCCACCATGCGCCGCCGCTACCGCTGGAGCCCGCCGTTCTGGCTGACCTGGCTGGGCTGGGCCGCCGGGACGGGCGCGGTCATCGTCGCGGTGTGGGTCATCATGGCCTCCCTGCGGGCGATGGGGCTATGAGGCCCACCTACGACATCCGCCGCCTGCACCCTCTGGCCGGCAAGCGCGTCTACGTGCCGCACCTGCGCGAGGTGGATGCCGAGGGCAACCCGGTGCCCGTGCGCGTGGCCGACTGGTGGCCGCGCCTGGTCGGGGAGCCGCTGGACATGGTGTGGCCCTGGACCCAGCAGACGGCCACGGTCGGCATCGAGCGCGACTACGTGAAGCGCATGTCGCGGATCTCCCTCCTGCTGGCCGAGGACCCGCCGGTCGCGGTGCGCCTGGGCCGCACGATGGAGCGCACCGACCTGGTGCATCCCCTGGAAATCCTCGGCGTGCTGGACGAGCCGCAGGGGCGCCGTTCGGGCGTCTCCTTCTGGCTCTGCACCTGCGGGGCGGGATACGTGGACGCTGGCCACCCGTGCCCGTTTTGCGGCGGCGCCGGACGGCGGGTGGTGCGGCCGGCCAGCGTAGGCAACGGCCTGGACGAGTGGCGGGAGGGGTCACGTTGAGCGAGACGGCGAGGCGCGGATACAGCCACCGGATGCCACGGGCCGGGTTCGAGCAGTTGAAGGCCGCCCACGAGGACGCCGTGGACACCTGGCGCGAGGCGCGGGCGGCCCACCAGGCGCGGCCCACGGGGGCGACCGCGGCGCTGGTGGTCGAGACCTGGTGCGCGATGGTGCGGGCGCGGGTCGCCTACATGCCGGAGGAGGTGTAGGCCATGCACCTGTGGGCCTGGTTGGTGGGAGCGGTGGTCGCGTGGCTGGCCCTGAGCGCGGTGGTGAGCCCGCTGGCGGGCCGGATGCTGCGGGAGTCACGGGAGAGGGGTGAGGGCGAGTGAGCGAGGACGGCACGTTGTCCATCCAGGTCGTGGGGCGTGACGCCGCCTACAGCATGGAGGTCACGTCGGCGCTGGACGTGCGGGAGTTCGCGGACTGGATCACACGGCAGGTGGCGTCGTTCCGCGAGCGCGACACGACTATCCGCTCCTGCCAGTGGGTGCCGGTGCATCACGCCGTGGCGCGGCCGGTACGGGGAGGGAGCGCGGTGAGCGATGCGGCGTGCACCTACCCGGTGCCCTACCTCTGCATCAACTGCGGCGAGCGGCACCAGCGGCGTTACCGCCAGGGGCTGAGGGCCCGTGCGGTGTGCGTGTGCCCGAAGTGCGGATGCCTTGCGGCGAGGCGCATGGACGCCCGTCGCAACCCCGCCATCGCTCCGATGCGCGGCGGGTACGGGGAGGGAGGGCGGTGAGCCGCCACAAGGGGCCGCAGCCCTACCCGGTGGCGGGCAAGCCGCGCAAGACGGAGCCGCGCACCGGCCCGCTGGGGCACCTCGCCCACACGATGCCCGGCGGGCACGTCGCAGGCCCGCGCGAGTGGTCCGCCAGGGCGCAGGGTTGCCGGGACCGGCAGCGGCTGCGGGGCATCGCGCCGAGGGCCGAGCGGCGGCGGGACATGATCGAGGCCGACAAGGACGCGCGGCGGGCGGGGAGGGGAGAGCGGTGAGTGAGCCCCTGGACCTCAGCCTCCTACGCACGGCGGTGGCCGAGGGTGGCCCCGTGACGGTGGGCCACGACTACGCCGCCGATTTGGTGACGCGCATCGAGGCGCTGGAGGGGCTGCTGTGGGAGGCGCGGGGGCTTGTCGGCACCACGAGTGCGGACATGAACGCGCACCGCATCGACCTCGGGCACCGCATCGACGCTGCGCTGCCGAGGGCGGGTGAGGCGAAATGACCCGCACCATCCCCGCCCTCCTCGTCTCCTTCGCGCTGGCGATGCCCGCCCCGGCCGCGAGCGGCCCGCTGGTGGGCGCCGTGCCGCCCCTGCGGATGGTGGCCGCGTCGGGGACGGCAGCGGTGCCCGTGGCGGTGGCACCCGTTCCGGCCGTGCTGCGGCCGGTGGAGCGGTGGCTCCCGCTGATCCGCTCCACGAGTGCGGCCGAGGGGCTGCCCTGGCGGATGGTGGCGGCGCTCGTGCTGGTCGAGTCCGGAGGCAACCCGTCGGTGGTGAGCGCGACGGGGGCCGAGGGGCTGGCCCAGGTGGAGCCCGCTACGGGCCACGCAGAGGGCTTCTTTGGCCTGCGGAGCCCAACGGTCAACCTGATGGCCGCAACGGCCTACCTGGCGCACCTGGGGCGGCTCTACGGGGTGACGGCAGGGTGCTGGCAGGAGGGGACGGCGGCGGGTGGTGCGTGTGGGTGGCGGCTCGATGAGGTGCTGTCGGGGTACAACGCCGGTCCACACGGCGGCTACCAGGCCGCGTATGTGCAGCGGGTGCGGGCCGAGTGGGTTGCGATTGGGGAGGTGGCATAGGGTGGCGACTTACGCGGAGTTCCTGGAGAGCAAGGCGAGCCGTCCGCAGGCCGCCGGCCGGGAGCCGGGGCGCATCCACGACGCCCTGTTCCCGTTCCAGCGGGACCTTGTTCGGTGGGCAGTGCGCAAGGGGCGCTGCGCCCTGTTCGCCGATACGGGCCTTGGCAAGACGCTCATGCAGTGCGAGTGGGCCCGCCAACTTGGCGAGCGCACGCTGATCCTCGCGCCCCTGTCGGTTGGTTCGCAGACAGTGGCCATAGCTCGTTCCCTGCTGGGCATCGAAGTGTGGCAAGGGCGCCGCCAGGAGGACGCTGGACCCGGAATCACCATCACAAACTACGAAATGTTGGACCGCTTTGACCCGTCCGCGTTCGGCGCGGTCGTGCTGGACGAGTCCAGCATCCTCAAGGCTCTGGACGGCAAGACCCGCCAGCGGTTGACCGCGGCGTTCGCGGACACACCATTCCGCCTGTGCTGCACCGCCACACCGGCTCCAAACGACATTGCGGAGATCGCCAGCCACGCCGAGTTCCTGGGCGTGAGCACGAGGGCGAACATGCTGGCGCGGTACTTCGTCCACGACTCGGACCAGAGCTGGCGACTGAAAGGCCACGCCCAGGATGCGTTCTTCTCCTGGCTCGCCAGTTGGGGAATGTCTGTCCGCAAACCATCCGACCTGGGATACGCCGACGACGGCTACGACCTGCCGCCGCTCGCCGTTATCCCCGAGTTCGTGGACGCCGGCTTTGTGCCGTCCGGGCAACTCATGTGGCTTGGGCTGAAGGGCATCCAGGAACGCGCCACTGTGCGCAAGGGAACGCTGGGGCCGAGGGTGTCCCGCGCCGCAGAGATCATCAACGGCGATGGTGAGCAATGGATCGCCTGGTGCGGGTTGAACGACGAGGGCCGGGTGCTGAAGGCGGCAGTTCGCGACAGCATCCTCGTTGAGGGGGACCAATCCCCAGAGGACAAGGCCGCCGCGATCGAAGCCTTCCAGCGCGGAGAATACCGCGTGCTCATCACCAAACCGCGCATTGCTGGCCTCGGCCTGAACCTCCAGAACGCCCACAGGATGGTGTTCGTCGGACTCTCGGACTCTTGGGAGTCCTACTACCAGTGCATTCGCCGCTGCTACCGATTCGGCCAGCGCATGCCGGTCGAGGCACACATCGTGCTCGCCGACGCCGAGGAGGAGATTTTCGCCAACGTGATGCGGAAGGAGCGCGAGGCGGCCGACATGGCGGACAAGCTGATTGCCAACGTGCGCGAGTTCGAGCGGGCTGAGATTTCGGGCGCCCAGGCGACCGGAGAAGAGCGCGAATCGACGGAAGCGTCCGGGGAGGGCTGGCGGCTTCTTCTGGGCGACGCGGTCGAGCGCATGGCCGAGTTGGACGATGACAGCATTGACCTCTCGGTGTTCTCGCCACCTTTCATGTCGCTGTACACGTACAGCCCTTCGGCGCGTGACCTTGGAAATAGCCAGTCCCCGGAAGAGTTCTTCGCGCACTTCGGCTTCATCATCGAACAACTGCTTCGCGTCACCCGTCCGGGCAGAAACGCCTGCGTCCACGTGGCGCAGGTGCCGTCCACGCTCGTCAGCGACGGCGTCATCGGCCTCAAGGATTTTCGTGGCCAGGTGATCGGGGAGTTCGAGCGTCATGGGTGGACCTATCACGGCGAGGTATGCATCGACAAGGACCCGCAGGCCCAAGCGATTCGGACGCATGCCAAGGGGCTGCTCTTCACCCAACTGCGGCGCGACGCATCCTGGATGCGCCCGGCCCTAGCCGACTACATCCTCGTGTTCCGCAAGCCGGGAGACAACGCGGTTCCGGTGCGCCCCAACATCACCAATGACGAGTGGATCGAGTGGGCGCGGCCGGTGTGGTACGGCATCAAGGAGACCGACACGCTCAACGTCCAGCAGGCAAAGGACGATCGCGACGAGCGCCACATCTGCCCCCTGCAACTCGGCACGATCGAACGCTGTATTCGCCTGTGGAGCAACAAGGGCGAGACGGTCCTGTCCCCCTTCGCCGGCATCGGCAGCGAGGGCTACGTCGCCCTGAAGCACGGCCGCCAGTTCGTCGGGGTCGAGTTGAAGCGCGGCTATTGGGACGTGGCGCGCCGCAACCTGGAGTCCGTCCGCAGGACGCGCCAGCAGAGTTTGTTTGCCAACGCTGAGGCGACATCCCTATGAGCGCCATCACCGAGGAGTCGGCCCGCAAGACCATCCGCGACCTGACCTGCGACCTGTTGCACGCCAAGGCGGACGCGGGGCGCTGGGAAGGGCGCCTGGACGGCGCGCGCACGGCCCTCGTGCATGCCCTGTGGGAAGTGGAAGCGGCGGTGCGCGCCGGGCAGGAGACGATGCCCATGGCCGACGTGGCGGCCCTCCTGCGGCGCGTGTGGGACGCGGCCACGCTGGGGTCGGCGGTGCCCGCTAGGGAGGCGGGGCGGCCGTGAAGCTCAGCGATGCGCAGCGGCGGGTGCTGGCGGCGTTGGACGAGGGCGAGTGGGTGGCGCACTGGCAAGTGCCGCTTCGCATGGCCACCTATATGACGCGCTTCCACCCGTTGCCGCTGCAGACGGTCACGCTGAGCGCCCTGCTGCGGAAGGGGCTTGTGGAGGTGCGCGTCCGTAACGCGGGCCTCGCGCAGGAGTGGCGCCGCACCTACGCCGGCATGCGCGCCATCGGCCTGATGCACTGCGACCTGTGCGATCGGTATTACCACGAGGAGAACGCGTCCGAGTGCCGCGGGTGCGGGAGAATCGTGTGCCCAGAGTGCTGGGACCACGACGATCAATCGAAGGCGGACGGTTACTGCGGGCAGTGCGGGCCGTTTTCTCCCGCCTGCACCGCGGCCGTGGAGAGGGGGGAGGGGCAGTGAAGACGGCGCAAGCGTATCCCCTGGCACCCAATGCCACAGACCCCGCCTGGGCCGAGCCGTACGTGCCTGGGTCCGTGCCCGACTGGAAGTTGTGGCACGAGCCGACCGTCCGCGGCATGATGGCCGACCTGTCCGCGGTGCATCCCTCCTGGGACGCGGTGTGGTGGCGGGACGCGCGCCGGCTTGCGCCGTCGGGGTCCGACGAGCACACGTGGTTCGCAGTGTGGCCGCACCCGATTGGCCTGACCAACACGCACCCCTGCGTGCACTTCTGCTCCTGGAAGCGCGCTGACGAACACGGCAACCGGGTGGCGGGCGCACCGCTCCGGATC
>JAJZXK010000146.1 GCA_021806565.1 Bacillota bacterium | reverse complement strand
GGCACTCCAAGCGGGGGCTGAGAGCCAGGATGGTGTACCAGGGCAGTCCCGAGCCCGGGAGAGCCTGGCAAAGGCCGAAGCAATGCATTCCAGAACCCCCCGGCTTTAGCCGTGGGGAGGTTCAGGGTGAGCGAAAGCAACTGCGCCAACGTACGCTTCGGTCCCCGGGGCGCCTACCCCGGCCTCATGGATCCAGGCATGCGCCTGTGGAAGGCCGCCACGACCCTGGCGGGCCGGCCGCAGTGGGGATAGCGAGGCGCCTTCAGCGATGCGCCGCCGACGGCACCCGCTCGTCCTCGCACGTCACCGGACGCTCGGGCCAGGCATCGCCGCGCGCCAGGGCCGCGGCGATCGGCGGCGGCAGGCAGCGGCGGGTGGCGATCTCACTGGGTAGCAGCCACTCGGGCGTGGCGCGGCCGCGGCGGTGTTGCCCATCCGCGCCATACTCCGGCCCGGTCCCGGCGGCGCCGACGACGCGCACCACCTCCGCGGCGAAGTAGCGCTGGACGCGGCCGTGGCGCAGGACGCGGTAGCCGAGCCCGCCCAGGCGCACCTCCAGGCCCGTCTCCTCCAGCAACTCGCGCCGCGCGGCCGCTTCCGGCGTCTCCCCCGGTTCCACGCCCCCGCCGGGCAGGATCCACCAGGTGTCCCCGTCGTGCTCCCGCCGGATCCACAGGGAGCGGCCGGCGGCATCTCGCACCACGGCCCCGGCGCGGTCGCGCAGGTACCGCTGCAGCAGGGCGCAGTCCAGGTCCCGCTCGAACTTGCGCCCGACGCGCAACAGCCGTCCGGCCTCGAAGAAGCCCTCCGCGACGCACATCCGCAGCGAGGCGGCGTTGTCCGCCGAGATCAGTGCCACCGCCACCCGGTGGCCGAGGTCCGCACCCCGGCGGCAGAGCCCGTCCAGCACCGCCCTACCCCGCCCTCCGCCGCGGAACCCCTGGGCCACATACACCGAACACACGACGGTGCCCGCCCAACCGCAACGCTCACTGAAGGGCGACAGGCTGCCCCAGGCCGTGACCTCCCCGCGCTCTTCCAGCACCAGCACCGGATGGCGCTCGGCGGGATGCACCCGCAGCCACGCCCGGCGTTCGTCCAACGAGACCGGCTCGGTATCCCAGGTCGCCGTACTGGCGACGACCTCGGCGTTGTAGATGGCGGCGATGGCCGGCAGGTCGGTCTCGGTGGCGGCGCGCAACGGCACAGGCTCTCCCCCCTGGCGGGACGATGGGCGGTCGCCGCTGGGCTTCGCCGCCGCGCCCCGCGGCCCTCCCGCCGCCCGAGGTCAGCTCCCCGAGGCCCGCTCGGCGGCCACCGCGCCCCGCTCCGCCGTACGGGCGTAGCGGCAGACCTCCCGCAACGGGCAGGTCGCACAGGCCGGCCGGCGGGCGTGGCAGACCAACCGGCCGTGCCAGATCAGGCGGTGGTGGGCGGCCGACCAGGCCGAGCGCGGCAGCCGGCACTGCAACTGGCGCTCGACCAGTTCCGGCTTCTGGCCGCGCGCCAGACCGATGCGGTTGGCGACGCGCAGCACATGGGTGTCGACAGCGATGGCCGGCACACCGAAGGCGGTGCTGAGCACCACGTTGGCCGTCTTGCGCCCCACCCCGGGCAGGGCGGTCAACGCCTCCATGTCCGCCGGCACCTGCCCGCCGTGGTGCTCCACCAGCCGGGCGGCGGCCGCAAGCAGATTGCGCGCCTTGTTGCGAAACAGGCCCAGACCGGAGATCAGGGCGGACACCTCCTGGATGTCCGCCCCCGCCAGGGCCGCCGCGTCCGGGTAGCGCGCAAACAGGGCCGGGGTCGTGCGGTTGACGCGCTCATCGGTGCACTGCGCCGAAAGCACCGTCGCCACCAGCAACTCGAAGGCGTCGCGGTGCGCCAGCGCGCAGTGCGCCTCTGGATACGCCTGTTCCAACAGGCCGAGGATCCGGCGCACCGGTACCCGTGGCAGACAGCCCTCCGCCGCGCTCACCGGCGGCTGCGCGGCCGCTCCTGCACCGGCATGGCCACCTCCAGCGGCTCACCGCCGCGCAGCACCCGTAGCCGCGCCACGCCGCCCACCGCTCCCAGGGACCGGCGCACCGCACCCGGCGTGCCGACCGTCCGGCCGTTCACGGCGACGATCAGGTCGAACCGCGTCAGCCCGGCGCGGGCGGCAGGGCCACCGGGCGCGACCTCCGTGATCAGCACCCCGCGGTCCGCCGGCAGGTCCATCAGGTCCTTCCACACGGGCGGCAGGGCCTCCGCCTGCGCCAGAATCCCCATCCAGGGGTGGCTCGCCCGTCCGTGGTCGCGCAACTCGGAGGCGACGGCCACGGCGGTGTTGGCGGGAATGGCGAAGCCCAGGCCCTGCCCGCCGGCCAGCATCGCGGTCGTGATCCCAATGACGCTGCCGTCCAACAGGGCCAGCGGGCCGCCGCTGTTGCCCGGGTTGATGGCGGCGTCGGTCTGCACCATGCCGTCCAACTCACCGCCCTCCGGCGTGGAGAGCACCCGCTCCAGGGCGCTGACGACGCCGAAGGTCACCGTCCAACTCAAACCGTAGGGATTGCCCAGGGCCAGCACCGCCTGACCCGGCCGCAGTTCGTCCGAATCACCGAAGGTCGCCTGCGGAGGCCGGCGCGCACCGGTGAGGCGCACCACCGCCAGATCGTAGACCCCGTCGGCGCCGACGACGAGCCCCGTCTGCCGGCTGCCGTCGGGCGAGGCGACCTCGACCGCGTCGGCACCGCGCACCACGTGGGCATTGGTGAGAACGTGGCCGTCACCGTCCCAGACGACCCCGGACCCCATGCCCCCGCGGCCGGAGCCGTGGACGATCTGCACCACCGCTGGTCCGACCATCTCCGCAGCACGGGTCGTCGCCTCTGACAAGGGATCCATCCCCGCCATCCCGGCCGCCTCCCGTCTTTGACCTTCCCTGACCAAGGAGCAGTTTATACCGCGGCCGCACGGCGGTCAAGCGGGAACCAGTAACTCCAGAAGTCGGCAGGCCGCTTCGCCGGGCGGACCGCCGCGGCGCCACACGGCCCAGGTGCCCACCCGCGGCAGCGTCAGGTCCGGCGGCAGCCGCACCAGGCCGAGGGTGCCGGCCTCCAACTCGGCCGCCACCGCCGAGCGCGGCAGGAACGACAGCCCCAGACCCTCGGCCAGCATCCGCTTGGTGACGTCGACCTGGCGCACTTCCATAGAACGCAGCAACCCCACGCGCCCGCGCAGCGCCGCCAGCAGGCGGTCCCAATACCCGGGGTGGTTGTGGGTCAACAGCGGGTGATCACCCAGGGCCTGCTCCAGCGGCACGCCCGCCAGGGCCGCCGGCCCGACCGCCACGACCGCTTCCTGGGTGAGGCGGCGCCCGGCCAGGGCGGGACCCTCCGGCGGCAGCCGCGCCAGGCCGAGGTCGGACTGCCCTCCCGCCACCAACTGGGCCACCTCGGCCGAGAACGCCGTGCGCAGCGCCAGATCGAGGCGCGGCCGCTCGGCCAGTAGCTGGCGCAGGGCCGCGGGCAGGGTCTGGGCGGCCACGAAGATGGAGGCGCAGATCCGCAGCCGCTCGTCGTAGCGCCTGCCCCAGGCCCGAACCTCCGCCTCGGCCTGCAGGGCCAGAATGCTCCGGGCGTACGGCAGCAGGCGCTCCCCGGCCGCGGTCAGCCGCACGCGCCGGGCGCCGCGTTCGAACAGTTCCTGGTCCAGGCTGCGCTCCAGGGCCTGGATATGCGCCGTGACCGTGGGTTGCGACAGGTAGAGGCTCTCGGCCGCCCGGCGGAAGTGTAACTGCTCAGCCACCGCGACGAAACAGCGCAGCCAGCGCGCATCCATGGCCAGACCGCCCTTCGCCCTCCGATCGGTTCATGCTATCACTCCAGCGCATTTTTCCGAATGGGCTTTAGCCGGCAGGTCCGCTACGATGACAGCGGGGGTGGCAAGCGTGTCCGCGACGCAAGCATCGACCGCCAAGACCCTGGTCGAAAAGATCTGGGACCGCCATGTCGTCGCGTCTCCGGCCGGGATGCCGGACCTGCTGTATGTGGACCTGCATCTGGTGCACGAGGTGACCTCGCCGCAGGCCTTTGAGGGGTTGCGCCTGGCCGGCCGCCGCGTCCGCCGGCCGGAGCGCACCTTCGCGACGATGGACCACAACGTGCCCACGGAGGGCCGCGGCCTACCCATCGCCGACGCGATCGCCGCCAGACAGATCGCGGCCCTGGAGCAGAACTGCCGCGAGTTCGGCATCACACTGTATGGGCTGGACAGCCCGGCCCAGGGCATCGTCCACGTCATCGGCCCGGAACAGGGCCTGACGCAGCCCGGCCGCACGATCGTCTGCGGCGACAGCCACACCAGCACGCACGGCGCGTTCGGTGCCCTGGCCTTCGGCATCGGCACCAGCGAGGTGGAGCACGTGCTGGCGACCCAGTGCCTGTGGCAGAGGCGGCCCCGCACCATGGAGATCCGCATCGACGGCAAGCTACCGCCGCACATCACCGCCAAGGACGTCATCCTGGCGATCATCGGCCGCATCGGTACTGCCGGCGCCACCGGCTACGTCGTGGAATACCGCGGCGAGGGGCTGGCGGGGCTGAGCATGGAAAACCGCATGACCATCTGCAACATGTCGATCGAAGCCGGGGCGCGCGCCGGGCTGATCGCCCCCGACGACACCACTTACGCCTACCTGGAGGGCAGGCCGTTCGCCCCGCGCGGCCCGGCCTGGGAGCGGGCCCTGGAGCAGTGGCGGGCCCTGCCCAGCGACGTCGGCGCCGCCTTCGACCGCTCGGTGGTCCTGGACGCCGTCGACCTGGCCCCGCAGGTGACCTGGGGCACCAGCCCCGGCATGGTGACCGGCGTGGACGGCCGGATCCCGGACCCGGGCGACTTTCCGACCGCTGACGAGCGGCGGGCGGCGGCGCGCGCCCTGGAATACATGGACCTGCGTCCCGGGACGGCGATCGCGGACCTAGCCGTGGACCGCGTCTTCATCGGCTCCTGTACCAACGGCCGCATCGAGGACCTGCGCGCCGCCGCACAGGTGGTGCGCGGCGCCCTGGAGCGCAACCGCCGCGTCGCCTCGAGCGTGCGCGCCATGGTGGTGCCCGGCAGCCAACAGGTCAAGGCCCAGGCCGAACGCGAAGGCCTGGCCGAGGTCTTCCGCCGGGCGGGCTTCGACTGGCGCGAGTCCGGCTGCAGCATGTGCCTGGGCATGAACCCGGACATCCTCGAACCCGGCGAGCGCTGCGCCAGCACCAGTAACCGCAACTTCGAAGGCCGTCAGGGCCGCGGTGGGCGCACCCACCTGGTCTCGCCGCAGATGGCGGCGGCGGCGGCGATCGAGGGCCACTTCGTGGACATCCGCGACTGGGAAGCGGCCACCGCGGCCGTTTGAGGCCAGCCGGAAGCGAGCGGGACGGCCGGGCGAGGCCGGAGGGGGGTGCGCTGTGGCGGCGGAGCAGGGGAAGCGGCGGACGGTGGAAGAAGAGTTCACGCACCAGGCCGGCGCCTTCGCCCGCGCGGACGTCTTTCGCGCCGCAGACACCCTCGACGCCCTGGTGGAACGCCTGGGGCCACAGCGGGACCAGACATGGTGCGACGTCGCCTGCGGACCGGGCATCGTCGCCTGCGCCCTGGCCAAGCGGGTCCGGCGGGTCGTCGGCGTCGACTGCACCCCGGCCATGCTGGCCGCGGCGGCGGCAGAGGCCGGCCGCCAGGGGATCGACAACGCCGCCTGGCTGGCGGGGGACGCATTGAACCTGCCACTCTCCCAAGACGCCTGCGACGGCGCCGTCAGCCGCTTCGCCCTGCACCACCTGACCGATCCTTTGGCCGCCGTGCGGGAGATGGCGCGCATCGTCAAGCCCGGCGGCAAGCTGGCCGTCGCCGACCAGTGCACCGACGACCGGCCGGAAACGGCCGACTGGCATCAACGGATCGAGCGTTGGCGCGACCCGTCCCATGAGTCCTGCCTCACACCTTCCGGCATTCTGGCCCTGGGCGCGGCGGCGGGACTGGAGCGGGTCGTCTGGGACCAACGGCCGCTGGAACTCGACTATGAAGAATGGCTGACCCGCGGCTCCGGCGGGCCGGGTCGGCGGCAGGACATCGCCGCCCTGCTCGCCTCCCCGCCGCCCGGCGCCGAGCGCATCTTTGCGCGCCAGGGCGACCGCCTGCGGCTACTGCAGGTGATCGTGGTCTGGCGGCGGCCCGACCCCAGCGCGGCGCAACCGACACAGCCTCCGACACAGCCCCCGAAGGAGGAACGCCCGTGAAACCCTTTCGCGTGCACACCGGCAGGGTGGTACCGCTGGACCGGCCCAACGTCGACACCGATCAGATCATCCCGAAGCAGTTCCTCAAGCGTATCGAGCGCACCGGATTCGGTCCGGCCCTCTTCTACGACTGGCGGTATGAGGCCGACGGCCGGACGCCGCGGCCGGACTTCGAACTGAACCGGCCGGAGTATCAGGGGGCGAGCATCCTGGTCGCCGGCGCGAACTTCGGTTGCGGCAGTTCGCGTGAGCACGCCCCCTGGGCACTGGCCGACTACGGCCTGCGCGCCCTGCTCGCGCCGTCCTTCGCCGACATCTTCTATAACAACTGCTTCCAGAACGGACTGCTGCCGGTGCGCTTGGCCCCCGAGGTCATTGGCGACCTGTTCGACCGCATCACCAGGGCGGGCTCGGCCGGCTACACCCTGACGGTGGATCTGGAGCGCTGCGAGGTGCGCGACGCCGTCGACGAACTCCTGGCCCACTTCGAGCTCGACCCGTACCGGCGCGAATCGCTCTTGGCGGGCCTGGACGAGATCGACCGCACCCTGCAGCAGGACGAGGCGATCACCGCCTACGAGACGCGGTACGAAGGCGGCCTGCTTCGCCGGGCCTGACTCCGGGGGCATGTATGGCGCGGGCCCCGACCGGCCATACTCCAGGTGCCCGCGGGCATCCGGACGGTCCCGAGAACATCGCAAGCGCGAACGCCAAAGGCGGACATTCTTGCGACGGGACGGGGACGGTCGGAACATCACCTGCGGGCATTGCCCTGCCCCGGCGGGTCCGTGCGGCCGGCGGCACCCCGCCACCGGGACTCACCCAGCCGGCCGCGGCTGTTCCCGCCCCGGCCCGGATGGTACGGTGGAGCCGGCGGCGTGATCAGCCCGCGGCTCGGCGCGGGGCCGTCACACGCCAAGAGGGGTGGAGACCCATGCCGCGGCGCACGGTGCGGCTCGGCCGGGGCGAGCACCAGCCGCGTTTCGCGCCGGCCCAGGCCGACTTCGCCGCCCAGGCCCGCTTCCGCCACCGCCTGCGGCGCTTCCTGCACTTCAGCGAGCGCCTGGCCCGGCGGTATGGTGTCACCCCCGCACAACACCAACTGCTCCTGGCGGTGCGCGGCAGCAGCCGGGGCTGGCTGAGCGTCGGCGCCATCGCCGCCGAGCTCTTGATCCGCCACCACAGCGCCGTCGGGCTGGTCGAACGCGCCGGGCGCGACGGCTTGGTGCGCAAGGTGGCGGACCCCGACGACCACCGCCGCGTGCAGGTGCACCTGACCACCCGCGGCCGGTGGCTGATCCGCCTGCTCACGGCGGCGCACCGCCGCCGCCTGGCGCGCATCTGGCTACGGGTGCCGCGGCCGCGCTGAGCGCCTGCGGCAGGCCGCCCGCCCGGCGGCGCGGAAGCACCACAGCGTAGCGGCTTGGTCCCGGATCGCGGTCAGGCGGCTTTGGCGGGAGGCGCTCGAGGATCGCAAGGAGCACACTCAACGGATCGCCGGAGGGCCGCGCCGCGGAATCGCCCCCCCGACCCGCCGCGCGACGGCGGACCGGGGTCGAGGGCGCCGCGTGGTTGGTGTACGCCATCGCGACCCTGTTCAACGTCGGCATGATGTTCCTGGGACTGCTCGTGCCGCTGGCGCTGCTGCGGCTGCGGATGCAACCGGCCGCCCTCGGGCTGGTCGTCGCCCTGCCGGCGCTGCTGCTCTTTGCGCTGCGCTGGTACGCGGGCCGCGCCACCGACCGCTTCGGGGCGCGCTCCGTCCTGGTCTGCGGAACGGCTCTGTTCGCGAGCGGCGCGCTCGTCCTCTGGCGCGTCCCGGACCTTGGCGGCATCCTCGCCGGCCAGGTGCTGACCGGCGCCGGCCGGGCCGCCTTCCTGCCGGCCACCCAGGCCCAACTGTATGCGGGCCGCGACAGCGCCTCGGTCGCCCGCCGCGCCTCGGCCTTCAACGCCGCC
>JAJZXK010000145.1 GCA_021806565.1 Bacillota bacterium | reverse complement strand
CCCACTCGCCCGCGATCCAGGCGCCGACCAACAACCCGACCCGGCCATCCTCTCCTCGTCGGTCAGCCGCTCACCTCGTGCCCGGCGCGCCTATACGCGCCCCGGACCCGACTTTGCCGTGACCGTGACGCCGTGGTTGGGGAGTCAGGTCAGGTAGGCGGGGGGGGCGCGCCGACCGTCCCGGAACCCGCCGCGCTTTCCTTTCCGCCCCGCTCCTTGCAGTTCTACATCGGCGCCGCGCTCCGGCACGGATCGTCCACGCACAACCGCGGCAGCCGTACCGCCGACCGCGCGGCCGTGCCCGCAGCGGCTTTTCCATGGCCCGGTCGCCGGCCGCCCAACTCCATTGCGCTCCCTACAGGATCCAGGCGTCTGGGTTCGGCCCCACAAGGGTGCGTCACGCCCGTTCGCAGCGGTTTTTCACCGCGACGGCCCAGCCGCTGCGATTGCTCCGCAACGCTCACCTGCAGGCGCCGTCTGTACGGCGTCCCGCGCCCGGCCGTCTTCCGGTGCCATGCCCGACGGCGGCGCTGCGTGCGAGCCCGTTGACATCGTACAAGCAGTCGCTTATTGTATTAGCAAAGGATGATGCGTAACGACGGAGACTGAGGTGTTCCATGCACTCGCGAACCCCACCCGGCGTGCCGTGCTGGAGCGTCTGGTGCGCGGCGAGACCACCGTGTCGGACCTGACCGCCCAGTTTCACGTCTCCCAACCGGCCATTTCCCAGCACTTGGCGGCGCTGCGTCGCGCCGGTCTGGTCAGCGACCGGCACCGGGGCAGGCACGTCTACTATCGTGCCGAAGCCGCCGGCCTCGCGCCGCTACTCGACTGGGTCGACCGGTACCAGACCTTTTGGGGGGAGCGGGCCGACCGCCTGAGAGCGTTGCTGAAGGAGATGGACGATGGGCCAGACCGCGGATCCGCGCAACACTGAGGGAACCCGGGCAATCGTCGCGGACTACCACTTTCCGCAGTCCCCTGAGCAGGTTTGGCGGGCACTCACCGAACCGGCGCTGCTCGCGAAATGGCTGATGCCCAATAACATCCTTCCGGTGGTCGGCCACCGCTTCACGTTCCAGGCGCAGCCGATGGCGGGCTGGGACGGCGTCGCCCATTGCGAGGTATTGGCCGTCGAGCCGCTGCGCCGGCTGAGCTACAGCTGGCGGGGCGGCAACAAGGAGGTCCAGGGGTACGGACAGTACCTCGACACCGTGGTCACCTGGACGCTGGCAGCTGCGGCCGGTGGCGGTACCGACGTACATTTGGTCCACGACGGCTTCACCGCCAAGGACGACTTCCCGTACAACGCGATGGGCAACGGCTGGCGTACGGGTGCGCCTGCCGGCCTGGCGCGGGTGCTCGCGGAACTCGTCTAGGAGTCCACTGCAAGAGGGCTTGGAACCCGATGCGTCTTCCAGATGCGGTACGTCCGTGCCGCCAGTGCATCTAGATACGGAATCTGCGCTTGGCTGCGGGGGCCTTTTGCATCGGATTCCTGGCCAGGACGGGGGGGACGGCGCCCGTACCGATGGCTCGGGTCGATGTCGCCCCAGCCGCCCGCGGCGCGTCCGTCGGCATCCAGCTCTCTTGCGCGGAAGTGGGTGTCGCGAAGGCTGAGGCCGACTGGCTCCTGTGGCGGCAGGGCACTTTGGTGCGAGGTCGCGTGGCTGCGGCAACGCGGCGCGCCGTCGGTGGGTAACCTCCCGGAGTTCGCCTGGGGTTTGTCGGCCGCCGCGCTGGTCGGCTACCGCAGCGACCTGGTCGCCGACATGGCCGATCCCAGCCTCCAGGTGCTTCGGCGGCCCTTCCTCCGCCGCATGGTCCATCCGCACAGGGCCCCGGCGATCTCGGAGGCGAGGGTTCGGGGGTAGTGGCTGGAGCGTGGCGCGGTGCTGGCCGCGATCGCCCTGGCGATGCCCCCGTGGGGCGGACGGCCGGTGTGACGCAGTGCCAGCCGTGGCGGCGGGCGGGGTATCCTGTGGTCAGGGGGCGATGCGCCGTGGCGGTGGGTAAGCACGAGGCCGGACGCGGCAACTTCACCTATGAGGACCTACTCCACACGCCGGACGACGGCAAGCGGTATGAGGTGCTGGAGGGGGAATTGGTCGTGAGCCTGGCGCCGAAGGTTAAGCATCCACGGATCGTGAAGCGCTTGCAGCGTCTCTTGATGCGGGCTGAAGACGCGGGACACGGCGAAGGCTTTCCGGCGCCGCTGGACGTGGTGCTTTCCCCCCGCGATGTGGTGGAGCCAGACCTGCTCTTTATCGCCAAGGACCGCCTGGGGATGGTGACCGAGGAGAACGTCCAGGGCGCACCCGATCTGGTGGTGGAAGTCATCTCCGAGGGCAGCCGACACCGCGACGCAATCACCAAGCGGCACATCTACGAGCGCCACGGTGTCCGTTTCTATTGGCTGGTCGATCCGGAGGAGGAGACGGTCCGCGTCTTTGAGCTCAAGGATGGCGCCTATGGCGATCCCCGTGTGCTGACGCCCGGCCAGGAACTCGGGTGTGCGCTCTTTCCCGGCGTCACCCAGGACGTGGGCAAGCTCTTTTCCGAGCCCTGAGTCACCCCGGAACCACAACATCACCCAGACGACACGCTGCGGAGGCCCACAGGCCGCCCCGGCGCGTTTTTTCGAGGTGGGACTGGCGGAGCGCGGCCGCAGGTCGCCGCGGGGGTGGGCGCCAGGGTCCTGGGGCCGCGGTGCGCTGCCGTGGCCCCCCAGCGGCGTTCAGTGCTGGTGCGCCACGGTGACCAGCAGCAGGGTGGCTCCGACCCGCAACTCGCTTTCAGCCGGCGGCAGCGGCACCATGCGGCAGTCGCGGTGGATGGATGGCCAGCAGCGTGACGATGGCGCCGATCTGGTGGCGCCGCAGGTGGTCAGCCAGCCAAATGCTACGGCGAGGGGCAGCGGGTGGGGATAGAGGCGGTGCGGCACGCGGCGAGCGCAGAGGTTTGCGCCGGCGACGGGGACGAAACGGTGGGGGCGGGAACGCCTGGCGCCGGAGATGCGGCGGCGGCGGACCCGGAGGATGGACGCCCGCGGCGCCTTGAACCGGTCGGAACCTCTCTCCATTGGGAGGCGCCTGCAGTCGCTGGCTGGGCGACCCGGCCTCACCGTCGGCAACGGCTTGCCGGTCTACCGGATCCTCCGCCCCGGGGAAACGGGACGCTCCGATTCGGCCGCTGCCCTGCGGCCGGGAGAAGGCGGCCCGCACCGTGGTCCGGTGCCCCTTCCCCGCGGCACGAAGACTGGGACGCGAAAGTGGTTATGGATGGTAGGAGACGTGCCGGTCGGGCTCGAACGGCGGTATTCCAGCCCGGGGGTGGTCCGGCCAGGCGGCGGGATGGACCCGAGGCCTGGCTCTGGGCTTGCGGGCGGCGGTAGGCGAAGTGTTCGCGTGAAAAGGGGAGCAGGCGCGTGGCGCTCACTCGGAGGGCGAGTCTGCGAGCCGGTTCCGCGGTCCTGGTCGGGGCCGGCGCCCTGGGGTTGGACGCCTGCGGTCCGGCGGCGGCCCGTCCCAAGGCGCAGCATGCCAATATCGTGCTCACCTTCCAACCGAACGGGCCGCTGAACCGGACCACGCACGCCCTGTATCAGAACGCATTGGCGCCGTTCTACGCCGCGCACCCCGGGGTGCACGTGAACCTGGTGCCCGCCCAGTGGCGCGGCAATGTGGCGCAGATCATCGGGGGGGCCGGTTCCGACGTGATCTGGGACAACTATCCCCCCGCATACTTCGCGAACAACGGCAGCCTGTTGCTACCACTGGACCACCTGATCCGCAGGGACAACATCGATGTCCGCGCCTGGTCGGCGTCGCAGATCGCGTCCTACCGCCAAGCCGCTCCCGGGCGGGGCCTGTACATGCTGCCGAACTACTTCAGCCCGTTGGCGTACGTGGTGCGGTTGTCCGACTTCGATGAGGCCGGCCTCCAGCGCCCCAACCCCAACTGGACGGAACGCGAGTTCGTGCGGGCCTGCCAACAGATGACCCGGGGGCGAAAGAACGGCCACAAGCGTTATGGCGCCGTGGTCCAGTGGCACACGGGCGCGCTCGGCGGTGCGAGTTGGCCGTTTTATGCCTGGGGCGGCGGGATGATCAACGCCGCCGGCTACGCGGACGTCGCCAGTCCGTCTGGGCTGCGGGCTGGCAAGTGGCTGTACGAGGAGCTTTTCTGGCCGGGATACGCCACGGCGCGGGACATCCTCGATCCCAACGCCCACCCGACGGCCCAGATCGAGGACCTGGTGGTGTGTCAACTCGTCTGGGGGGATCTTCCGCTCTACCATGCGCAGAACTACCACGGCTTCCGCTGGGATTACTACCTGCCGCCGACCTTCCCCAAGGGACCGACCTGCGAAGGGACCGACGACTTCTTCGCCATCCCGCGCACGACCAGGCAACCGGAACTGGCGTGGGACCTGCTCAAGTTCATCAGCTACGACGCGAGCCCCAGCGGTTGGCAGCGCAGCAACATGCGCACCACGCTGATCCAGCCGTGTTTGAATGCCCTCTGGGACGTCTGGATCGCGACGCTGCGTTCGGTGGCGCCGCCGTTGCGCCATAAGAACCTTGAGGTCTTCAAGACGATGGCCATGAATGGGCGCGCCTTCCCGGGGGAGTATTTCCAGGTGGGCGACCTGCAGGCCCGCCAGCTGTTCGGACCGGCGATGGGTGCCATCTGGAGGCGCCAGGAGGGCGTTACCGTCGGTTTTCAGCAGATCGACCGGTCCGTCAACGCCTCTCTGGCGTCCACCCTGCGGGCGGAAAAGCGGGCCCAGGTGCTTGCCCGCGCCCTGCGGGTGGGGCCGGGGGGCGCCTATCCGCGGCCATCGGCCACGGGCTCCGTGGCGGCGCCGGCCCTGGCGACGTTCGGCCACGGGTCGCTGACCCTGACCGGCGACGGGGCGGCGGTGGCGGCGGCCACAGACGCCTGCGCGTTCGCCGCGGCGGCCGAGGTCGCACCGGACGCCACCTACACCTGCCGGCTGCGTGCCTTCAGCCAGGTGCACGGCTTGGCGACCCACGGCTGGACGATGGCCGGGCTGATGGCGCGCTCGAACCTACGTGACCACGGCGCGATGGTGCTGCTG
Organism: Bacillota bacterium; assembly: GCA_021806565.1. Taxonomy (GTDB): domain Bacteria; phylum Bacillota; class Sulfobacillia; order RBS10-35; family JAJYVN01; genus JAJZXK01. The sequence goes on along the minus strand of JAJZXK010000145.1, from coordinate 3,179 downwards.
GGCGTGACCAGGGACCACGGCCTGGTGCTGGAGGCGCGGCCGGCGTCGGGCGCCGCGCCGCAGATCCAGGTCGGCGCGGCCGGGCTGCTGCCGGCCGCGCAGGTCACCCGCGCCGCGGCGAATGCCAAGACCGGCTACCTGCGCCAGCCCGTCTGGCTGCGGCTGCAGCGCCGGGCGACGACCTGGACCGCCTTCACGTCCCTGGACGGCAAGCGCTGGACGGCCGCAGGTAAACCGGTGGACCTCAAGATGGCCGGGGCCTGGGTGGGGACGTTCGCGACCGCATACAACGGCGCGGCAGGCGCGTCGGGCCCGGTGCACGCCAGCTTCGACGACCTGCGCGGGCTGACGCTGGCGGCGGCGGACGTGTGGCAGATCGGCAAACCATGAGTGGACGGGCCCGGGGGAGGGTTGGATGGCGGCGACCGGACGCGGCGCGGGCCCCGGTGGGCCATGTTACCTCGCAGCGCCACGCCCGAACGAGGACGGTTCGCCGGCCGGCGCTGGGGCGGGTGCCGTTCGTCACGGTCCGCCATGGGTCAGGGCTTCCTGTCTGATGCTCGCATCGCTGGCGGCGGCGGCCGACCTCGCCGCTCTGTGGGCGGCCTTCGTGGTCCGGTCGTCCTCCGTCTGCACCCTGGCCGGCCCTCCCTTCCATCAGACGTGCCGGCCGGTGCCTTTGATCAACGCGTTCGGCTCGCCGCTTGCCATCGGCGCGGTGGTGGTGCTGGTCGCCATCGGGTTGCTTCCCCTGGTCGGTGCCATCCTGGGGCGGCGCTGGCCCGCATGGTTTTCGCTCGTGTCGCAGTCCATCGTGCAACTCCTGAGCCTGGGCACCCTCTGGTACTGGCTGCCCGCCTGGCTCTGCACCCTGGGCGTCGTGCTGCTTCCATTCCGGTGCGTCCAATCTGGCGAGGGTGCGCCTTGTAGGGGCGGTGTCCATCCGGCCAACAGCGGCGGCGGGGCCGGTCGATCATCCTGATGCCAAGGCGTTGAGTCCGGTGGGGCCAGTACACGGAAGGGGGCCTTGCGGAAGAGCGGTGTCGCCGCTCATGGCTTTGCGGCGCGGGCCCGGCCATTCGCAAGGCGAGAGGGCGCTCAGCCTCCGCGCGGCCGGGAGCGCCGCATGGCTTTGACCACGCGGACGGGCGCGCCAGACCCTCCGCTGCGACGGCCGGCCAGGAACTCCGCGTACGCCTCCGTCTCCATGCCGACCAGCGCCAGGCGGCCGGCGGAGTCGGCGTGGATGCCCCAACCGTAGCGCCGGCCCAAATCGGAGGCGCGCAGGCAGGCGCGTCCGGTGGCGTAGAACGCCCGGCGGGCGTCGGGGCGCACCGCTTCCGGGATGGCCGCGCGGTCGGCCCAGACCGTGAAGATGATGTCGCCCGAGGTGTGCCGGTAGGGGTGCGCGGCGATGAGGCGGAAGGTGCGGGCCGCGATCGTTTCACCAGGAGGGACCGTGCCCCGGTCCACCGGGCAGTCCTCGGCGGCGGCCTCGGACGCGACCGCCACCGCCGGCGGTTACGTCCGCGTCGCGATCAGCGGCACCACGTCGCCGGATCTCGCGGAACTCACCGGGACCCCCTTCGCCGTGGGCGCGGCGGCGTTCCCCGCGCCGGGGCCCGCGGGATCGGGTACCGGCGCCGGCACCTCGGGTGGCGCCGCGGCTCTGTCCTCGAGCGTGGGGGTGCAGGGCGGGACGCTGAGCACCCCGGACGGCTGCTTCGAAATGGCCGTGCCACCCGGATCCGTACCGTCCGGCGGCCAACTGTGGATCGGCGAGACGACCGGCGCCGGGCCGGGCGTGATGGTTCCCGCCGAACTGACGCCGGCGCTGCCCGCCCACATGGCGCTGGCCAGTCCGCTCTTTGTGGTCAGCGGCGCGAGTTTCTACGGATCACCGCTCGCGCGCCTCCGCTACGTGCCGGACGCGCTTTCCGGCCTGCCCCCGCAGCGCCTGGCCGTCTACTTCACGGCGGGAGGCGCCTGGCAGCCCTTGCCCACGGCCGTCGACCCCGCCGGGGGTGGGTCCGCGCCGACGTGCCCGGGACGGGCTCACTGGCCGTGCTGGCCGCGACGGCGGTGTTTGCGACGTACCCGCGGATGACTTCGCGGCGCCGGCCGTGGACGCGCTGGCCGCGATGCGCATCCTGCAGGGCTTCCCGGACGGGACCCTGCGGCCGGACGCCCCCCTCACGCGCGCCGAGTGCGTCAAGATGCTGGATCTGACGCTGGGGCTCCATCCCGCCACGGCCGCCCCGGCCTTCACCGACGTGCCGGCGGGCGGCTGGTACGCCGGGTACGTGGCGGCGGCGGTCCAGGCGGGCATCGTGAGGGGAGTTTCCCCGACGCGGTTCGCTCCCGGCGCCGCCGTCACGCGGGAGCAGCTGGCGGTGCTGCTCACCCGGGCGCTCGGTCTGCGCGGCGGCCGCGGCCTGCCCTTCGTGGACGCCGCAGACATCGACGCCTGGGCGGTGGGCGGCGTACAGGCCGCGGTGGCGGCCGGCTACCTGCAGGGCTTTCCGGACGGCACGGTCCAACCCGCCGGCCCCACGACCCGCGGCCAGGCGGCGCAGGTGCTCGCGCGGGTTCTGGCCGGCCGGGCCCCGGCGGGAGGCGGATAGGGTCCCGCGGGGGAAGTGGGCGGGGTGCATCCGCGCCGTCCACCGGGGAAGCGGCCGGTAACGGACCGTGCGGACGGCGCGCGCCGGTCTGCACCAGGCGGACGGCGGTAGGGCTGGACCGGTCTGCCCGGCCTTGCCAACGCCATGGATGGACGGAGTCGATGGTTCAACTCTTGAGCGTCGGCGTCCTTTGCTGCTGGCTTCCCGTCTGGCTCTGGACCCTGGGCGTCGTGCTGCTTCAATTCTAGGAGTCTGATGCAAGAGGGCGTGGCGCGCGATGCAGATACTAGATGCGGTATGTCCGCGCCGCTAGGAAACGTACATCTGATGTCTACTCTCGGCTACAGGGGCCTTTTGCATCGGCCTCCTAGTGTGGCGGGAGTGCGCCCCCTGGGGGGCGGTCTCCCGCCGTCCAACGGCCTGCGCCGGTGCTGAGCCGCCGCGGCAGTTCGGGCCTCTTGGTGCTTCGAGTGTGCGGTGCACAACCTGCTGAAGCTGCGGGCGGCCGGGTGCCGAGGCCCTGGCTCCGCTGGTCCTACCCCGTCACCCAAATCC
>JAJZXK010000144.1 GCA_021806565.1 Bacillota bacterium | reverse complement strand
GGCACCAAAGCTGGGACTCGTCCTCGGGGGCGGCGGCGTCCTCTGTGCGGCGGAACTCGGGATGCTGCAGGCGCTGACCGAGTGGGGCATCACGCCCGCGGTCACAGTGGGCTGTAGCGGCGGGGGAATCATCGCGGGCGCCCTGGGTGCGGGAGTGTCCCTGGACGCCCTGGTGGCGACGTGGCGCATCGTGTGCGCGAGGCCAGAGCGGTACGGAATAACAGAGGCCCTGGACTTCGTGATGAACATCTTGGAGCCCTCTCCCGCGCCGGGGATGTTCACCCTGCGGCCGGCGTTGGGGGACCTGATGTTGCACGCGACGGCGGGAGCGGTCGGCGAGTGGCGCCCTGGGTATGCGGTGATGACGACGGACGTGTCAACCGGGGAACCCGTGGTGTTGGACCGACCCGGAACGGACGGCATCGACATGTGCACGCTGGACGCCCTACAGGCCACGTCCGCCTTCCCTGGCCTGTTCGCTGGCGTGCGGATCGGCAGCGCCCTCTACCAGGACGGCGGCCTGCTGGACAACGTGCCCGCCAACGTGGCGGCCAACCTGGGCGCCGAGCGGCTGCTGTCCATGTCCTTCGGTGGTCCACTAGGGCCCCTACCCGAGAGGATGGGCGCCATGGAAGCCCTCTACCGCAGCGTGCGGGTAGCCATTCGGGCAGCGCAGGCTATGCCGCCCCACGTGCCCACGCTGAAGGTGCAGCCGACGCTGCCCGCTGGCGCGTGGCTGCTGTCGCTCTCGCTGTTCGAGGAATTGAGGCAGGCGGGGTACGACGCAGCGGTGGCGCGGAGAGCGGAGATTGAGGCGTTCGCGGCGGGGACGGAGGCGGAGTGATGTTCCGTTGATCGGATGGCCGGGCATGAAGCGCAAGCGGGGCCACCTGAAGCAGTTGGACGAGTACACCTGGGTCGTGGAGCGCGACGACGGCGACTGGGAGCGGGAGACGCTGCGGGACCATCTGCGGGCGTGGTGGTATCTGGTACGGGCGGTGTGGGCGCTGGTGTTCGGGAGAGGGGGAAGCCCCCGTGAACCGAAGGCGCACCATACGGGACATGAGGCGTAAGGGGTGGACCCTCCTGCGTGGCAAGCGCCACCTGATCTTCGAGGGGCCGGACGGGACCAGAATCGTGATGTCCGCCACGCCGTCAGACTGGAGGGCGCAGAAGAAGCGAGAGAGGGACATCCGCAGGGCGCGCCGTGCGGGCGGTGGGGAGGACGCCAGCGCGTAGACTGGCCCCAGGTGATGCGTCGTGTTCACTGGGTCAACGTCTGTCTCCGGCGGGGCCACCCCGCAATATCGCGTCGTCAACCCCGCCACCGGGGCCCGGTCATCGTCGGCCGTCGCCCTGGTGGACTCCGGGGACCAGCGCGCCATCGCCAGCCCAACGCTGATCGCCAAGACCGGTGCGCCGCAGGTGTCAGTGAAGCCGGTGGTCGGCGTGGACGGCATTCCGACGACGGCGCCGCAGTACCTGGTGGACTGGGACCTTGGCCCAGCGGGGTACGTCAAGGCCCAGGAGCCGGGACGCGCGCCGATCTACACCCTCGGCATGGACGTGAGCGCCCTGGGGGTGCAGGGTCTGGTCGGCCGCAACCTGCTGCAGACCGGCACGTTCGTCTACGCCGGCAACGTCTACGCCCTGCAACTGGGCTCCGTGCGCCCGCCGGCCGCTCCTGCCCCTGCCCGCGCCTGGGTGGCGTTCGCGGGCCTCTTCGCCCTGGGGGCGCTGGCTGTGGGCGCTTTCGGCTGAAGGGCACGCAAAAGGCCGGGTGGCGAGCCCGGCCTTTTGCGCGGAGGTTGGCGGAGGCGACGGAGGTGGGTCGCGGGACTAGCTGGCGTTCTGGACGCCGCGGATATACGCGCCCTCCTTGCCAGCGATGCTGGAGTCGAATCCAGCCGCGCCGACTTCCTGGATGCCACGGCTGAAGTCGGGCCCCATGCGCTGCATGCACTGGGCCGGGCTGGTGCCGGCGAACTTGGCCCATCCCTCGCAGTACGCCTGCGGGTTGTTGGCCTTGCTCGCCCACTTCTGCCCGGAGTTGCGGGTATCAGCCGCCCAGTTGGAGGCCGCCTGCTGGAGAGTCTTCATCCCGGATGCACCTCCTTTCGGAAACGGGGTGAGAGTACCACACTCGGCTTCAGGCACCGCCTGTAGCCGGTGATGTGGCCATTATGGCCTGGACGTGTCGGCGCAGCGTGTCGTGCTGCTCGGGGGTAATCATGGCCGTCATCTCGGCCAGCACGTCGCTGGGGTCCATGTCGGGAGTCGTCCAATACTTATCCCTTAGCTCGCACGCCCGCGGGTCCTGTGCGCCGTGTAGCCGGCAGTGGGCGTCCACCATTTCGGCGCAGATCGGGCAATCCTGGCCGGACTGCAGTTGCTGCTCCCGCTGGGCCACCGCCGGCCGGGGATCAGGCGTTGGGATGATGGTCTCCTCATGTTCGATGGCCTGCACGAATCCGTACTCCGGCTTGATGCCGCCGTGCGACCGGCATGCCGTCTCCACCTCGTCCCACGCGGCGTCCACGGCCACCTTGAACGTCGCCGGCCGCTGCTGGTCGAATATCTGCCACGCCCGGCACATGGCAGTCTGCCGTATGGCGTCAAACTGGTGGCACATGTCCTCGCTGCCGCCGGACGCAAGTACGCGCAAGGCGTCGTCGCAGTTCGCGTACCGCACCGTCTACCACCCCCTCCGCGCGTAGCGGTTCCATAGCCGCCCCGCGATGTCGCCTGCGCCCCACCCGGCCAGGCCCCACAGCGCGAGTTGCCCAGTGAGACACCAACCGATGGCCCACTCCAGTCGCATCGTCGTGTCCCAGGCGACCAGCCAGACGCCCTGCGGCGTCGGCAGGGTGTTGGCGGCTCCCGGCACCAGCCGGAACCGCTTGACCGCCACCACTGTCGTCGGCGTCACGTCCAGGGCCGCGCAGTACACCGTCTGCCGCAGGCCGTTCTTGACGGTGGCCCCCGCGTCGATGGTAACGGCCCCGGTCACGCTGCCCATGTCCGCGGGCATGATGGTGCCGGTGGTGGTGAAGTCCAGCCCGTCGTAGTTCATGCCGCTCCCGCTCCCTTCTCGGCCGCCGCGAGATCGGCGCGGAACGACTTCCGCAGGGCCCGCGCCTGCTCGGCCCGCTGGGCCACCTGCTCAGGCGTGAGGCTGGCGGTGTAGGCACCCAGCACCTCGGCGGTGACGGCATCGGCCTCCGCCGCCGCTGCGGTCACGTCCTCCGGCCCCCGCACGTCGTTGTACGCCTGCTGCCGCAACCGGCGCAGGCGCTGCTGCATGTCGGGGGTCATCGCCCCCACCTTGGCGCGTTCGGCGGTGGTCAGGTCCTTCTCGGCCTCGGCCAGCCGCCACTGCACCTCGGGGTGCTCGATACCGTCCCCGGCCCCCGCAAAGCGCGTGGCCTCGGAGAGCAGGGCCGACGCCCGCACCAGGGATTCGGTGACGGCATCCCCGCCGACCAACTCCGACTGCGCCCGCCGCACCTGGGGCACGTACTGCTCCAGGATGGCGCGGTGATGGGGCGGTGTCTTGGCGATGCGCTCCGGGGTCCAGTCGCGGGCGAACAGGGCGACGGGTTCCTGCGCTGCCCGGGCGACCCACTGGCCACACTCGGGGCCGCAGGAACCCTCCTTCTGCGCGGCCTCCGCTGCCCGCTCCAGCATCCCCTGCATGGCGCCCAGGTGGGCCTTGCCGCACGGCAGGCATCCGGTGTCCACGTCCTCGGCGCCCTCCTGGGCCAGGTACTTGCTTGGCGCGGTGGTGTTGACGATGTTGACCGTGACGGGCGCCTGCGCCACGGCGGTTGCCGGCGCGGCCACCGCAACCGGGGAGGATTGCATTTCCTCCCGCGCCTTGCGGTACACCTCCGCCAGCCGGTCGTACAGTTCGTTGGGGTCGGACTGCGGCGCCTGCGCGTGCCGCTGGAGTGTCAGGTCGGCGACGGCCGCCCCGAAACCGGTGGCGCCCAGGAGCACCGCAACCCAGCGCGGGGCGTTGGGCGCCAGGGAGGATACGGCGCCAGCGACCTGGCTGTGGACCCCTTGGAACCCGGCGAGTTGCACCCCACCCATGTCAGGACGCCTTCTCGTTGGCGGGCGGTGTGGACGCGGCCGCCTTCTTCTCGCCCAGGAGTTCGGTCAGCCCGCCCAGGATGGACTCGAAGGCGCTGGCCAGCGGGTCCTTGGACTTCGCCGAGACGTTGGCGTGCCCCAACTCGACCGCCGCCAGCCCCAGCAGGCCGACCACGACAAGGGCGACGGGCGCGGTGGGCAGGTGCCAGCCGAAGGCGGCGTCCGCTGCGGGCACCGCCGCTGCGACCAGGGCGCTGATTGCGCTGCTCAGGCGCGGGTTCATGCGGGACCCTCCTTAAGTGAGACAGGCCGGGTTCCCCCGGCCCGCTCCCTGCGTGACCTTATGGCTGCAGTATAGCCTACCGCTCCAGTTCGGCCCCGCCGACGACCGCCAGGCCCAGGATGCCCAGCAGGCCAATGAAGAGGAAGAGGAGCGACGGCGGGGTTGGAACGGACTGCGCCGTGGTGGAGCCGTTGCCGGTGGAGGGTGGCTGCGCCGTCGGGGGCGGGCTGGACGCCAGGGCCAGCACATCGGAGACGGCGGCCTTCGCCTGCGGTAGGCTCTGTCGGTAGGCGCCCGTGCGGTACGTCGTCCACGCGCCGAAGCCCGAACCCTGCCAGATGGCGTAGCAGGCCGCCACGTTGTGCGCCGGGACGTACAGCCACTGTGCCCACGCGCATGGGCTGGTGCTGCCCGACATCTGCTCCAGCAGCGGGTAGTGGCTGGGGAGGTTGACCTGCCCCAGACCGAACGAGGTGTAGGGCGGGGTGCCACAGGACGGGCCGACGTGCGCGTTGGCGGGGTCGCAGGAGTATTGCTGGGCCAGCGCATACCCGCTGGTGCCCACGTAGATGGAGAGTCCGTCGCAGGTGGCCAGCGGGTCAAGGCTGGATTCCGCCGCCATGATCGCCACCATGGTCGGCGCCGCGCTGGCGGGGAACCCGGTGGCCAGGACGAGGGTGGCCGCCTGGTCGAAGGTGATGGCGCTCAACGCTCCACGACCTCGATGTGGGTGGCGCCCACCTCATGGAGCTTGTAGTCGTAGACCGCGGCGCCGACGACGAGGAGGCCGGCCACCCCACCCGCAACCTCCAGGATGGTGGTCAGGCTGGGTGCCTTCCCTGTCGCTGGCGGCGTCGGGGTTGGCCCGAACGTCCCCGGCGATCCGCTCTGGGCGGTATACGATACGGACACCGTTCCAGAGATCACGTTGCTGCCCGGGGTGAACGGCGCACCCTGTATGGCGCCGGAGAAGTCCTGCTGCAGGCCGATGTAGACGCTCAGGGTCTGTCCGGCCGCGCTGGACGGGACGGCCTGAGATGTCTGCATGGAGACCGTCACCGACTCGCCGCGGTGGATTTGGCCAGCGGCGGCGCCGATGGTGACTTGCACGGGCACGAATGTCAGCACCACCGCCCCGGATGGATCGGTGGCCACCCCGCCGATGTTTGCGCTGCCGGTCGGGAACGCCAGCGACCCAAAGAACCCGGTGACATCCATGGCCTGGATTGACACCGCCAGGCGGTTGCCCACGGACGCCGGGGATACGGAGACACCGCTGATGGCCAGCTTCCCGCCGATACCCACGCTGTATATGACATCCGTTGCCACGACGCGCCGCCTCCCCTCAGACCCCGAGCGCCGCCAGCTTCTTCTGCACCGTCTCGTACTCCGCGGCCAGCGCGTCCCATTGCTTGGTGAGCGACTGAATCACCGGGTCCGCCAGGATGGTGGCCGCGTTCTCCCCGTCCGCCGCCTCCTGTTTCTGGATCTCTGCACTAATGGCGTTCATCTCGCCTGACAGCGTGGCCGCCTCCGCCTCCAGCGCCTGCACCGTCGCGCCGGTGGAAGAGGTTGTCGTCGTCGTCGTGGTGGTGGGCGATGTCGTCGGCTGCGTTGCCGTCCCCGTCGTGCCGCTGGTGGGCGTGGCCGGTGGGGTGGCGCTGGTCGCGCCCGCCTGCACCGTCACCGTGCGGGATACCGCCTGCCCGTCCGGCAGGGCGAACGCCGCGGTGGCGGCCCCCGCCTGCAGGGTCACTGTGCCGCTGGCCTTGATGGCGCGGGTCAGCGTGGAGCCCGCCGGTATCGCCGGGAGGCCCACGGTGGCCGCCATGTCCTCGATGAGGCCGCCCTGCGCCAGCGAGACGCCGATCTTGACCGTCTGTGCCGGCAGCGATGCCGCCCCGGTGTTGGCGAAGGTCAGCGCGGCGGTCACGGGGGCACCCACCACAGCCACGATGTTGGATGCGCCTTTGAGCACCAGCCCCGTCGCGGGTGCGCTCGTGGTGGACTTGGCCGTGCCGCGCAGGGCGATGGCGACCCCCGCAACCGAAGCGGCGGCGCCCACGACCCCGATGGTGATTGCAGCGTTCCGCGAGATCGGCATTGGCCTCACCTGCGGCCAGTCTACCAGCGAGTGGCCGGGCGACCGCTTGGTGGCTATCCGTGGCGGGTCCAGGGGTGCCAGAAGGCGAGGGCGTAGCCACCGATGGCGACGATGATCTCCAGGGCGCGCCCCCAGAAGTCGCGGCGGTTGGTCTGGTCGGAAGAGTGTCCCCGCTGCAGGATGGCGATGGCGCCGCTGTTCTTGTCCACATCGCGGCGGAGGTCGCGCAGCAGTGTCTGTGTGTCGTTGTGCGCGTCCTTCAGTTCGTCCATGCGGCGGCCAAGATCCTCAAAGCCCTTTGAGACGATACCCTCCAGCCGTCCGAGGTCCCGTTCGTCGCTGGTGGCCATCGGCGACCCTCCCGGCGCTGGCGTACCCAGAGGATAGCACCGACGGGCGAATGGCCCGCTTCCACGGTTCGACCTATGGCAGGGCGTGGATGACAGAAGATGGGTCTTCTCAGACGCCCGCCAAGGCACCCGTTCTCTCCTTCGCGGGTACTCGCCGCAGAAAGGCCGCCACATCGCTGTAGCGGCCCTCTGGGCGCGTCAGGGGCGATTTGGCGGTTACGGCGCCTGGTAAAGCTCCAGCGTGAACGTCGTCGGGTCGATCCTGAGCCCCACTTGGCGGTCCATGAAGAACCGCAGGCCAAAAAGCATCCCCGCCGCGCTCGGCGCGACGATGCAGTGCACGCTTGTCCAGGTCTGGCCGCCGATGGTCACGTTCACCTGCGAGGTGTAGGCCGCCTCGTTCCCGGTGACACCCTCGATGGTTAGCGTCTGGTCCTGCGGCAGCCCCAGGGCGGTGGCCACCGTGGGCGACACCAGGAGTTCGAAGTCCCCGGTGTCCAGGGTGATGTCCTGGGAGTGCGTCCCCTTCGGCCCGGTCAGCGTCACCGGGAACTGGAAGACGAACTGCCCCGGCACGCGCACGCCATGGACCAACTCCGCGAACACCAGGCCGCCCGGCGTCACCGCCTGTCCGCCCGCGTTCACCCAGCCGGGCGGGAGGTTGCTGGCCGGCGTCGGCGCCTTCGCCGGGGTCGGCGCAGGCTTCGGTGCGCTAGGCGCTTTTGGGGCCCACAGCACCCCCGGCGCCGTCACGCGGCCCAGGTCCACCACGGACTGGTCGCACAGCCCGCCCACGCACCCGTCGGCATACTGCCACGCCACCACCTGGCCGGGCGCGGCGGGGAACAGGGTTGCAGGGTCCATCGCGGGCAGCGCATCCGCGGTCATGCCCTGCGCCGCGCCGTTGGCCGCATACGGCTGGCCATCGCCCTTCCAGTACCACGCCGCCACCCAGAAGAGGACGCGGGCGAGGTTGTCCGCCTGCGCCGGGGTCGCCATGGCCTTCGCCTTGGCCAGCACCGGGCCCATCGTGCTGTTGTCGCAGTAGATGATGGATGCGCCGCCCCAGATGGATGCGCGGGCGGCGTCCACCCACCCCAGGAGCCATTCAGGCGAGAGGGCCCAGCCGTGTTCGATGTCCAGGGCCGGGTAGGCGTTCGCGGGCACACCCAGGGCCGCGAGGGCCGCCGCACACTTGGCGAACGCCGCCTGCCCGTCGGCGTAGGTGCCCGACACACTCGTTCCCGTCTCCAGGTTCCACACCGGCAGGATGGCCGCGCCCTGCACCGCGAGGTAGTCCACCTCGGCGGCCGTGAGGGGCGTGGCGTCCTTCCCGGTGGCGCCAGCCGTCAGGTAGCGGGCCACGTACCGCAGGGCGACCTTCCCTGGGCCCTCGGTGTAGTCCTCGGCCAGCTTGTACAGGGGGATGCCACCCCAGCCGGGCGCGTCCAGGGCCTGCGCCGCATCGATCATCAGTGCCTGCGCCATGCGGATCACCTCTGCGACCACCCTACCACGGGCGGGCGATACCGCCGCGAAGTGCCGTCTGGGGCAGGC
>JAJZXK010000028.1 GCA_021806565.1 Bacillota bacterium | reverse complement strand
TGGGCCAGCAGACCACATCGCGGCGATCAACATCGGTCGCCGGGGCGCCGTCATGCGTCCGCACGCCACGCCCGCGCAAGCGGGGTGATTGGCAAGCCCCCGGCTTTAGCCGTGGGGTCATGACTCCTTTTCGCTTTCGGTCACGCCGCGGTCACACGCCCCACACGACCGGTGGACCAGGCGAGGGCGTCCGGGCCGCTAGCGGTACCTGCCGCCGGCGTGGAGAGCGCGGCGGCCCTTGACCTTCCGCCCGCCGGCGGGCGTGGTCCCAGACGACGAATGCGGCGGTGTGCCGCCACGCGGGTCCGGCGCCAAGGGCGCACAGCACCTCCGCCAGCCAGCCGCCGCCCCACCAGGGCGGCGCGGGTGGGTGGTCGCTGCGGGCAAACGGCGGGGTCACCCAGGAAAGGTGGGGCAGATCCCCGCGGCGGGCGTCGCGCAAAAAGTCCTGCCAGGGACGCTGCCGCGTCGACGCGCGCAGGTGCGGCAGCATCGCCAGCCCGCCGCGCGGCCGGCCGCGGTAGTTGCGCCACTGCAGCCCCGCCGCCTCCAGGCGGTCGGCGATGCTCGTCATGTCGGGCCAGGGTTCCCACGGGAACCGATTGCGCACCAGCGGCGACTGGGCACACATCAGCATCCAGTGGTTGGGGTCGGACGGGCCGGCGACTTCGGAAAAGTACCGACTCCCCAGCGCATACTGGCGAGCGAGCGCCCGAGCGACGGCCACTTCGTGGGGGCCGTAGCGACAGGCGCACGCCGGTCCGCGCAGGGCGCGCGCGTGGGTCGGAAGGCAGCCCAGTGTGGCAGCGGGGCAACAGTCCCGGCCCCGGTCCCGGCCGAAGTAGTTGTCAAAGGTGTGGTTTTCCATTACCACGACCACCACGTGTTTCAGGGGGCAGAGCCCCCCCACCGCGGATGACCGATGCACCGCGATTCCCCCCGCACCGCCGTCCGCCTAGGAATCGCAACCGCGTGTGACGAAAGCGGCCCTGGATCTGGAGCGGCGTTTGCGGCCCGGCCGCCGGGCCCGGCCCAAGTGCCATGAGAGAAAGGAGCCATGCCCCATGCGCGTTTTATACGTGGACATCGACTCGCTGCGTCCGGACCATCTCGGATGTTATGGCTATGCGCGGCCGACCTCTCCGGTGATCGACAGTCTGGCCAGGCGTGGTATGCGCTTTGAAAACTACTACACCAGCGACGCCCCCTGTCTGCCGTCCCGCACCGCCCTGTTCGGCGGGCGCTTCGGCATCCACAACGGCGTGGTGGGCCACGGCGGCACCGCCGCGGATCCCTTCGTCCAGGGCGCGGGCCGCGGCTTCCAGAGCTGGCTGGGCCGGCACAGCTGGATGGCGTCGCTGCGGCGCGCCGGCTACCGCACCGCCACGGTCAGCACCTTCGGCGAACGGCACAGCGCCTGGCATTGGTATGCCGGTTTCCAGGAGATTTTCAACCACGGCACGATGGGACAGGAATCGGCGCACGACGTCCTGCCCTACGCGGAGGACTGGCTGGCCCGCCACGCGCGCGAAGACCACTGGTTCCTGCACGTGAACCTCTGGGACCCGCACACCCCCTACCGCGTCCCGCTCGAATACGGGGAACCCTTCGCGACGCTCCCCCCGCCCGACTGGCTCACCGAAGACCTGCTGGCGGCCCACCGCGCCGGCTACGGACCGCACAGCGCCTGCGAACCGACCGGCTGGAACACCGACCAGCGGGCCGCCGAGCGGTATCCGCGCATGCCCCAAGAGATCGGCAGCCTTGGCGCCTTCAAGCGCTGGATCGACGGCTACGACACGGGGATCCATTACGCGGACGCGCACGTGGCAAGGTTGCTCGACGCCCTGGAGGCGGCTGGGGTCCGCGACGACACCCTGATCCTGGTCAGCGCGGACCACGGAGAAAACCAGGGCGAACTCAACGTGTACGGGGACCACCAGACGGCCGACCAGATCACCTGCCGCGTGCCCCTGATCGTCAGCGGCCCGGGGGTCCCCGCCGGCGCGGTCGACCGCGGCCTGCGCTACAACGTCGATCTCGCGCCCACCATCTGCGAGTTGCTGCAGGCCCCCATCCCCGAGGCGTGGGACGGCCAGAGCTTCGCCGCCGCCCTGCGCGGTGGCGCCTGCGCCGGCCGCACGCACCTGGTCCTCAGCCAGGCCGCCTGGGCCTGCCAGCGCGGTGTCCGCTTCGACGACTGGCTGCTGATCCGGACCTACGAACCGGGGGTGAAGGCCTTCCCGCCGACAATGCTCTTCGACCTAGCGCACGACCCGCATGAGGTACACGACCTAGCCGATCGGCGGCCGGAAGTGGTCGACGTCGGCTTGGCGCTCCTGGAGCGCTGGCACACGCAGCAGATGGAAACCTCGGCCCACGCCGTCGACCCGCTGTGGACGGTCGTGCGGGAGGGCGGCCCCTTCCACGCCCGCGGCGAACTGGACCGTTACTGCCGCAGGCTGGAATCCACAGGACGCCAGGCGCACGCCGAGCGCCTGCGGGCGGCCCGCCGCGCCTGACGGAGGGGCGCGGACGCGGGATCAACCGACCGCCGGACCGTCGATGGCGGCGACCACGGCGTTGTGGAAACCGGTCCGCAACGCCGGCATGGCCGCCAACCCGAGGGCCCGTCCCATATGCACGCCGTTGGTCAGAAGCACGGCCCACAGGTCGTGACCGGGGTCGATCCAAAGGCAGGTGCCGGTGAAGCCGGTGTGGCCGAAGACGCGCTCGGTCCAGAGGTCGCCGCAGGGGGCGCCGCGACGGCCGGCCCCCTGCCAACCCAGGGTGCGGCCGTCGTCTTCGCGAACCACAGCGGGGGCGGTCATCCGGCCCACGCCGGCCGCAGACAGGACGCGGCGGGCCGGCAGGCCGGGTGCGCCGCCGACGCCGCCGGCGCGCAGCATGTCGGCGAAGACCGCCAGGTCACCCACCGGTGCGAATAGACCGGCGTGGCCCGCCAGACCTCCAAGCGCGCGGGCATTTTCATCATGGACCACACCGCGCAGGTACCCCCCGGGCCCGGGTCGCTCTGCCCACTCGGTGGCCGCGGCGCGGGCGGCCGTGGCCGCGGGCGGATTCCAGCCGGTGTCGCGCATGCCCAGGGGTTGAAACACCTCCCGCTGGCAGAAGGCGTCCAGCGGCATGCCCGCCACCTCCTCCAAGACCGCGGCCAGCAGAATGAACCCGATGTCGCTGTATACCATCCGCTGGCCGGGTGGTGCGCAAAGCGGCACCCGCATCGCCGCGGCGAGGCGCTCGCGCGGTCCGCCCGCGACGCGGCGCAGGTCGGAACCGGCCGGTAGGCCGGAGGTATGCGTCAGGAGATGGCGCACCGTGACGCGGCTGCGCCAGTCGGGGACCTCGTCCTGGGCGGGCGGCGCGAATCCCTCCAGAACATCGGCGATGCGCAACGCGAGCCGCACCGATCCCCGCTCAAGGAGACACCAGGCGGCGGTCGCCGTACCGACCACCTTGGTCAGAGACGCCAGATCGAACACCGTGTCCACCTGGGCGGCAACCCGCTGGCCGGGCGGATCGTACACGGCCCAGCCGAAGGCGCGCGGTCCGACCCCAACCCCGCCCCTGCCCACAGCCGCCACCGCGGCCGGGACGGAGGGTGTACCGGCGGTCCGGCGCAGCACCTCCCAGGCCCGGTCCAAGCGGAGCGGATCGAACCCCGCCTCGTCCGCCTGCCCCCAGCGCACGACCAGCCCTCCCCCACAACCTCCGCGGACCTCACGCCAGACCTTCCGGGGCCAGGGGCGGCCCGATCGCCATGCCCTGTCCGAGGGTCACGCCGCACTGGCGCAGGGCCGCCTGCTCCCCGGACGTGGCCACGCCCAGGGCGATGGCCTGGGCCCCCGTACGCCGGGTGAAGTAGCACAGGGACTCGATGTAGGTGCGGCGTCCGAAGTCACGCTCCACCCCGCGGATCAGCGCCGTCGCCAGTTTCACGTAGGCGGGCCGCAGTTCCACCAGCGCCTGGGATCCCCCGCCGGCGCCGAAATGGTCTATGGCCAGCGGCAGGGCTCCCGGGGCCCGGTCGGTGCGCCGCACCGCCTCGGACAGTCCGTGGGCGTCGGTGAGCTTCAGATCCAGCACCAGCCCCCCGGAGGGCACGCCGAGGCGCCGGGCCAGCGCCGCAGCGGCCGGAAGAAAGCCGGCGCGGCGCAGGGCGGCCGCGTGGATGTCGCAAAACAGCACGCCCATGCCCGCCCGCCAGGCCCCCAAGGCGGCCTCCAGCCGCACCAGGTCCGCGGCTGCGGCCGTCGGCGGATCGCCGCCGTCGGTCGGCAGGAGTCCCCCTGGCCCCAAGACCTGCGCCTCATACCCGACCAGGCGCCGCTCGGCGTCCAGGGTTGCCAGAGGCTCCAGACGGACCGTCAGTCGGTGTTCGACCAGCAACCGCCGCAACGCGACGGGCTCCGGGCTCGGGGGCGCCGCCGGGGTGCGTCCCGGCACGGCCTGGAGTCGCAGCGGCTGTAGCGGCGTCACCGGCAGCGCCCGGGCGAAGGCCGGCGCGAGCACCGACGCCAGGCGCGCCAGCCGCCTACGCTGGCGCAGGCTCGGAGGACGCACCTGGCCGCCCTCCAGATCGATCACGCCGATGACGCGCCGGCGGACACACAGTGGTACCGCCAGCTCCCAGCGCGCCCCCGGCACCCCGGGGATGTAGCGGGGGTCGCTTCCCACGTCCGGCACCCAGACGGTGCGCGCCTGGCGGGCGGCCGCGCCGGTCACGCCGACACCGATCGGGATGCGGCAGCCCAAACCGCGCTCGGCCCGAAAGCCGCGCGTGCCGACCACCTGCAGATAGCCGGCCTGCGGATCGCCGATGAGCACCTCGCACGGGGCGCCGGGGAGCACCGCCTCGGTCCACTCGAGTAGCGCGCCGGCCAAGCGGCGCGGGGGCGCATCCCGACAGGCGAGGCGCAGCAGGTTCAATTCCCGCAACAGCGGCACCGGCACACCGCCGCCGCGCCGGCGAGCCGGCTGCGCCGGCCGACGCACCCGCACCTTGCGCAGCACCACCGCCGCCCTTCCCCCGTACCGTCGCGCGTCCATTTGCCAATCTTGCGCCGCGCACCTGCGCCGGGCAACCACGGAAAGACCGCAGCCAGGCCCGGGCGCACGTGGTATGCTTTACGGTACGGGGACGGGCGAACCCGCGCCCCCCGGGGGGATGCGTGCGTGGCGGAGGCAGTCCTACTGGGTATCGGTGCGGTGGGCATCATCTTTTTCCTGGTAAGCCCGCCGTGGTTCGGCCACCGGCAAGATGGGCCGGACGGCCGGTGACGCCGCCTCCTCCGCAGGATGGCGGCACCCTGTCCACTCCGGCGGAAGCGGTACAGGGCCGTCGCGGCGGCCTCGTTGAACTGTGGGCGACGGTGCGCACCCTCGTGGTCGCCGTGGTCATGGCCTTAGCCGTGCGCCACTTCGTCCTTTCGACCTATACGGTGGTCGGTCCGTCGATGCAGCCGACCCTGTACACGGGCGAACGCGTCCTGGTCCTCCGCTGCGCCTTCCTCCTCGGAGCGCCGCAGCCTGGCCAGGTGGTGGTCTTCAAGCCCCCCATCCCGTCCAGTGCGGATTTCGTCAAGCGGGTGATCGCCGTCGGACCGGCGACCGTCGCCATGCGGCACGGGCGCGTCTACGTCAACGGCCGCCTCCAGTCCGATCCCTACGTGGCGCCGGGCTTCCAGGGCGACACGTCGATGCGGCCGATGGCGGTGCCCGCCGGAGACGTCTTCGTTTTGGGAGACCACCGTACGGATAGCACCGACAGCCGGATCTTCGGCCCGGTGGCCGAATCGGCGCTGGCCGGCCGAGCGTTGACCGTCTGGTGGCCGTTGCAGGATCTGCGCACCATCAGCACGGCCCGGGCCCCGCTGCAGCCGGCGGCACCGCGGCCCGGAGCCTAGCCGGCGAGGTGAGCAAGAACTCGCGTTAGGGCGTATTTGCAGTGTCAGGCCCGCCTCTCAAGCGCCGGGTGGACCTGGCGCCCATGAACGGCAACTGGCTGGCAGCACCCGCGGGCCTAATCCCCCGTCGCCTGCGCCGACGCGTTGCCTCCCTTGAGCATTGCGGAGGCCAGTATCCCGGCTGCGCCAATGGCCGCCACCATCCACACCACGTCGTGGAAGCCGACGGTCGCCGCGTTCGCCAGAGCACGCGCCACCGCCGGCGGCATCGTCGCGGCGGGGTGTGGACCACCCAGCGTTTCCGCCAAGCGGGTGGGGATGCCGAGTTGCACCAGGGCCTGCTTCACGCGCAGCCGCTCCCGCAGTTCGAAGAACGTCACCACCAGCGCAATCCCGAAGCTGCCTCCGACACGGTTCGCCACGTTGAAGAGCGTGTTGCCGTCTGGCACCTCCTCTGATGGCAGCCTTCCGATCAACTCGGTAAGCAGGGGCTGGATGACGAGTCCTGTCGACACACCGCGACCGGTCAGGATGACGGCGATGAGCCAAGCGGGCGAGGACAGGGTCACCGCGAGCAGGCCAAGGGTGCTGGCGGTCAGGATGAGCGTGCCCAGCGTGACGGTCGTCCGCAACCCAAGCCGCGGCAGCCAGCGGTCGCCAAGCAGTGTGCCGATGCCGACGACGAGACCCTGCGGCAGGAGCGTCAGCCCTGCTATCCACGCGGATCGGCCCTGGATCTCCTGCATGAATGCCGGCACCAGGATGATCACGACCCATGACACCACGGCGGCGATGACCGTTAGCCCGAGGGCCAGGGCCGCCTGCGGCCGTCTCAGGGGTTTGAGGTCGAGGATTGGGTGGCGGCTTCGGGCTCCAAAGACTCCATACGCCGCGAGCAGCAGGGCTCCCGGCAGCCAGAACGGCCAGGCGGAGGAACTCAGCCAGCCCGCCTGCGGCCCTTGGGAGGCCCCGTAGGTCACGAGGGCGAGGCCCGCGGCCAGGAGAGCGAAGCCCGCTGAGTCGAAGCGGGTGCCCGCCTGTGCGCGTGAGAAGGCCGGCGGCAGCCGCAGGACGCCGAACACGGCGATGAGCCCGAGCGGGACATTCACGAGGAAGATCGCGGGCCACCCGGCCCAGCGGATCAGGACGCCGCCGAGCGTCGGGCCGATGGCCGGCGCCAGGAAGAGCAGCATGCCGGCGTACCACGACATCCTCTTGCGGGCCTCCCCGTCGCCCAACAGCATGTTCATCGCGAGAGGGACGAGCGCGGCGCCGAAGAGCCCCTGCAGCATGCGGGCCGCGACCAGGGCCGCCACCCCGGGAGAGACGGCGCACAGCGCGGACGCGACGGAGAAACCGATCAGGCTCAGGCGGTAGACCCGGCTCGTGCCGAAGCGTTTCGCCAGGAACGCGGTCGCGCTGAGCGCCATCCCGAGCGTGAGGAGGTAAGCGCTGGCGACCCACTGGACCGCCGCGAGCGTCGCATGCATGCTGCTGGCGATATCGGGCAGCGCCACGTTGACGATGCTGCCGTCGATCATGCTCATGAAGGGGGCGGCGAGCAGCCCGACCTGGATCAGGATGCCAAAGCGCGGGCCGGCGGGCTCGGACTCGATTGCGACTTGGCCTTGAGCCATGCAGACAAGTCCTCCGCTTCTACCATTGACCGGGACATCAGTCATACCGCGCGATCAGAACACCCTCCGCGCGCGGCCGTTACTGTGACGGTCGCAGCAAGAGACGCATCAAGGATTCGACGGCGGACGGGCCTGAGGGTAACGACATCGCGGCCGTAACCGCGAGGCCGTTGATACATGTGATCAGCAGCAGTGCAAGCTGGTCCGGATCACCTTCGATGATCTCGCCACTCTGCTGTCCCGCGGCGATCCATTCGCGCATCACCACCTGGGATCTACGCCCCATCCCCAGGGCAAGATCTCGCGCCTCGTCGGGCACCGAGTCACTGACGAGGGCCTGCAGGACGACGGGAAACATCTGCGCCTGCTGCTCGAAGCCCAACACCTCGCGCTCGATCAGCCAGCGCAGGCGCTCCCCAGGACTCGCGTCCAGCCGCTGAGCCTCCTCGAACAGGTGCCGCACGCCGGCCTCGATCATCGCGATCAGGGTGTTGAAAACTTCCTCCTTGCCGGCGAAGTAGTGATAGAGAAGACCCTTGCTGGAGTCGGCGGCCGCAGCGATGTCCTCGATGCGGGTGCCGACGTAACCCTGGCGCGCGAACACCTGCGCTGCGGACTTCAGGATCTGGTGCCTGCGCTCCTCGCGGATGACCTGGTTGGCGTCCTCTGTACGCGGCATATGTCACACCATTTCGGTTGTACTTTTAGTCAATAGTGGCAGTCTGACGGCCGATTGTCAACCGCCCCTTCAGGCTCTCGAGGGCAATCCCGCGCCCGGTGCCTTCGGCCTTCCGCATGATGCTCTTGCTGGTGCAGTGGTTGGTATCGCGGGAGAAACGGGACTCCTTACTGCGGCGCTTGGCAAGCAGGCGTGCAGCGGAACGAGTGCCTTTCTTCTGCAGCCGTTGCCGCACCCGCTGGTAGCGGTGGCGCACGCCGCTTGGTCTTGGCCCCAGAGAACGCCTCGCCGTCGCTGTCGGTGGCGATGTTGGCGATTCCGAGGTCTACGCCGAGCCCAGTCTTCTGCGGACCGCTCGGGCGGCGTGGGCACGTCGATGGTCTGAAGCAAGTAGAAGGTGCCGTCGCGGTAAACAAGATCGGCCTGCCCGCGCCGCATTCCGAGTCGATCCGCGCAGTAGAGGCCGAAGACGATGGGGACAAGGATGCGACCACCCAGGGACAGGATGCTGATACGGTCGGCCCCTTGTAAGACAGGATTCGTTCGTCGTAGGGCATGGCTCCGTGCGGCTGGAAGGTCGGCTGAATGCGTTTGTCGCGCTTGTAGGCTTCGCACGCCTTACTGATGCACCGCACGGCCATCTGGGCCGACAAGCCGAACTCCCCACGAATGCGGCCGTAGACGAGCGGCTGCAACCTGATCTTGTCGGCGGTGCGCTCCGCAAAGGCGACCTCGGCGACGACATTGCAGACCGCGTTGAACGCCTCCATGGTACGCAGGTACGCAAAAGCGCGGCGGCCTGTTCGGGATCGGGGAGCAACTTCACCTGCACAACCTGCTTCATGACCAGAATCTATGCGGACAACCAAAGGCGGGAGGCGCGGCCCTGTCCCACGGCTGAAGCCGGGGGCATCTACGGCCCGCGCCGGGAATTGGTGAAAAGGAGACCACATGAGCACCGAGGTGGGGACCACCCGGGCATGCGCCTGGGCGAGGCGTGCGGCTCGACCACCGTGGCATCCACTCGGGCGACTGGGTGCTGATGATCCGCAAGTCCACGTTCGCCACGTCTTGCGTCTTCGCGCTCCTGCTGAGCGCACTCATGCACCGCGAGGTCCGGCGCGCCGTGCCGCACCCCGGCGTTCAACACCGTCCACCGCAAGCCGACCGTGCCGGTCAGCATCCGCGTCACCCGCCGCGATCCGAAGAAGGAGCGGCTCTTCCAACTCCTCGGCCTGCAGCGCTTCCACCCGCAGGTGGCCAAACCGGCCCGATCCTGGACGACAGGTGCTACGCCCTAGCTGCCGCAGACCCGCTCTCCCACAGGCCGCGGGCCACTATCACCCTCGATCGCCCTTAAGGCCCGCTAGACCTCGAAATCGACCGCCAACACGTCTGCGCACAGTTGGCCGATCCGTTCCAGCACACGTTGGTGTGCCGGATGAGGGCCGTAGGCCGCGAGTTCACTCTTGCCCGGAAAACGCACCCGCAGGCCGATGTCGTAACCGTGGGCGCGGGCCGGGCTGAAATTGCGCCCGCACTGCAGGTCCATGATGCCGGGGATCTCTCCGGCCAGCGCCCGCAGTTCGCCGATCAGGGTCTGCGCATCCTCCTCGGCCACACCGGGTCGCAGCCGCAGAACCACCAGATGCTCCACCACCAGCGCGCACCCCCCGCCATGTGGCCTTCTCGTCCCCACGCGCTGCCCCCTGCCCGCCGCCCGGTGCTACACTGCATCCCATGCCATCACGCCTCGGCCCCCAGATCCTCGGTATCCTGCGCGATCGATCTCTCGCGCCGATCGCACTGGCCCTGGCCGTCCACGGGGTGAGCCAGGGCATGACCGTGCCCCTGATCGCGCTCTGGCTCGTCCACGACCACGGCCTGGGCCCGCGGGCGATCGCCGCGTACTTCGCCGCCGCCGCGGCCGGCGGGCTCGTGCTCAACCCGCTGTTCGGCCGCCTCTCGGACCTCTGGGGCCGCCGGCGCCGGGTCGCCGCCCTGGCGGCGTGGCTGCAAGCGGCCGGCCTGCTGGTGCTCGCCGTCCAGCCGCCCTTCTGGGTGGTGCTGCTGGCGGCGGCGGTGCTGCTGGCGGCGCAGGTGCAGCCCCACCTGTTCTCTCTGGCCCACGACTACGTCGGCGTCGGCACCACGCAGCGGCCACGGGCCCTGACCCTGGCCACTCTGCGCGCCATGATTTCGGCGGCCTGGGTGGTGGGTGCGCCACTGGGCGGCCTGCTGGCCGGATCCGGCTACGGCCGCCTCTTTGCCCTGGCGGGGATGTGCAACGCCGTCGCCGCGGTCGTCGTGATCACCCTCTGCCGCGACGCCGCCACCGGCGACCGCGGGGGCCGGACCGACGCCTCGACCCGCGTGCGCTGGGGCCAACTCGGCCTGTTCGGAGCCGCGACCACGCTGGTCGTCGCGGGCAACACGGCCAAGATGCAGGCCGTTCCACTCTATCTGGCACGCCTCGGTCTACCGCTGGCGCTGGTCGGCGCGACCTTCGGCTGGATGGCGCTGGCGGAGATGGTGCTGATGCCCCCGGCGGGCCGGTTGGCCGACCGCCTCTCGCGGCGCGCAGTGATCGCCCTGGGCACGATGGGCGGCGCGCTCTTTTTCACCGTGCTCGCGTGGGTGCCGGGCGCCGCCGCGGCCGTCATCGCCTTTCCCGCGGTGTCCTTCATGATCGCCGCGGTCTACGGCGTGGGCATCGGCTACGTGCAGGAACTCGATCCCGAACACGTCGGCCTGGCCGGCGGCATCTTCTTCGCCGCCCAGGGCGTCGGGACGATGCTCGGCGGGCCCCTGATCGCCGCTGGCCAGGCGGACCTGGGCCTGCCGCACGCCTTCCTGCTGCCGAGCGGGGCGATCCTCCTGGGTTGCCTGCTGGTGTTGGCCACGCGCCCGGCGCAAAGCGCGCGGCCAGTCCCGGCCCAGAGCCTGGCCGCGGTCGGCGACTGAGGCCAGGCGCGCAAGGCCACCGCACCAGCGGCCGCAGCCAAGTTCGGCGCCCCGCGCTGAGCACAGCTTCTAGAGATTCCAGAGTTTCCCCCATCGCCGCCGGCGCCCGCCTGGAGGCTTAATCTACCAGGCACATTCTAGAAGGCAGCAGGCGATGGCGGTGGAACCCTCCTTCCCCAGGAACGGAGGGATCTGGCATGCGCTCCACTTGTAGACCGCCGCGACGGCGGCGCCGACCATGGAAACCGGAGCGCTGGCTGGCCGGCCTGCTCGGCTTGGCGCTCTTGCACCCGGCCGGAGCCCAGGCGGCCGCACCCCGCGCCGCCTGGATCCAGAGCGCCCTGACGGCGGACGCTGCGGCCAGCGTGGTGCACTGGCAACCTGGACAGGCGTTTGGCTCGGCGCTTCCGGCCACCCGGCTCGACCTGGCCGTCTGGCTGGCGCGGGCAGCCGTCCTGGCCGCCGGCACCGGCGCCCCGGCCTTCGCCGACGAGGCGCGCATCCCGGCGGCCGACCAGGGATTGGTCGCACAGGCCCGGGCGGCCGGGCTGGTGCACGGATACCCCGACGGACGTTTCCACCCCGACCGGCCGGTCTCGCGCCTCCAGGCAGCGGTGCTCATCGGCCGCGCCCTGGCGCACCAAGGCGCGACTCCGACGCCGTGGGTCCTGGCCCGCTTCTCCGACGCCGCGGCGCTGCCCGCTTGGGCGGTCGGGGATGTCTCGATCGCCGTCGCCCAGGGGGTGCTGCAGGGCGTGCCCACCCCGAGCGGCGGCCTTGCCCTGGACCCGAACGCCATCGCGACGCGGGCTCAGGCCGCCGCACTCCTGGCCCGCTACCTGCCGCGCCGCTCCCAGTTGCTTGCCGCACCGGCGCGCGGCCTTTCGGCCCGGCCACTGCTGGCCGCCTACGCCCTGGCCCATAGCAACTCCAGCTACCTACGCCTGCTGCAGAGCGGCGGACGGCTGAACGCCGTGGTGGCCACCGGCTACACCGTGCTGTCCGACGGACAGGCGGCGGGCCGCATCTCGGCCCGCCTGGCGCAGTGGGACACCCAAACCCACATCCCCGTGCTGGTCATGTTCGGCGCCACCGCCACCGTCGACCCCGTCCTGCAATCCCAGGCCGCGCGCAACCGCGCCGCGACCACCATGGCCGCAGCGGCCCGCCCCTATGCCGGCGCAGTCATCGACCTGGAGCGGGCGGCCGCCGGCGACCAGGCGGCCTTCACGTCGCTCGTGTGCCAGACGGCACAGATCCTGCACGCGCGCGGACAGGTGCTGTGGGTGGCCGTCCCAGCCGAGTCGGCCGGGTACAACCCGGCCACGCACCCGGCCAGCCACTGGGTCGCCGCCTACAACCTGCACGCCTTGGCCGGTTGCGCGGACATGCTGGCGCTGATGACCTACGACGAACACTGGCAGGGTGGCACCCCGGGGCCCATCGCCGGGCTGCCCTGGGTGCAAGACGTGGTGCGCTACGCGGTGAGCCAGGCGCCGGCCGGAAAATACCTGCTCGGCTTCCCGGGCTACGCCTACGACTGGAGCAGCACCAGCAACGTCACCCCATCGCTGGGCGCCAGCGCCGCCCTGGCCCTGGCACAGGCCCAGGGGGTCTCGCCCGTCTTCGACCCGGTGCAGCAGGAGGACCACTTCAACTACACCGCCAACGGCAGCCTGCACACCGTCTGGGTGCCCACCATCCGCTCCACCCTGGCCCTGGCCGCGGTCGCCCGCGCGCACGGGATGGCGGGCATGATCGACTGGCGCCTGGGCAGGGAACCGGCCGGCACCTGGCGGGCCCTGGCGGGGGCGTGGCCCGCTGGCTAGGCGCCCGCGGACCGGCCGGCGGCGTGCACGCGGCGCACGACGTCGCGCAGCACCGCCTCCAGTTCGTCGTCCGCGCTGGCGGCACGGAAGGCGTTGTGATCGATCACCAGGGGCGCCCCTACAACGACCAGGGGCGCCCCGGCGGCCGGCAGGCGGTCCAGGTCCTCCAGCCGCAGGCCTCCGACCGCCTGCACCGGCACGTCGACCGCCGCCACGACCGCGGCTAGGTCATCCCAGGGGCTTCGCGCCGGATCCTCGTGGCGCTCGTCAAAACCGGTGTGGACGATGATGTAGTTGCAGCCGTCGGCGACCAGATCGCGCGCCGCCGCCGCCTTGTCGGGCGCCGCCAGGACGTCCCCCATCACCTCGATGCCATACTCCCGCGCGGCGCGCACCACCGCACGCACGGTGGCGCGGTGGGCCTGGCTCATCACGACGACGAAGCTCGCGCCGGCCTTGGCCATCATCTCGGCCTCCAGGTAACCGCCGTCCATGGTCTTGAGGTCGGCGATGATGGGGTGGTGCGGGAACCGCTCGCGTAGCGCGCGAACCCCGTGCAACCCCTCCCCCAACAGGAGCGGCGTGCCCGCCTCGATCCAGTCCACCCCGGCGCGCACCGCGATCTCCGCTAGGTGCACCGCCTCCTGCGACGTCGGCACGTCCAGCGACACCTGCACCACCGGCGCGTGCAACCTCTTGACGGCCTCCCCCAACCACCACGCCCCCTTGTCCGGACAACATGAAATTCGCGCCGGCACCGCGGTCCCCTGCGGCATCCGGGCGTATCGCCGCGCCATCTTATCCACAGCCGTCCACAGGTTATCCACACGCCCCTGGGGATATCGATGGTTTTCTGGAAACCGGGCAGCCCCGGCGAGGGCGGTCCGGGCCACACAGCGCCTGCGGCGCCACCCGCGGGCCGTGTTCAGCTACCCGGGACGGCGTAGCGCGAAGTCTCTCCAGGAAACACCGCAAACCATCCGGGACGCCGCGGATCCTGGTGGTAGTCGTACGGGCCCAATTTCTGGTACGTTTCCGCGTATTGGGCCACCAGGTCCGGATCGAGGCGCACACCCAGACCCGGCCCCTGTGGGACCCGCAGACTGCCGTCCTGGTAGCGGAACGGCTCCCCCGCCAGCACGTCCCCCTTGAGGTGGTGGTAGTGCGCATCACAGGCGAACGCCAGGTTCGGCGTGGCCGCCGCGAAGTGCACCATGGCCGCGAGGCTCACGCCGAGTTCTCCACCACTGTGCATGCCCAGACCGAGATTGAACGTCTCGGCGACGGCGGCGAGTTTGCGCACCCCGCCGATCCCACCCCAAAAGTGCGGGTCGGCGAGGATGGTCCCGACCGCACCCATCGCGACTGCGGCCGGCACCTGGTCCAGGTTGACGACGACGGTGTTGGTGGCGGTCGGGATCCAGGTGCTGCGGCTCACCCGGGCCATACCGGCCATGCCCCAGGTGGGGTCCTCCAGATACTCGAGCCCGATCGGCTCGCAGCGCTTGGCGACGCGGATCGCCTCTTCGACCGACCAAAGCGAGTTGGGATCCAGCCGGAGACGCGCATCCGGAAAGGCCCGGCGCAGCGCGGCCATCGTCTCGACGTCGTGATCCGGCGGGTATACGCCGCCTTTGACCTTGAGGGTCTTGAACCCATAGCGCGCCACCAGGTCCCGCGCGTGGGCGACCATCGTCTCGCCGTCACGCTCCCCGCCCGCCTCCGCCTCGCCCGTATAACGGTAGAAGAGATAGGCGGCAAACGGCACCGGATCCCGCAACCGTCCGCCGATCAGATCGCAGACCGGGCGGCCGGCGGCCTGACCCTGCAGGTCGAGACAGGCGAACTCGATCGCGGCATACACCTGGTGCAGCGGAACATACAGGGCCTGGACGGGATTGGCGCACTTCCAGCGCAGCCGCTCCAACTGGTAGGGATCCTCTCCGAGTAGCGCCGACCGCAGCGCTCCGATCGCCTGGGCCGCGGACGCCCCGCCGCCCCCGACCTCGCCGAGGCCGACCAGGCCCTCGTCGGTCTCCAGTTCCACCAGCGTGCGGACAAAATACCCCGGATGCACGCCGTTGCCGTGGCGTAGCGGGGCCTCCAACGGCACCGCCACCGTCGTCGTGCGGACATCGCTGATCCGGCCCGGATGCGGCGAGCCCATGGGTCTCGACCTCCTTATTCCCGTGGCCACGTCCCCACGCCCCCCGCGGCCTGGCGGCGCGCCCTTCAGCCGGCCGGCTATTCGGGCAGGACCACCCCAAGCTGCGCGGATAGCCCGCCATCCACCGGCACCGCCGCACCCGTGATGAAACTCGCGCGCTCCGACAGGAGGAAGGCCACGACTTCCGCAACCTCCTCCACCGCCGCGACCCTGCCCAGGGGATGGGACGCCCCCCAGCGGCAGAGTAGTTCGTCGCGCGCCAAGCCTGCGGCGGTCGCGAAGCGATCGGCGGCCGCGCGCAGCATGGGGGTGTCGACGGAGCCAGGGCAGACACAGTTGACCCGCACACCCTGGGGGGCGTGGTCGACGGCCAGGGCGCGGCAGAGGCCGACCAGGGCGGTCTTGGACGCGGCGTAGTGCACCACGCCGCGTTGGGTCGCGAAGGCCTGGGCGGAGGATGTCAGGCAGATTGCGCCGCGTCCGGACGCGATCAGGTGCGGCAGGGCGTGGCGCACCGTGAGGAACGCGGCCTTGACATTCGCATCCAGAACCTCGTCCCACTGCGCTTCCGACACCTGCAGCGCTGTGCCGTACCGCTGGATGCCGGCGTTGGCGTGCAGCGCATCCAGGCGGCCGAAACGGGAAACCGTGTCGGCCATGGCGGCGGCGACGTCTCCATCCTGCGTCACATCACAGCCCAGGGCCAGGGCCCTTCCCCCGTCCGCCGCGATCGCCGCCGCGACGGCCTCGGCCCCCGGTAGATCGCGGTCGAAGCACGCGACTGCGGCGCCGCCCCGATGCAGCCGCAACGCGACCGCCCGGCCGATACCGTGGGCGGCACCGGTGACCACCGCCGCCCGCCCCGTGAAATCCGCAGGAGCCGCGAGCGTTGGGCCCACCTCCGACCGCCGCAATCCGCCCGTCTATTCCCACCGGACAAGCGCCGGTCCTGCCGCCGCCAGAAAGCGGAGGGCACGCGTTCACCCGCGCGCGCCGGCGGCAGGGGCCCACCCGGGCACACGGGGCAACCGGTCAAGATACCGGCATGCACGCCTGTTCACGCGCCGGCCGGCAGGCGGGTCGGGATGCTCTGGGCGAAGTGAAAGAAGTCGTCCGGATCGTAGCGGCGCTTGACGGCGACCAAACGCGGCAGATTCGCGCCGTAGTAGGCATGCTGCCAATCCCGCAACTGCGGGTCGATGTAGTTCTGGTAGGCGTAGCCGCTGACAAAGGGACGCATCGCCCGGTGGAAGGCGGACAGCCAGGCGCGGTTCGCGCGTTGGACGGCGCTGTCGGCGTCGGTCGGCCAGGCGGCGTAGTACTGCAGCGAGCAGAGGTCGTTGCGGTGCACGTACGCCGTGGCGTCGGCTGGCACGCGGTTGACCGCCCCCCCGCTCGCGTCCAAGAGAACCGCCCCGCCGGGCAGGCGGTAGTGGCCACCACGGGCCGCCACCCCGTCCAGCAGCGTGGCCACACCATGGGGCCCGAGCGGCTGGCTGAGAAAGTCGGACTTGGCGGCGAAGGAAACCCGAGACAGGCGACCCTGCCCGTTCTGCGCCGGCAGGTGGCACTGCGCGACGCTGAAGCCCTGACAGCCGGCCTCCATCAGCATGGCGTCCAGGAACGGGTAGGCGGCCACCGACCGCGTCGCCGGCGGCGTTCCCGCCAGGCGGACGAAGGCGTCCAGCAGCGACCCCAGCGCGCGCGCCTCTCCGATGTAGACGCCGGCCACGCGCAGTTGCGGAGGCGAACCGGGCAGCGTTCCGATCAGGGAACAGTTGGACCACAGCGCATCCGGGGCGTGCGGCGCCCATGCGATCCACGCCGGCACCACCTCCGGGGCGGCGGACCAGGCCCACTGCAGACCGAAGGCGCTCACCGTAGGCGCGGGGTGGGCGCGCAGGACGAAGGACGTGACGGCGCCGAAGTTGCCGCCGCCGCCGCCGCGGCATGCCCAGTACAGGTCGGGGTTGGTCGCGGTGTCGCAGCGGCGCAGGACGCCGTCGGCGGTGACCAACTCCAACCCCGCCACGTTGTCGCAGGTCAGGCCCAGTTGCCTCGCCAGCACGCCGACGCCGCCCCCGAGCGCCAGACCGCCGATGCCGACCGTGGCGCACGACGCGCCGGGGACGCAGCGACCGTACCGGGCCAACCCCGCATACAGATCGACCTGCAGCGTACCGGCGCCCACCGTCGCCACCGCGGCCCCAGACCGGAACGCCACCTGCCGCAGCCCGCGCACATCGACCACCAGCCCCGTGCCGGTCGAGTAACCCGCGTAGCTGTGGCCGCCGCTGCGTACCGCCAGCGGCAAGCCGTGGATGCGCGCGAAGTCGATGCAGCGCTGGACGTCGCTGCTGCTGGCGCAGCGCGCCACCGCCCTGGGCCGCACCCGGTCGAAGCGGGGATCGAACAGCTCGTGGGCCACCCGGTAGCCTGGGGCCCCGGGCAGCAGCAGTTTCCCGTGGAGCCGCTCCCCCAGTTGCCGCCAGTCGGAACGGCTCGCCAGCGAGGGCGCGGGCGCCACCGACCGCAGCAGGGTGCGCACCGCGCGGTCACCCCGCAGCAACGCCGCCGCGGCGCCGGCAGCCGCCACCGCTCCGGCGGAGGCCAGCAGTGCCCGGCGCCGCGCAGCCTGCCCTCGCTTTGCCCCCACAGGCCATCCCCCCCCAAACGATCTCGGGGTGTCACGCGGCCGGTGCGACCCGCCCGAGCGAACGTGAGGCCAGCCCCAGTCTGACCGAAAAGCCCAGCGGCGCAAGCCCCTGCCTTGAGGTACGGGGATAAGCTGCGGCGATACGCTGCTGCCTGTGGTGTGATGCAAACATGCGTACGTCGCCCCGTTCGAACCTGCGAACCTCAACGTGAACGTGGTCCAGTCCTGTAAGTACCACGTGGTGTGGTGCCCCAAGTACCGGCGCAAGGTCCTGACGGACGGCGTAAACGCCCGGCTGAAGGAGATCATCCACTAGGTGGCAGCCGAGCGCCGGGCCGAGGTGATCAAGCTCGATGTCAGCCAGCGGCAACATCAGGCCGCAGGGGACTTGACCGAGACCCACCGTCGCCTGGCCGAAGCACGCAGGACCTCTCAGGGCCGGCTGTTAAACCGGGTCTTGGCCAAGGGCGACGGGTTCCGGATCGAGAAAGTATTCTACCGGGCCTTCCGGCGCGCCTTCGGACGCTCGGTCGGCCTGCGGGCTCCGGGCGCGTTCGTGGCGCGGCTGCGCCACGGGGCTGAGCGTACCGGTGGTAAGGTCGTCGAGTTCTCACCCGCAGCACGGCGCTCTCGCAGGTCTGCCACTGCGGCCGACGGCAGAAGAAACCGCTGTCGCGGCGACGGCACCAGTGCCCCTGCGGGGTCTCCGCGTAGCGGGACCTCTACAGTGCGTACCTGGCCCGGTTCATCGCGAACGAGGTCGCCCGCCAAAGGGACCGGAGCCGGGGCTGAGGCCGGGGAGGTTGTAGCGGCGGCCTGTGGACCCGCCGTCCGCGAGAGCCCCGGAAAGGCCGTGGTGCTCGGGCCCAGAACCCCCGAGCGTTAGCTCTGGGGAGGTTCAGACAGCGCCGCACTGGACGGCAGTGTTCAGCTCGTGTCTCCCGCGGCGTGGCAGGACGCACAACCTGCAAAGGTACCTGGCGTTTTCTGCCGAAATCCGTCGAATGGCTCCGGCCCGAGCGTAGGCCGACCGTAGTCTTGTGCCCCGCGGCGTTGGTCGCGGGGAGGTGCGAAATCGAAACCATGCGGCGTGATCGCGCGCCGTTCGTGGGGGTCCGCCCTGGTCCTGCGCCTGAAGCGCAAACTGGACCGGAAGGGAACGCGCCTGGTGGGGCGGACGTGTGCGGCGGTACCGGCGGTCGGCGCCGACGCGCATGGAGCAAACCAGGCACCCGGTTGACGTATGCGCAGCGCCGGACTTTGGCCTTGCTGATGTGCGCATCTTTGGCGGTGGTCGGCGTCGCGTGCGGCCCGACCGGTTCGTCTCCGGCATCCACCAAGCAGGTCCTTCACCTGGACTGGGGCTCCAACCCGCCGGACCTCAACCCGATCACGGCAAGCGACGCCATCAGCTTCAACGTCCTGGCCCAGACCATGGAAGGGCTGACCCGCATCGGGATCGGGGGCCGATTGCGCCCCGGCATCGCCAGCCGCTGGAGCGTCAGCCCCGGCGGCACCACCTACACCTTTCACCTGCGCCGGGCCGTATGGCGCGACGGGCGTCCGGTGACGGCGGCCGATTTCCGCTGGGCCTGGCTGCAGGCCCTCGATCCCCGCAACGGTTCGGGGTATGCCTCGCAGCTGCACTACCTACGCGGGGCGCACGCGCTACTTGCCCTGCACCTTCCCTCCCGCCAGGCCCACCCCCGGACCTACGCCGCGGCGGTGGCGCGGATTCCCGCCCTACAGGCCGCGGTGGGGGTGCGCGCGGTCGGATCCCGCACCCTGGTGGTGAAGCTCAGCCACCCCACCCCCTACTGGCTGGCGCTCACCGCCCTTCCCGTGTACGACCCGGCGGAGGTCTCGAAGGTCACCGCCTGGGGTATGCGCAACTACGGCACCGGAACGGCGCACCTGCTGTCGGACGGGCCCTTCTACGTTTCCACCTGGAAGCCGGCCGTGGCCCTGGACTTGGCGCGCAACCAACGCTATTGGGCCGCATCCAAGGTGCGCCTGCAGGCCGTGGACGGCGTCATGGTCGGAGACGCGGCCACTACGGTCAACCTCTACCGGCGCGGCGCCCTGGACGCCCTCATCCCATCCATCCCGCCGCAGCAGGCAGCGCAGATGCGCAGTCTGCCGGGTTTTCACACCCAGGCGGCCGCCGCGGCCATGTTCATCGAGTGCAACCTGAAGTCCGGCCCGCTGCAAAACTCCCTCGTCCGCCGCGCCCTGTCGCTGGCGCTCGACCGCACCGCCTTCACGCATGCCGTCGTCGGCGGCGCGGCGCAGCCGGCGTTCGCCTACACGCCTCCCACCATCGATTACGAACCCGGAAAGCCGTTCACCAACCTCGTCGGACACGTCCTGCCCGTGCACGCGCACCCGCGGCGGGCGCGGGCCGCGCTCGCCGCGGGCCTCAAGGCTCTGGGTCTACACCACCTGCCGACCCTGACCCTGATGACGTACAACGTCGCCAACGGACGCCAGGCGGCATCCGCCCTCACCGCCTTCTGGCGGCAGAACCTGGGCATCGACGTACGAGTGCAGACGGTCGATCCGGCCACGGAACTGGCCGATGTAGCGGCGGGGCGCTACCAGCTGGCGCTTTCGGGCTGGGGCGCCGACTACAACGACCCGACCACGTTCCTGAACCTGTGGCTGGCCGGCGCCTCGTTCAATGTCACGGGATGGAACGACGCGGCCTACGCCGCCGAACTGCGGCGGGCCGAAACGGCCACGGGACGGGCACGCGCCCTCCAACTCGCCGCCGCGGAGCGCCGCCTGCTGGCGGCGCTGCCCGTCCTGCCCCTGTACTGGCCGGCACAGAACTGGATCGCCAGGCCGGATGTCCACGGTTTGGTGATGCAGTTGACCGGTCCCGGGTTCTACCTGCGCGACGTCCACCTGGGCTGAGAGGAGGGGCACCGTGCTGCGCTATCTGGCGGGGCGGGTGGCGCTGGCGGTCGGCGGCGTGTGGCTGGTCACCACGGCCACCTTCGTCGCCCTGCACGCGCTGGCGGGAAACCCGTTTTCCAACCCCCACCTGGCGTCGGGCATCCGTAGCGCCCTGATCGCTCGCTACGGACTGAACCTGCCGCTGGGCCGGCAGTATGCGCACTACCTGCGCAACCTGCTGGGCGGACGGCTCGGGTGGTCGCTGACCGACCCCCACCGCACGGTGGGGGCGATCCTCACCCAGGGCTGGCCCGTCTCAGCATCCCTCGGGCTGGTGACGCTGGCCTGGTCCGTGCCGCTCGGTTCGCTGCTCGGACTTGCGGCGTGCCGCGGCCGCCTTTGGGGCGCGCTCGTGCTCATCGCTTCGGTCGCCGGCTTGGCGGTGCCCAATTTCGTGCTCGCCGCCGGACTGGACGCGTTCTTCGCCGTCCATCTGCCCTGGCTGCCGGTGGCCGGGTGGGGACGGCCGGCGCAAGCCGTGCTGCCCTCGCTCGCCCTGGGCGCCGCACCCTTTGCCCTGGTGGCCCGCCTGGTGCGCGCCCAGGCGGAGGCGGTGCTGGCGTCGGACTACGTGCGCGCCGCCCGCGCCAAGGGCGTCGCGGGCTGGACCCTCCTGCGCCGCCACGTGCTCGCTCCCGCCCTGCTGCCGGTGGCGACATCGCTCGGACCGATGGCGGCGGCCCTGCTGGCGGGCTCGTTCGTGGTGGAACATGCGTTTGCCATCCCCGGCCTGGGACGCGCCTTCGTCCAGAGCGTCCTGGACCGCGATTACCCGGTGGTCTTGGGGTTGACCATCTTCTACGCCGCGCTACTCGCTGCGGCGAATCTGCTGTCGGACCTGCTGGCCGGCGCGCTGGACCCCCGGGTGCGCACCGCCCAGCTGCAGCGGCCGTGAGCACGCCAGGGGGGCCCCGCGGGACGTGGGCGCGGCTGCGCGGCGACCCCTTGGCGCTTGCCGCCCTGGCCGTGCTGGCGCTGGTCGCGCTGGCCGCCGCCTGCGGCCCTTGGTTTGCCGCGGCCTCCGCGGGCGTCATGCACCTGCGGCAGCGGGACCTCGGCCCCGGACCGGGCCACTGGTTCGGCACCGACGCCCTGGGGCGCAACCTGGGGCTGCGCCTCTGCCTGGGCGGCCGGGTCTCGCTTTTGATCGGCGCCGCCGCGGTGGCGGTGGACCTGGCGGTCGGCGCGGCGTGGGGCGCGCTGGCGGCCTGGAGCGGCGGGTGGGGCGACACGCTGCTGATGCGCGGGGTCGACCTGCTGTACAGCGTGCCGTACCTGCTGCTGGCCATGGTGCTGCTGCTGCTTTTGGGACGCGGTCTGGCCACCATCGTCCTGGCGATCGCCGTCGTCAACTGGCTCGGTATGGCGCGGCTGGTCCGCGGCCAGGTGCTGGCGCTGCGCCAGGCGCCGTTTGTGCTGGCCGCCCGCGCCAGCGGGGCGCCGGGAGTCTATGTGCTGCGGCGCCACCTGCTGCCCAACCTGCGGGCGCCCGTGCTGGCGTGGCTCTCGTTCTCGCTGCCCCAGGCCATCTTCGCCGAAGCCTATCTGTCCTACCTCGGCTTGGGCGTCCAGCCCCCGAACACCTCTTGGGGTACGATGGTGGCACAGGGGGCGGCTGAGCTGCCGGCGCATGCCTGGCAGTTCGTCCTCCCCAGTTCGGTCCTCTGCCTGACACTGGCGTGCTGCTTCCTGGTCGGGGATGCCCTGCGCCGGGCGACGGACCCGCGCGGCTGAGATGGCCGCCGGGCAGGGCGGTACGCCGGAGACGCGGCGGGGGCGGGAGGGATCGCCGTGCGGATCCAGGTCTCTCCTGGAAGCGTCCTTGCCTCGGGGGCCGACGCGATCGTGAACGCCGCCAATACGGATCTCGCCCACGGAGGCGGTGTGGCGGCCGCCATCGCCAAGGCGGCCGGTCCCCGCCTTACCGCCGAAAGCCGGCGGATCGGACGCTGCCCACTGGGTGGCGCCGTCGCCACCACCGCGGGCGATCTTCCGGCGCGGGTGGTGCTGCACGTGCCAACCATCCAGTATGGGGCGGCGGCCCGTCCCGCCACGGCGGACGAGTTGTGCCAAAGCCTCCACCAGGCCCTCTCGCTGGCGGTGGCGCATGGCTGCCACTGCGTGGCCCTGCCTATGCTGGGGGGCGGGGTCGTGGGACTCTCGCCGTATGAATCGTGCCGCCGCATCGCCGACGCCCTGCGGACGGCAACGCCGCCCCTGCCCGCGGACGTCCTGGTCTGTGCATTCACGCCTGGGGAACAGGCGGCGGCCCGTGCCGTCTTCCCTTCAAACGGCGCGGCGGGATAGGACGTTCGCTGAGCGCGGTCGCCGCGCGCCAGCGGAACGCCCCGGACGGGACGCGGCGGTGCAGGCCGGCCGCACCGCGACAAGGCGCGGGGGTGAACTCGGGCCCGGATCAAACCAGACCGTTCTGCCGCGCCAACTCGACGCCCTCTGCCTGGATCTGTGCCAAAACGTCGCCCGCCGCCCGATCACCGTCCAGGATCCGTGCCGGCAGCGTCGCGTCGGCGGCCAGGCTGCGCGCCCGCTGCAACACGTCGGCCCGCAGGCCGAAGACGACCAGTTCAATGCGGCTGGCGTCGTGGAAGCGGTCCGGATGGACCAGGGTACCGATCGCCACCACGCGTGCGGCGCCGAAGTCGCGCACCAGCCGCTGCGCCGTGTGCAGGGCCTGACGCCAGGCTCGCCCGTAGCGCAGCATGCGGGACCGCTCACCGTCAGGTGCGGCCCGGGGACGACCGCCGTCCAAGGCGCGCATCCCCGGGCGGATGCCCCGCTGCATCGCGTCCACTCCCCGTTCCCCTCTTCAGAGGTATCGATGAGGTATCGATGAGGTATCGATCTCCCCCGGCATGGCGGCCGACGGTCCCGGGTCACCAAGCGACAGGGGACCGAAACGCTCGGCGGCGCCACGCGCCGCGGGCCGTGGGCCGTGGGCCGCGACTTTCGGCGCGAAGGCGGCCGGGGCGGGCCAGTCCAGCTTATGCGCGAGGTGCACGGCGGCACAGCCGCGCGCTGCCGCGCCGAACGTCCAGTAGCCACCCCGACCGCACGGACCCGCGCTTGCCAGC
This sequence comes from Bacillota bacterium, assembly GCA_021806565.1. Lineage (GTDB taxonomy): Bacteria > Bacillota > Sulfobacillia > RBS10-35 > JAJYVN01 > JAJZXK01. Next base: position 13,711 of record JAJZXK010000028.1, on the reverse strand, counting down.
ACCCAGCCCACCTATACCTGCCGACCGTCAGCCACGGTGCGCACCGTGCCCCCCTGCTCATGGTAGCGCAACAAGGGACATGGGACGAGCGGCATACCCTGGCTCTGGGGCGATCACGCGTCACCAAGCAGGCTGAGGGCCAGTGCATCCTGCCTTCCCTCGGCGTTGCGCGTCGGCACGATGCTGGTCACGAACGGAGCCGCACCGACGGTCTCCAGATAGCTGCGCAGCACCTCGGCGTTGTGCGGACCGACATTGTCCGCGGCCACCAGGCTCCCGGGGCGCAGGTGCGGGCGCAGCAGGCCGAGGTAACGGACATAGTCGGGCTTGAGCGCGTCCAGGAAGGCGAAATCCACCGGTCCGTCCAGCGATGCGAGCAACGCGGGCAGCGTCTCCAGGACGTCGCCCTCGACCTGGGTGATGCGGTCCGCCACGCCGGCCGCCTCGAAGTTGCGCCGCGACAAGGCCAGCTTCTCGGGTTCGCGCTCACAGGTCCACAACCGCCCGCCGGTGCTGGCGAGCGCCGCGGCCAAGTGGATACCGGAGTAACCGGAGGACGAACCGAGCTCGACCGCCCGCTTGGCGCTTGCGCTGCGGCAGGCGATGTACAACAGCTTGCCGCAGTCGGCGGAGACCCGCCAGTAGGGGATCCCCTGACCGGTCTCCTTCTGACGGACGTCATCGGCCTCGATCCGACGCAGGGTTTCGATCACCGACGGGCTCCACACCTGGCATCCCCTCCAGCATTCCCGTAACGCTTACGGATCTCCGGTCGCTCAGGCCAGGCCCGGAAAGAGCCCGAGCAGGCCCGCCGCCGCCATCTGCACCGCGACGATCGTCAGGAGCAACCCCATCATGCGGGTGACGACGTTGATCTCCACCTGGCCGAGGTGGGACGTCACCCATTCGGAGTGGCGGAACAACAGCGCCGTCACCGCGATGACCACAGCGAACGCCGCCACGACCAGACCCGTGTGGAACCATACCGGCCGCTCACCACCCAGCGCCAGCACGGTGGCGATCGTGCCGGGACCGGCCAGCACCGGCGTGCCCAGCGGCGTGACGGCGACATCACCCGCCACCGCATCCTCCGCCCGCTCTTCCGCCCGCGGATGGTGCACGTGCGAACCCTGTCCCTGCAGCAGCCCGAAGGCGATGACAAACAGCAGGGCCCCGCCTGCCACCCGAAAGGCGTCCAGCGTGATGCCAAAGAGGGCGAAGATGACGTGCCCCAGCAGGGCGAACACCAGCACGATCGCGCAGGCCACGCCCACGCCGCGCGCCGCCACCGCCCGCCGCTCCTGCGGGTCCATGCCTCCCGTCAACGCCACGAACACCGGGACGTTGGCCACAGGGTTCATCACCGCGAGGATGGCCAGCAGGTCGTGGATCGCGGTCACTCCGATCCCCGCCACCCCACTTTCCCTCGATCACCGTTTTCCAGCCCGCCCCCCCCCTCCCCTTCCGCCTGCCGTAGCCTGTCCCCGCGCGCCACCGCACCGACCGGTTGGAACAGGGGCAGGGGCGGCCGCACGCAGGGAAGCCGCCGCGCGCCTGCGAAGCACGCGGGGGCCAAGTTCCCGCCAGCCGCCCGTGCGGCGGCGAGGGCTTGGCGGGGTGCGTCCGCCCCCCTTGGTACCGCAGGAGGCGGACGAGTATGAAAAGGAGCATGCCAAGTGCTGCACTGGCTCGCTTTCGTAGCCATCGGTCTGGCGACCGGCGTCGCCATCTGGTGGGGCCCGGGACGGCGTGGGCGGGGTCTGGTGGCGGCCGCCGCCGGGGCGTTGATCGGCGCTCTGGTCGGGGGGCATGGACTGATCCTGTCGGTGGGATATCCGGCCGCCAAGTATCCAAGCCTGCTCACGAGCCTCGCCCTGGCCGCGCTGACCGGCTGGGGCGCCCTGCGGCTCGCGGGAGGCGGCAAGGCCTGAGCGTAAGGCCCCGTGCGCGCCGGACCGCTCCGCAGGCTAGCTCTTCCCGGCCTCAACCCTGAGCACGGCGACCGCTTCCGTGCTGTCCTGGTAGCCGATGCGCCCGGCCCGGGCCCGTACGGTATGCCGTCCCGGCGGTAAAGGGATGGGCCCGGTGTACAGCGTCCAGACGGGATGCGCCCCGGAGGCGAACGTATACTCGATGGACGCGCCCTGGGTCGCGCTGTACAGCACCAACAGCGCCGGCCCAGGCAACTCGGGCACCATGCCCTCCACCGCGTGCAGGCCGGGCAGCCCCGATCCGGTCGGGATGAAGCGCGGCGGGGCCGTCCGGGGCTCGATCCCTCCTGGCCACATCCTGGCCGCCAGGTGCGCCTCCGGCTCATCCCCAAGATCGCCGCAGTCCACCCGCCACCGGCCCAGCGCCTCCCTCAACCGCTCCAACGTCGGGCGGTGCTCGGGATCCCCGGCGAGGTTTCGCACTTCGTGCGGGTCGGCGGCCGTGTCGTAGAGTTCCTCGGGGGGGCGCCCCCCCGCGAAGAGCGCCGCGGCGCCGCCGCCCAGAGCGCCCTCGGCGCGCAACCGCCATAGTTCCTGCATCGCCGGGTGGCGGTTGCGATAGGCGTTCCACAGCAGGTATGGCAACTCCGGGTGGAAGTTGCGGATGTACTTGAACCGCTCGTCGCGCACGGCCCGCACCATGTCGTACATCTCGTCGTGTCGGTCGCGAGCCGCAAACACGTGGCTCCGCCGCGCGGCCGTCCCGCCGAGAAAGGACTGCCCCTGCAGGTGCCGCGGCGGCTCGATGCCTGCGGCGACGAGCGCCGCCGGACCCAGGTCGATCATGCTCACCAAGCGCCCGTCGACGCCGCCCGCCGAAAGCCGGCCCGGCCAACGCGCGATCAGCGGAACACGGATGCCCGAGTCGTACAGCCAACTCTTGCCCCGCGGCAGGCCCTCGCCGTGGTCGCTCCACAGCACCACGAGCGTATCATCGCTCAACCCGTCCTCGGCCAATTGGTCGAGCAGTTCGCCGACGCGCCGGTCCGCCGCGGCGAGGTGATCGTAGTGCAGCGCCAGTGCCCGGCGCACCTTCGGCGTGTCCGGCAGGTAAGGGGGCAGTTCCACCCGGTCCGGATCGGTCTGCGGCGTGGAGCCGCTCGCAAACATGCCGCTTTCGTGGGTGACCCCCTCGTTGAACACGGCGAAGAAGGGCGCGCCGGCCGGACGCTGCCGCCAGTGCGCCTCTCGGTCGCAGCGGTCCCAGGTGGTGCACGGCGGCCGGAACTGGTAGTCCGTCTTGTGGTTATTCGTACAGTAGTATCCGGCGGCGCGCAGGTACTCGCTGATCGTCTTGACATAGGGCGGCGGTACGGGTGCGTAGGGCGTAGGCAACTCCGGCACATCCGGCCGCAGCGTGCTGGTACGGTGGTGGTGGGCGCCGATCGCCGTGGCGTACATCCCCGTGATCACGGCGCAGCGGCTGGGCGAACACACCGCCGCGGTGGAGAAGGCGGCGGGAAAACGGCAGCCCTGCGCGGCGAGCCGGTCGATGTTCGGCGTCCGGGCCAGCCGGTCGCCGTAACACCCGAAGCGGGGGCTCACATCCTCAAGCGTGATCCAAAGGATGTTGGTCCGTCTCAACCCGCCACCCCCGTGTGCCGCACGGCTTCGGCCCCTTGGCGGCACCTTCCTCCCCGCCCGGTGCGCAAAGGGACGGCTCCACGGGGAAGTGGAGGCGGGGGTCGAGGGCGGGGATGCCGGCCTGCCGCACGGTGCGCGGCACCCCGGACCCGCTACGCCTCGCCCAGTCTGCGCGCCAGCCGCGCGCGTCGGTGTTCGAGTTCCGCGTAGCGGGCCGAGCCCGCGCGTTGCGCCAGCGGCATCGCCTCCCGCACCACGGCCAGGGCCGCGGCGGGGTCGCGCCGCCGGTGCTCCAGATACTTGGCCAGTTCGACCGCCGCCTCAAGTGAGGGCACGCGGCCGCGGCGCTCCGCTTCCCAGATCCCGGCCGCTTCGGCGTACCGTCCCTGACGCTTGAGCAACCTGGCGGCCGCCTGCGCCCCGGGCCGCACCCCCAGGCGTCGAGCGGCGAGGTAGGCGGAAACCGCCTCCGTAGCGGCGCCGGCGCGTTCATAGGTGCGGCCGAGCCCCCACAGCGCCTCGGGGTCGGCCGCAGCGGGGCAGCCAGCGATCAGCCGGTCGCACAGTCGTGCGGCGACGGCGGCGGTCGCCCACAGGTCCTCCAGGTTGTGCGAGACCACCTCTTCCAGGCCGGCGGCGTCCCCATCGAGGTATCGCCGGTAGCGGACGGGGATCTCCGCTCCATCCAGGTCCGGTCCGCGCGGCCGTCCCAACACCACCTCCTGGAGGCGGCGCAGGTCGCACCCGCCCCGCAGGGACGGGGACCACAGCCGGCGGGCGCCGTGAAGGACGTCCCAATGGGCCGGCTGCGAAAGCCGCACCCCGGCCAGGAGGCAGCGATCACGCAGCAGCGGCCAGTCAAAGCTCTTGCCGTTGAAGGTGACGATCGCCGTGGCCCCGCGCAACTCCTCCGCCACGGCCGAAAGCAACGCCGGCTCGCGGTCGAGGTCCTCCAGCAGGTACTGGCGCACCGCCAGGCCGCCGTCCCGCAGGCCGCCGACCCCGATCAGGAAGGCGCGGATCCCGCCCCCCCCCGCCGAGCCCGGTCGTCTCCAGATCGCACCAGCGCCAGTTCTCGGGCGAACCGAGGCCCACCGCCGCCACGCGGTCCGGCCAGGAACCCTCAAGGGCTGGAAGTTCCTCAAGCGGCCGCCAGGCCTCGCGGACCGGTACGGCCCCCAGCGCCGTCTCTCGCCGCTCCCAGTCGAGCGCCGTGGCCGGTGGCGGCGCGGGGGGGCGCACCTGGACCCGCTGGCGGAAGGCGAGGAACCGCGCGAAGAGGTCCGCATCCGCCGGGTCGCTCACCCGCGCGGCCCCCCCTCGAGGCCCAGCAGCACGCGGGCCGCCCGCTTCGGATTCGCGGTGGCCCCGGGGTCGGGCGGGCCGATGCAGGCGGGGCAGCCGTCGGCGCAGGGGCAGGCGGCCAGACGCTCCTGTATGGCGCGCAGCAGATCGGCGTGGGCGGCGTACGCCTTGCCGGCCAGACCGACGCCGCCGGGGTGCACCTCCCAGAGGAAGATCGTCGGCAACTGCGTGAAGGGGGCGCGCACCTGCGGCACCGCGTGCAGATCGGCGGGATCGCACAGCAGATAGAGGGGGGCGAGCCCGGTCAGGGCGCGCGCCAGACCGGCCAGGCCCCCGGCCATCGCCTCACGGCCCAGGCAGGCGGCGATCTCGGGCGGGAAGGTGATCCAATAGGCGGTGGTGTGCAACTGCCGCTCGGGCAGGTGGATGCGGCCCCAACCGAGGTTTTCGTGGGTCTCCAGCCGCACCTTCTTGAAAATCGTCGCACGGGCGCTGACCAACACGTCTCCCCATGCGGCATCCGGACCGCTGGCCGCCGCGACCGCCGCCGGTGCCGGCTCCGCCAGATCCCGATCCGCCGCGTCCGCATCGTCGGGGGCGGGTTCGGGCTCCGGCACACCGGCCAGCGCCTGACGCTGCGGGTCCACCGCCGCGCCGCCCGTCCCGCCGGCGTCCCCGGCGTGGACGGCCAGCACCTGGAGGTGCACCGCGAGTTCAGCGGCGGTGAAGTAGTCCACCGAGACCTCGCGCACATAGGCTTTGCCCTCCGCCACATCGAAGGCCTCGACCTGATACTGGGTGCCCTCGTGGAGGTAGATGGCCTCCTCGTAGACGGTGAGCATGGCGCCCCAGGCGTCCACCTCGCCGACGACCCGCGGCCGCTCGGCGTGGCTGCGGTCGACGATCACCACGTTGCCGTCGTCGCCGCGCAGGCTGACATCGTTGGCGGGGAAGCGTTCCGCCATCCAGTGGTAGACGCCGCCCGCCTGACGCAGGATGCGCTCTTCCGCCAGAAACGCGAGCATCTCCGCGGTCGGCCCTTCCCCGAAGGCCTCCCCGCCGGAAAAGGGCAGCTCGAAGGCGGCACACTTGAGGTGGTCCATGCGGATGTAGAGATTGTCCGGGTGGATGAACCCGGACTCCGGCGGCTGGCCTAGCAGGAACTGGGGATGGGCCACAAGGTACTGGTCCAGGGGGCCGTTACCGGCGACGAACACCGTCAGGGAGACCGCCTGACGGCGGCCGGCGCGGCCGGCCTGCTGCCAGGTGCTGGCGATGCTGCCCGGATAGCCGTTGAGCACCGCCGCGTCGAGGCCGCCGATGTCGATGCCGAGTTCCAGGGCGTTGGTGCTGACCACCCCCAGCAACTCGCCGCTGCGCAGCCCGCGCTCGACCTCGCGCCGGGCACGCGGCAGGTAGCCGCCGCGGTAGGCACGCACCCGAGCGGCCCGGCCGGCGTCCAGCCCGCGGCGCAAGTAGGTGAGGATGAGTTCCACCTGCAGGCGGCTGCGGCTGAAGACGATCGTCGACACGTCGTTGGCCAAGAGCCGCCGCGCCCAGGAGACCGACGCCGACAGCCCGCTCTGGCGTATGCCCAACGCCCGGTCCACGACCGGCGGATTGTAGAAGAACAGGTGCCGCGGGCCGGCCGGAGCGCCGTTGTCGTCCACCACCGTCAGCGGGCGACCGACCAGCCCGGCCGCGAGTTCTCCGGGGTTGCGGATCGTCGCGCTGGTCGTGAGAAACACCGGCCGGCTGCCGTAAAAGGCGGCCACGCGCTGCAGCCGGCGCAGTACGTTGGCGAGGTGGCTGCCGAACACGCCGCGGTAGGTGTGCAACTCGTCGACCACCACGAAGCGCAGGTTTTCGAACAGCCGCACCCAGCGGGCGTGGTGCGGCAGGACCGCGGCGTGCAGCATGTCTGGATTGGTGAGCACGAGGTGGCCGGCCTCGCGCACCTTGGCGCGCACCGCGCCCGGGGTGTCCCCGTCGTAGGTGGCGCACGTACCGGGGTTCCCCATCGCCGCGAGCAACTCGCCCAGTTCCGCGCGCTGGTCCTGCGCCAGGGCCTTGGTCGGGAACAGATACAGCGCGCGGGCCTCCGGTTCGCGCAGCAGGCGGTCGAGCACCGGCAGGTTGTAGCAGAGGGTCTTGCCGGAGGCCGTCGGGGTGACCACCACCACGTCGCGGCCGGCGCGGGCGGCCTCCAGAGCCGCCGCCTGGTGCACGTACAACTCCTCCACACCGCGGGCCGCCAGCGCCTCCCGCAACCGGTCGTCCAGGTCCGGCGGTAGCGGCCGTGTGCGGGCCGCCCGGGAGGGTATGTAGTGGTGGGTCAACTCGGCCGAGCCGACCCCGGTGCGCAGGACCTGTTCGACCACCTGTTCGAGGTTCATCCTATGCGGCCACCGCCGCCCGCACCGTCCCTCCGACCGCACGATCGCAATCGCGTGCCCTGGCATCCGGGTTCGTCGGGAACGCCCGTTCTCCTGCCGCCTCCAAGCGACGCGGTCGTAGGGATAAGGCGATTCGTTGCCATCGCCCCCCTGCCTGCGGTCGTGGTAGAATTTAGCGGCGTTGCGCCAGGGAGTCCTCTGGCGCACAAAACACTCAAGGCACTGAGCCGCACAAACCACGCGGCGCCAAGTCCCTGGTCGCCGGGCTGGCGGTGTCTGCCTGTGGAGGGGACGTAAGACTTACGACGAAGCAAGCCTGATGCGTAGGCAGATCCCGGCGAAGCAGGAAGCCCCGATGAGCGATCATCGGGAATCCTCCGGCTCTTGCCGTGGGGAGGAGGTCAAGAAAGCCGGAGCCGCCGACACCCCTTGTGTCGCCACGGTGATGGCTTCTTCAAGCATCTTCTGTGGTGAAGTACTCGGCCGGCGTGCTGTCTGGCAGTGCGTCTGGAGAGCGCGCTTCGATGTTCAATCGCTCCAAGTCCCGCAAGGCCCAAGTCCGGACCCCTTCCAGGGTGATGCCCAACTGCGCCAACATGTCTTGTAGTTGTGAGCCGGAATGCGTCCTAGCCACGACTCCCCCACTTGCGAGTTGGGCGGCCTGCATCGCCTTCTCTGCTGCCTGTTGCGCCAGGAAGCAACCCACATGCGGGTGTGGAACTGCATTCGTCCCAGCAGCAGCGAGGTCTGCCGCGGCCTGTGAATACCACCGACGCGCGTCCGAGCCGCTGCTCAATGCAGGAGCACTCCAGACCTAGGAACTTCGTCCCGCGCAAACCATCTTTTCTGCTTTCTTTCCCACTCGTCTGGAGAATACACCAAGATATCCAATGAAAAAGGGAACCCTTGCACCTCTTCCATGCCTGCGAGTCGTTGGTGAAATCGTATATACTCCACTCTGCCAACGAGCCAAACAAAAGCACGCGCTGTGCGCCCCTCCGCACCAGCACAGCCGTCAACAGACCTTCCCCACCCTTGGCAGTAATTTTCCACCGAATTAATATCGGCGGCGTGGACCAGGATCAGGCGGTCTTGACCTGGGGTACGCTCGTGTAGATGTCGATGTCGAAGCCCGCCAACTCCAGGATCCGGGCCGTTCGCTGTTGGGTTCGTGGCGAACTGACCAGAATGCGTTTTCGTGGTCCAGATCTCAGCACGATCACCTTGCTCAGCATGTCCAGCAGGGAGGTGGCCGTGGGTCGGCTGACCTCGCGATTGCCGGGTAGGACGAGCTTCTCGCCCCGGTTCTCCAGGGCGTTTCGCACCCTGCATTCCAACAGGGTGAAGATGAGCGCGGCGATGACCAACACATACATCAACGCCTCAAGACGGTCCTTGCGGTGGATTCGAAGCAAGGGCTACAACATCCAGACGACTGGTTCGTCGTTTACGCCGCAGGCCCGGCACCGGCCCGCGCAAAGAGGGTGGGCGACTGGATGCGGATCGCATGTGCGGAGAGGGATGGATGGGGATGGCCCGCAAACGGAGCACCACCGCCACGTTGATCGCGCGGTTGCGCCTGGACGGTTTTCGCTTCTGGCGCGATGTGGGCGGCCCCCTGGAGGCGCGCCCGGGTGAGCCGTTGCGGCTGGCGGGTATCTGGCACCTGCTCGGGTACTTCCGCTACGTCTGGCCCGCGGCCATCGGCTTGGTCGCGTCAATCTTCCTGTCGGCCGCCATCGGGGTTCTGCCAGCATTCACCGTCCGCCACATCATCAACGTCGATCTGCACGCCCACACCGCCATCCCGCTTTACACCGACGTCCGCCATCTGGCGCTGCTCTTCGTCCTACTTGGTGCCATCCACGCCCTGTACGGCTGGCTATCGGCCTGGTCCACCAGCCGCATCGTCTGGCGATTGCGCACCGATGTGCTGGTCCGGCAACAGGAACTGCCCCTTGGCGAACTGGTGGAGCGGGGGTCGGGCACGACCATGGTTCGCGCCATCAACGAGGTCGGGGTGGCCGGTGGGGACTCCCCCGTGTTCTCCGGCGTCGCCGGAGTGATCACGACGACAACCACCTCGGTGAACAACATTGTGACGCTGATCTCATCGGTCGTCGCCATGTTCGTGCTTAACGCCAGACTGGCTCCGTGGGCGTTCGTCTTCCTGCCCCTGCCGATCGGCATCGCGCTCTGGTGGGGTCGCATCATCTATGGTGCCGTGCGGCGGCAGTATGAGCAACTCACCTCCCTGACCGACTTCGTCCTGCACGCCGCCCAACCGCTGGCCGTGCTGCGCGACCGGGCGCTGGGTCGGCGACAGGATGTGGCAGCCGCCTTCAGCCGCCAGAATCGCGAACTCACCAACGCGTCCATTTACGCGCGCGTGCTGTACCACTGGTACGACAACCTCTTTAGCATGATACTCGGCGGCACCACCGCCCTGCTGTGGTTCATCGGCGGGCACCGCGTCCTGGCCGGCGGGTTGACGATTGGGACGCTCGTCGCAATGATCTCGCTGGTGGCGCGCGCCGAGACCCCGGTCCACAACCTGGCCGAGATCTGGTTTTCGCTGCGCAGCCTCGCCGCCGTGGCCGACCGGGTCAGCCGCGACCTGGAGGGTACCACACCCCCAGCCGCTGGACCTGCGCCTTCCCCTACCAGCGACGAGCCACCCTATCGGGTGGTATCGCTGACGCAAGTCGACCGTGAGGGTCGGCCACGGGTGGCGAAGCTCGACTTCGCTCTCGCCGCCGGGCGCACTACAACGATCCTTTTGACAGACGGCTCCGATGAGGACACGGTATGGCGGCTGGCTGGCGCACTGACGGGTTGGCTGTCGCCGCAAGCTGGCAGGGTGGAATCCGGTGGCGTGAACCTCGCATCCCTGACGCCCCAACAGCGCCGGGCGGCGGTGGCATTGGTTACCCCGTGCAGCACTGGACTGGGCCAACGGGTCCGCGATCTGCTGGCGGAGCCGGAGACGGAAGACGCGGGGTTCGCCCCGACGTGGCGGGCGCTATTCGGCGACGACGTTCCCGCGCCCGACCCGGACGTCACCTACGCCGCGCTCGACCCGACCGACCGCTTCCGCTACTCCCTGGTGGCCGCGCGGCTGGCGGGCGCCCCGGTGTGGTGCACCGTGTATGAGCCGGCAGGGATCGCCGGCCGTTGGTTCGACCCGCAGGCGGCGATCGTCCGCCTGCAGCCAATGGCCGGCACCGGCGGACAAGGCGAGGAAACCTTCGTGTGTGCCGCGGGGCAGACAGCGGCGCCGATGCCGCCGGACCAGCGCGTCGCGGTCGAATCACCGGCATACAGTGATGAGGCCGGCCAGACCGACCCCGAAGCTGAACTCGCCAAGGACCCGGGGCGGGGCCTGTGGGCCGCGCTCGGCCTGCGCGTGCATGCATCGACGCGGACGGCCCGTTTCTGGCAACCGTTCCGTTACCTGTTTGCGTACGTGTGCCGCTACTGGGTGTATTGGCTGGTGGTGCTGGTGTTTGGTGAGGCCATCTCCACGCTGTCGCACACATTCACCCCGCTGATCACCCGTCAGATCGTGGATACCGGCATCGCACACCATCAGACCGCCACCCTCGACCACGCCGTCTTGCTGCTGGTGCTGCTCGCCGTCGGCGCCGGCCTGAGCACGATGGCGTTCACCAGCACCTTCATTCAGGCCGCGGGCAAGCGCATGTGCGGTGAATTGCGCCAAGACTTCTTCCGCCGGTTGCTGGGGCAGCCGCCCGCCTTCTTCCGCGGCCATGCCGCCTCGGAGGTCACCTCGCGGGTGATCAACGACGTCAACGCCATCTTCACCGGTACCGACGCCGTGATCAAGGTGGTCACCTGGATGGTGATCCCGAACCTGCCCGGCATGGTCCTGCTGTGGACGATGGCACCCCACTTCGGTCTCCTGACGCTGATCACCGTCGCCCCATTTGTGGCCGTGACGATCTGGTCGGGCAGGCTCAACGCCCGCCTCCAGGAACGCATCTTCGGACTGGTCGGCGCCTTGGCCACGGCGATGCGCACCCGCAGCCGCATGCCCCAGGCGCTGCTTGTCCGTGCGAGCGGGCGAAGGGTGTCGGGCGAGGACGTAGCCGGCCGGCTCAACGACGCCCTCTACCGCCTTGGACTGGTCCAATCCTTGCGCGGCAACTGGTTCGGAACCGTCGAGGCTCTCGAAGGTAACGCCCTCACCCTGGTCTTCTGGGGCGTCGGCGGACTCGCTATCCTGCACGGCCAGCTACTGCTGGGTACCCTCATCGCCCTGATGGCCTTCGGCCAGCGCTATGTCAGCCTTGGCGGCGGGGTCAGCAGCTACGTCGCCATCCACGGCGTTCTGGCCAACGTCGACCGGATCTCGGACTATGAACCGCAGGCAAGTCCACCGCCTCCCTCCGAGCCACCCGCCTCCGACCTGGTCTCCCTGCGGGGCCTGCCGCCGGGCAGCGTGTGGCTGCTGGCGACGGCACCCGAGGGTCCGGCAGCCACACGCGACGCGCTGCTTGAAACCGGCGGCCTCGGCTGGCTGACCCCGGAGTTGCCGCTGGCCGGCCTTGACGTCGGCGACCTAGCGAACCGCGAGGGGTTGGCCAGCGGTGCCGCAGCCTTTCACCTTGAATTGCCGCCCCCCGGGGCCCCGGCTACGGCCTTGCACAGCCCCCACCACGGCACCTGGCCCGTCGCGGCTGCCCTGGCCGTCGCGACGCGACGGAGCGCGTTGCTGCTTGACCTCTCCGCCCCGGAGGTCGTGCCTTGGCCCGACGGCTACCTCGCCGACCTCCGCCAAGCCCTGCCGCAGGCGGTGGTCGGCGTCCTCGCGCCGGCCGATGATCCCCGCCTAGCGGAACTCGCAGCACTCGGTCCGCTGCAGCATGCCCCGGGTGCGTCGTGAGGGCGCCCGCGCCAACCCGCCAGCACCTGCCCAGCCCACAGTGGTCCGCCGTAGACCGCGCAGCGTGCTGTTTGTCCGCGAACGGCAGCATGCCTAAGCGGCCAGCAGCAGGTGGCAGTCGGGGGCGGCTGGTTCACCTGGATTTCGCATGTTCCGATAGCGGGGAACAGCCATTCTTAGCGTATCCCGGATGCCACAAAGGAAGATCGTTTGGTATCATTAGCAATGCGCGTGGCGGAGGCGCGTGAATGCGCGCCAACATCTACGGGGGGAGGCACTGCTGCTAAGCGGCGCGGGCGTGCTGCCCTGGGGCCCGCGGCGCCTGCCGTAGCTCTGGTCTGGCTGCTCTGGGGGTAGGGGCCGCGGTTCTCCGCTCGCGCTTGCCCCCCAAGCCGCATCGCCAGGATCTACAGGGAGCCCGTAGGCCCCACCCGCCCTCTGGCCCTAGTGACCCGGCCCGGCGCAACAATCCGGCCGTGGTCCCCGGGCCTTCTGGGCCACGGAAAGAAGCGGCCCATCGGCACGAACCATGTCGGCGAAGCCCAACGATGCCACTCCGAAAGCCGGGTATCGTCAGGACTTGCGATAGCCCGTGTAGAACACGGCTGGCGGTGGGGCTCCGGAAGGATCCCCTTACCGAGTGCACGCATTCCCACCGAGCGGTTGCGGTCCCAGCACCCCCAGCTCCCTAGCTTCCACGGGAGGAGTTCGATGGCCACGCAGATCGAGGGGACCCCGCCTCCGACCTTATCCCCGCGTTACGAAGGTCGCCTCGAACTCACATGGACCAACAAACCGCTTCGCCTCCTCGCCCACGACGACGGTCAATACGAGTGGGTCGCGCCCTCCGACTACCGTGTCGCCGAGGTGCATCTGTTGCGCGACCGGGATAGCGTTGGCACAGCGAGCGGAACCGGGGGGCGGGCGAAGGACAGTCTGCTGGTCCAAGGTGACGCACTGAACGCGCTCACCTCATTGGTGTCGTTGCCGGAGTTCGCGCACGAGTACGTTGGCCAGGTCCGGTTGTGCTACATCGATCCGCCCTTCAACACCCGGCAGTCGTTTCTGCAGTACGATGACACCCTTGAGCACTCGGTTTGGCTCACCATACTGCGTGACCGGATGGCGTTGATACGGGACCTGCTTGCAGAAGACGGGAGCCTGTGGGTTCATCTCGACGATTCAGAAATGCCCTACTGTAAGGTCCTTTTAGACGAACTGTTCGGAAGATCCGATTTTGTCGCCCAGATTACGATAGAACTCAACCCAAAGGGCCGCCAACTAGACAGATTTTTCGCCACATCTCATGACTATCTCCTTATCTATGGAAAATCCATACGGCACGTCAGGTTGCACACCGCTAACATCGGACGACCGGGCTCTCGGCTTGACTCAGGAGCCCCTACATGTGGACGGGAACGTGTGTTAGTCTAGCGGCAAACACCAGTGCGTCTCACTGGAGGGGATGCCGTTGGCCACCAAGCACCGGCCCCTGACCCTGACCGAGTTCATCGAGCTGTACGGAACCG
>JAJZXK010000027.1 GCA_021806565.1 Bacillota bacterium | reverse complement strand
CACGAGCGCGGCCCGCGCGGCCGAGCCGCCGGTGCGTCCGCCCCGAGGCGGCGGACCGCGCCGGGCACCCCGCCCCCGCAGTCCTCCCTGGGACCCCGGCGCAAGCGGCACCGCAAGCGTTGGCAGGCGCCACGGGTGCGATGGCGGTTGGCGTTGCCCCGGCCGGCCTTGAGCGCCGCCACTTTGCGGGCGGCGTGGGCGGGCCTCGGCCGATCGGCGGCCGAACCGGGGGCGGGTGCGATCGGCGCCGTCCGCACCGCCCCGGCGCGCACCCAGGCCCTGCGCCTGGTGGCGCTGTATGGGTATGCGGGCATCGCCAGCGGCGGCCTAGCGCTGCTGGCCCTGGAAAGCCGGCGGGCCGGTGCGCTCTGGCTGCGGCCGGCGTCCGTCTCCCCAGGCCTGGCGGTGTTCGCCCTCGTGGCCTCGCTGGCGGCTGCGGGCGGCGCGGTCCTGGTGGCGCTGCGCACGCGCTGGCTGCACCCCCTGGAACTCGTCCTGCCGCGCCCACCCCTGCCGGCCCTGGGGCTGTTCACCGTCGGCGCCGCGCTGGCGGTGTGGGTCGGGGCCGTCCCGACCCGCGGGGCCGCCGGCGTGCTGCTGCGCGCCCACGCGGTGCTGGGCCTCACACTGCTCGACGGCGTGCTGCTGCCGGCTGCGCTGGTCGGCCTCTGCTTCGGCTTGCTGCAGACGCGGCTGGACGACCTACTGCCGCCCTGGCAGGCGGCGCTCATCCCGGCCGTGGCCTTCGCGCTGAGCGGGCCCCTGGGCAACACCCCCGTGCCGCCCTTCGGCCTCGCTGTCGTCCTCGGCCTCTGGCTTGGCTGGGCTCGGCGCCGCACGGGCGCCGCCGGTGCGGCGCTCGCGCTGGTGGTCGCGAACCTCGCCGCCCTCTGGCTGCTGCCGCCGCTGCACTGAGGCGGTCAGCTGGGCGGCACCCGCGAAACGCCTCAGGCCCAGACGTGCGCCGTCTCCGGGTCGTAGGCGACCCAGCACAGCCGGCCCGGCTCCGGGGGAACCGCCGGCCGCGGTCCGGCCGCCACCACGACCGGCCCCCCCCCCGCCAGCGGCAGCACCGTGAACTCGTACCCCCCGCCGGTGGGCGCCGCGGCGCGCACCCGGCCGCGGCATGCCACCAGTCCGGTGGTCCCTGCCCCCGGCGGAAGGAGGCGCACCCGTTCGGGCAGCACACACCAGGCACCACCGGGCCGGCAGCCGGGCGGGTCCGTCCAGGGGGACTGCCCGACGACGAACACATTGGGAATCCCGACGACGCGCGCCACAGCCGGGTCGGCCGGTTGGCGCCGGATCACCTCCAAGGTGCCGCCCTGGGCGATGCGCCCCCCCACCAGCACCCAGACCTCGTCGCCCAACCGGGCCGCCTCGACGGGGTCGTGCGTCACCAGGACCCACGGCACCGTGGCGGCGGCCAGCAGCAGATCCCCCATCTCCCGGCGCAGCGGGGCGTCCAGGGCGGAAAACGGCTCATCCAAGAGCAGCAGGCGCGGGCCCGGCGCCAGGGCGCGCGCCAGGGCCACACGCTGGCGCTGGCCGCCGGAGAGTTCCGCCGGCAGCCGATTCGCCAGATGCTCCAGCCCCAAACGCTCAAGCCATTCGTCCACCGCCAGGCGGCGCTCCCCCGGCGGCAGGTGGCCGAGGCCGAATCCCACGTTCCCGGCGCAGTTCAGGTGCGGCAGCAGGGCGCCGCCCTGTGGGACATAGCCGATCTGGCGCCGCTCCGGCGGGAGCCAGTGGCCGCCGGCCGGACCGGACCACACCTCCGGGCCAAAGCGGATGGAACCGCTATCAGGTGCGGCCACGCCCGCCAGCAGGCGCAGGGTCAGGGACTTGCCCGCCCCCGACGGTCCCAGGATCACCAGGCGCCCCCCGGACGCCGGCCGGTCCAGGACCAGATGAAAACTCCCAGCCCGGGCCCGTATCCCCTCCAGGCGCAGATCGAGGGCGGGGACCACCGCCGGCGCCGCTGCCGCCCGGCGGCCGCCGGGGGCCTCGCGCGGCGGTTTGAGGCGGCGGGGGCGGGACACCCAGACCACAGCTGCCAGGACGGCGACGACGGCGGCGGTCGCCAGGCCAGCGGCCTGCAAAGCGCTGTGCAGGCCGCTGCCGGCGAATGCCACCCAGGTGGCCACCGGCAGGCCGTAGGGGTGGTAGGCGAGGATCAAGGTCGCCCCAAACTCCCCGAAGGCGCGCACAAACGTCAGGGCGAGGCCGGCGCGCACGCCCGGCCAGGCGCCCGGCAGAGCCGCCCGCCAGAACACCCCCAGCGGGCCGAGGCCACAGGTCGCGGCGACGGCCTCCACCTCAGGGTCCAGGGCGGAGAAGGCACTGCGGGACGCCACGACGGCAAAGGGTGCCGCGACGAAGGTCTGCGCCACCACGATCCCGAGCAGGGTGTCCGAAACCGGGATGGCACGGCCCAGGGGGGCGTAGGGACCGAAGAGCAGCAGCAGCAACAGGCCGCCGACCAGCGGCGGGACCGCCAGCGGCAGTTGGACCAGGATCCCGAGCGCGTGCACCGACAGCCCTCTGCGGCCGCGCGCCAGCAGGTAGCCCAGGGGAACGCCGCCGCACGCCACCAGGGCCGTGGACACCGCCGCCGTGCCCAACGAGACGGCCAGGGGCCGAAAAAGCGGGAGCGACGGCCGCAGGCCCCGGACCGCCAGCGCGACGGCCAGCGCAGCAAACGGCAATAGCAGGTAGAGCGCAAGCAGCACGGCCGGCAGGGCCAGGGCGCGCGCCACCGACCCCCGCCCCACCAGCGCCCCTCCCTCCCTGGAACCGCGTCAGCCGACCGCGGGCCGGAGGCACCGCCAGAGCCACCATACCAGGACGGCGGCGGCCGCAGCCCCGAGCAGCCCCAGACCTGCGCTGGAGCCAAACCATGCCAGCACGGCCGTCTCCGGCAGCACCCCGAGGGCCGTCGCCGCGAGGTATGGGGCCAGGGGCACGTCCATCGCCCCGCAGGCCCAGCTGACCGGGGCCAACGGCAGCCACGGCAGCAGCCGGGCGGCCAGCACCACCGTGAAGGCCCGCCCGTGGGCCGCCGCGGCCAACCGGGCCCGCCAGGCGGCCGGCAGGCGGGCCCGCAGCCCCGGTCCGAAGCGGCGGGCGACGCCCCAGGCCAGCACCGCCCCGACGACGTTGCCGACCCAAGACACCGCCAGACCGGCGACCGGGCCGAACGCCGCGCCGGCCAGGACGGTCAGGGCGGTCGCCGGAACCGGCAGCAACAGCCCGTGCGCCGCCAGGAGCCCGAAGAGCGCGGCGGGCGCCAGGGGACCGGACGCCCGCACCCAGCGCAGCAGTTGCAGGCTGCTCACCACGGCGGCCTACCCCAGTTCCGCGAGGGCCTCGTCCACCTCGTCCACCCGGCGGCCGAGGATGAACGGGATCTCCTCTTTGGTCCAGCGCCGCGCCTCCGCCTCCCGCAGCCGGCGGATCAGCGCGGTGAAGCGCTCCGGCCGATCGCACTCGAAGGCGAGCAGCCACTCCCAGTCACCCAGTCCGAAGGCCTGGACGTTGTTGGTCTGGACCTCCGGGAACTCACGCCCCATGCCGCCGTGCTCGCGCAGGATGCGGGCCCGTTCCTCGTACGGCAGGAGGTACCAATCGGGGGTGCGCACGAAGGGATACAGGCAGAGGTAGCGCAGCGGCGGTTTGCCGAGTTGGAAGCTGGCGTAGTGGTCGCCCACATATTCGGGCCTGTGCGCCACGCCCAGGAAGGCATACGAGAGGTCGCAGGCCCGACCGAAGCGGGTGCGCCGCAGCGCCGCGGCCACCCGCTGCACCGCCGGCACGTCCGGTGCCAGCAGCCAAAACGCGACGTCGGCGTCAGGACGCAGCCCCGCCGTGCTGTAGATGCCGCGGACGGTCACCGCCGGCGAGGCGGCCAGGGCGTCGGCCACCTCGCCGGCCACCACCTCGGGCGGTCCCGCCTGGAGCCAGCGCTCGGTGCGCCGGTAGACGAGGGTATGGGTGAACTGGGTGTCCGGAACCTTGGGCGCATCCACATCTGCCACGGGGCTCACCCCTTCTGTGCCGCGGATCCTGGAGCCGCGCCGCTCCCAATCAGACCCTCGAGTTCACCGACCAGGCGGGCAAAGACGTCCAGCGCGGCCGCCACGGGCGCGGGGGTCACCATATCCACCCCGGCGCGGCGCAACAGGTCCACCGGGTAGCCGTGCGAGCCGGAGCGCAGGAACTCCAGGTAGCGATCCCGCGCCACGGCGCCGCCGCGGCGCACCGCCTCGGCCAGCGCCTGGGCCGCCGAGAAGCCCGTCGCGTACTTGTAGACGTAGAAGGCGCGGTAGAAGTGGGGAATGCGCGCCCACTCCAAATCGATCTCCGGGTCCAACTCCACCTCGGCCCCGTAGTAGTCGGCGTTGAGCGCGCGGTACACCTCCGAGAGCCCGTCCGCCGTCAGCGACTCGCCCCGCTCCACCTGCTCGTGGATGCGCAGTTCGAACTCGGCAAACATCACCTGGCGGATCAGCGTGGTGCGGAAACCCTCCAGGTGGTGGTTGATCAGGTAGGCGCGCTCGCGCGTATCGGTCGCCCGCCGCAGCAGGTCGCCCATCAGCAACGCCTCGTTGACGGTGCTGGCCACCTCGGCGGCAAAGATCGAGTAGTTGGCGTAAGTGTAGGGCTGCGCCGACTGGGTCAGGTCGCTATGCAGGGCGTGGCCGAACTCGTGCGCCAGCGTGAACACGTGGTCGAAGCTGCCCTGGTAGTTCATCAGCACAAAGGGGTGCACGCCATACACCCCGTAAGAATACGCGCCGCCCCGCTTGCCCTGGTTCTCGAAGACGTCGACCCAGCCGCCCGCCGTGCCGCGCCGGTAACGGGCGACGTAGTCCTCGCCGAGGGGCACGATGCCTGCGGCGACCAGGTCCACCGCCTCAGGATAGGGGATATCGGCCCGCGGCTCCTCCACCAGCGGCACGTACAGGTCATACATGTGCAACCGCTCGACGCCCAGGACGTGGCGGCGCAGGCGCAGGTACCGGTGCAGTTCCGGCAGGCGGGCGCGGACGGCCCCAATCAGGCTGGTGTAGACGGACACCGGGATGTTATCGCCGTCCAGGGCCATCTCCAGGCAGGAGCCATACCGCCGCGCCTGGGCATAGAACCAGTCGCGCTGCACGGCCGAGCCCAGGAGCGCCCCCAGTGTGTTGCGTTGGCGGCCGTACGCCGCATACAGCGTGCGGAAAGCCTCCTCGCGGACGGCCCGCTTGCGGCTCTCCAGCAGGCGGATGTAGCGGCCCTTGGTCAGTTCGATGCGCCGCCCCTGTTCGTCGTGCACCTCGGGAAAGCGCAGATCGGCCTCGTTGAGCATCCCGAAGACGACGTCCGGCGCACGGGCGACATCGCCGGCGCGCGCGAGCAACTCCTCCTCCGGCGCGCTCAACACATGTGGCTTGGTACGCAGCAGGTCCTCCAGGCGGTGGCGGTAGATCTCCAGCCCGGACGCGTCGGTGGGCGGGTGCTCGATCCAACCGCGCAGCGTAGCCTCCGGCAGCGCCAGCAGTTCGGGTTCGAAGTAAGCCCAGTTGCCCTCGATCTGGGTCGCCAGGCTGGCGATCCGGCCCTGCATCGCCTGGTAGGTCGAACGGCGCGTATCCTCGTCGCTGCGCATGTGGGCGTACGCGAACAACCGCTCCAGCACCTGGGACTGCCGCTCCCGTAGCCGCAGGGCCTCCAGCAGCACCGCCGCGGACGAGCCCAGCTGGCCGCGGTAGGCCGCAGCCGCGGCCGTCTGCGGCTGCAGGGCGCCGAAATCGCGTTCCCAGACATCGTCGGCCGGGTAGATGTCCTCCAGACGCCACTGGTCGCGCGGATCCAGGTCGGAACGCGCCGGCAGGGCGTCCGCCCGCGCGCCCCCCCCCTCACCGTCAGGCAGTTCCAGACGCTCGGCGCGGCGCGGACCGGACTCGCTCATACGCACGCGCAACGCTCCCCTCTCCCAGGACCGCCCGGGCGCTGCCGGGTGGTCCGGACGGTAGCAGGGCCGCCGGACCGGACTAACGCCCGGCGCAGACCTCGTCGAGCCAGTGGCGCACGACCGCCAGTTGGCGCGGCAGGGCGACCTCCGGCGGCGCGATCTCCGGCTCCCAATACTTCTCCCACTCGAGGGTGATCCAACCCCGATAGCCGCAGGCCCAGAGGACCTCCAGGCAACGGCGCATGGGTACCTCGCCATCGCCGGCGACCACGGCCCGCCAGCGCCCGTCCGGCCCGCGGCGCGCGTCTTTGAGGTGCACATGGCGCACCCTGGCGCCAATCCAGTCCCACACCTGCTCCGGAGTCTCTCCCACGCGCGTCGGATGCAGCACGTCCCAAAGCGCGTGCACGCGGGGATGCGCCAGCCGGGCCAGGACCTCCCGCGCGACCCGGGCCGACGAGAGCCCGTCGTGGGTCTCCAGGGCGATGTCGACACCGCGCGCCGCGGCGTGTTCCGCCACCCGCGCGACCGACTCCGCGATACGCGCGCAGACGACGCCCTCCGGCTCGTCCTCCGGAAGCGGGCCCCCGTAGGCACGCACCACTGGGGCACCGAGTTCCGCGGCGAGATCGATCATGCCGCACAGGTCGAGCTCCTGGGCGGCCCGCTCCTGGGCATCGGCCATGGAAAACCGCGAGTTGGCGCCGACGGCGACCACAGGCAGGCCCGTCGCCGCGGACAGCCGCGCCACCTCCCCGCGTACCCGCGCATCGACGGCGGGAGTCAGGAGGCCGCCGTCCAAGCAGCGCAGTTCCACACCCTCATACCCAAGCCGCAACGCCTCCTCGAAAAACCGTTGCAGCGGCCAGGCGGGGCACCCGAGATTCGTCACACTCAAGCGGACCCGGTCCACACACCCACCCCCGTTGCGGCCGCGCCAACAACCGCGCGGGCCGGCCCTATGCTTCGCCGCTTGCAGGGGGCTCCCTCCGGCGTACGGGCGCGGGCCCGCGCCGCCTTCAACCGCTGGCGCCGGGCAGCACCAACGTGAAGGTGGTCCCCTCCCCGGGGACGCTGTCCACCTCGACGCGGCCACCATGGCCCTCGGCCGTGTGTTTGACGATGGCGAGCCCCAACCCGGTGCCGCCGGTCTCGCGGCTGCGGCCCCGATCGACGCGGTAGAACCGCTCGAACAACCGCGGCAGGTGTTCGGCCGAGATGCCGATCCCCGTGTCGATCACCTGGAGGCGGGCCTCCGGGCCCAGGCGGCCGACCCGCACGCGCACGCGCCCGCCGCCCGGTGTGTACGCCAGGGCGTTGCGCACCAGGTTCTCCAGGGCGCGCCGCAGTTCGTCCGGCCGGCCCGGGACCTGCAGGGTCCCCGCTTCGAGTTCCAGCGCCACGCCGCGTTCCGCCGCAAAGGGCATCTGCGCCGCCACCACATCCCTCGCCACCTCCCCGAGGGACACGGGCTCGGCCGGTACCCAGCGCGGGGCCTCCAACTGCGCCAGGGCGAGCAGATCGCGCACCAGGGCGGCCATCCGTTCGGATTCCTTCAGGATGTAGCCGCTGAAGCGGCGGATCTCCGCGGGATCGAGGTCGTCCTCGTCCAGCAGGGTCTCGGCGTAACCGCGCACCGATGTCAGCGGTGTCTGCAACTCGTGGGAGACGTTGGCCACAAAGTCGCGCCGCATCTGCTCGGTGGCGCGCTGCTCGGTGATGTCCTGCACGATGACCAGCGCCCCGGCCGTCAGGGCGGCGCCGGCCTCCCCCTCACCGGCCGGAATCGGCACGATGTGCAACCGCCACCAGCGCCCCTTGGGTCCGGGCCGCTCGAGGTCGGCCTGCTGCGCCTCGCCACGGGCGAGGGCATGGGCCAGCAACCGGTCACAGCGCGCGTCCTGGAAGAGTTCCACCTGGTGGCGGCCCTGCAGGCCCGGAGCCAACCGGGGCCAGAAGCCGCGGGCGACATCGTTCACCAGCAGCACCCGGCCGTGGGGGTCGAGCAGGACGATGCCCTCGGTCAGGCCGGCCAACACCGCCGACAGCCGCCGGCGCTCCTCCTCGGAGCGGCGCCACTGGGCCTGCAGCCACGTACCGAAGCGGTCCAACTCCACCTCCAGCACGTCGGGGGGGGCAAACTCGTCGACCGCCGAGGCCGCGGAAAAACCGATCGCGCCGGCGCGGGCCAAGACCCCCGCCGCCGCCCGCCCGAGGGCGGACCTGGCGCGGCGTCCCGACCGCCGGCCGGCGGCCCAGCCTCCGACCGCCGCCGCCACCACCACCAATACCCATAGCGGCATCCACGGACCCAACCGACGCCCGGCGCGGGCCCCCTGCGATGACACCGCGGGGACGCGGCGCCGGTCCCCCCCTTGCCGCAAACTCAACGGAACGCGCCTGCCCCGCCCCCGCGGACCCGGCCGGCCGCCCGATCAGGATCCTTTGCCGGCGCCACCCCGCAGGCGGTAGCCGAAGCCGCGGACCGTCTCCAACACGTCCTCCGCGTTCACGGCCGCCAGCTTCTCGCGGATGTGCCGGATGTGCACGTCCACGGTGCGGCGGTCGCCGTAGAAGTCCTGGCCCCACACCAAGTCCAGCAGGCGATCCCGGCTGCACACCTCGCCGCCCGCATCCGCCAACGCCGCCAGGATGCGGAACTCGGTCGCGGTGAGCGGCAACACCTGGCCGTTGACGCTCGCCTCCACCCGTCGGCGGTGGATGGAGACGGCACCGATCCGGGTCACCTCCGCCCCTTCCGGACGGACCGGCTCACGACGCCGCAGCACCGCGCGCACCCGCGCCACCAGTTCACGCGGTGAAAACGGCTTGGTCACGTAGTCGTCCGCGCCCAGTTCCAGCCCGGTGATGCGGTCGGCCTCGGCATCCAGGGCGGTCAGCATGATGACGGCGGGATGGCCGAAAGACTCGCCGGCCTCGCGCAACTCACGACAGACGTCCCAACCGCTGGCATCGGGCAGCATCAGATCCAGAATCACCACATCCGGCGCGCGCTGCGCCCAGGCGCCCCGGGCCTCGGCGGCCGTCGCCGCCTGTGCGGTCTCGAAGCCGGCCCGGGCCAGATGGAAGGCGACCAGTTCGCGGATGCGGGCATCGTCCTCCACGATCAAAGCAACCGCCATCAGTCGTTCAGCTCCGGTCGCTGGCCGGTGACGGTGTAGATGACCGCCTCGGCCAGGTTGGTTGCGTGGTCCGCAATGCGCTCCAGGTGGGATGCCGCAAACAACAGGTGCGTGCCGAGGCGCACGGCCTCCGGGCGCTGCCCCATCAGGGCGATCAACTCGCGAAAGACGCGCGAAAACAGGTGGTCCACGTCGTCGTCCAATGCGACCAGGGCGCGGGCCGCGTCCGCATCCCGCCGCACGTAGGCGTCCACGGCCCGTGCCACCATATCCTGGGCGATCTCCGCCATGCGCGGGATGTCGGTCAGCGGGCCGGGCAGGGATTCCCCTTCCAGCCGCACGGCGATGCGGGCGATGTCCGCCGCGTGGTCGGCGATCCGCTCCAGATCGATCAGGATGCGCAGCCCCGCGCCGATGGCCCGCAGGTCCCCCGCGACGGGTTGCTGCAGCACCAAGAGCAACAGGCAGGCCCGTTCGAGTTCGGATTCGTAGTCATCGATCGCCCGGTCGCCGGCCACGATCTCACGCCCGGCATCCGCGTCCATGGCCGCCAGGGCGCCCACGGACCGCGAGATCACCTGCTTGACCTGGACGGCCAGGCTCACGATCCCCTGCTGCAGTTCGGCCAACTGGACGTGGAAGGCTTCCCGCGTCGGCACCCTGTGGATCCCCCTCCCCGAAGCTCGGGCCCTCAGCCGAAGCGGCCCGTCAGATAGTCCTCGGTGCGAGTGTCCCGCGGCTGGTGGAAGACGACCTCGGTCGGACCGGATTCGACGACGCGCCCCTCCAGCATGAAGACCGTCTGCTGCGAGATCCGCGCCGCCTGGGCCAGGTTGTGCGTCACCACCACCACCGTCAACGCGCCGCGTAGCCGCAGCAGGGCGTCTTCGATCCGCGCCGTTGCCACCGGATCCACGGTGGCCGTTGGTTCGTCGAGCAGCAGGACCTCCGGGTCCACGGCGAGGGCGCGCGCGATGGCGAGCCGTTGCCGCTGCCCGCCGGTCAACCGGCCGGCCGGCTGGCGCAGGACATCGCGCACCTCGTCCCAGAGTCCCGCCGCGCGCAGGCAGCGTTCCACCCGAGTCGCAAGCCCGGCTGGACCCAGCTCCAGGCGGTGCACACGTGGTCCGTACGCCACATTGTCAAAGATGCTGGCGGGAAAAACCACCGGCTGACGAAAAACCATCCCGACCCGCCGCCGCAAGCATACCGGGTCGAGGTCTGGCGCATAGATCTCCTGTTCGCGAAACCACAGCCCTCCGGTGACGCGCAACCCGGCGACGCGGTCGTGCATGCGGTTGAGGCTGCGTAACAGCATCGACTTGCCGGCCCCGCTCGGACCGATCAGCGCGGTGATCCGCCCTCCGGGCACCACGAGGTCCACTCCCCGCAGCAGTTCCCCGGCGGTGCAGAACAGGTGGAAATCCTCAGCGCGGAAACACGGCACGGCCGACTGGCCGGCCGGCACGGCCCCCAACCCTCCCGCGCCGCCGAACGGGCTCATGACCGACCCCCCATCCGGTCCGCCGCGGCCCGCAGCGCCAACACCACCAGCAACAGCACGGCCAGGGCGGCCGCGCCGCTTTCCGGCCGCCTCACCGAAGACCAGACCGCCCGCGTCAGATAGCTGCCGGCCGCCGAGGGGACACCCGTCCAGCCCAACGTGCAGGCCAAGGCGGCGGTTTCACCGATGCCCAGGCTCGCGGCGCCAAGAACGCCGGCCAGGATGCGCGGCGCGGCCGCAGGCGCCACGACGCGCCACACCGTTGTGCGCCGGTTGGCGCCCAGGGCGAGCGAGGCGTCCCGTAGCGCATCGGGAACGGCCGCCACCGCCTCGGTGGTGGCGCCCACCACCTGCGGCAGCATCACGGCCGCCAGCGCCAGCCCCCCGGCCGCCGTGCCGAAACCCCAACCGAACCCGTGGACCAGCGCGAAGAGCGCCGCGTAACCCACGACCACCCCGGACGCGCCGCCGAGCAGGGCGGCCGAAAGCCGGACGGCGCGCGCGAGAAAGCCCTGGCGCACCTCCGCCACCCAGACCCCGCCGCAAAGACCCGCCGGTACCGCCAGCGCCAGTCCGACACCGACCACCGACAGGCTGCCGCGGATGGCCGGCCAAAGTCCCCGGGGGGCGAGCCAGACGGCGGGCAGGTGGCGCACCGCAAGCCACACCATGCCCGCAAGCGGCAGCAGAACGACGGCCAGCGCCACCCAAAGCGCGCCGCCCGCGAGCCGGTCCAAAGGACGTGCAGCCCGTATCATTCGCCGCCCGCCCCGGCACGGTCGGGGGCGGACGTCCGCTGCAACGCGATGGCGGCCAGGCGGACCACGCAGGTCGTGGCAAACAGCAACAGGGCGAGCCGCGCCAGGGCCCGGGCTGCGTGGCCGGCAGGATCGGCCGCGGCCAGGCGCACATCGGCCAGAAGCAGCGCCGCCGCCGTGGTGACCGGCTGACGCCAACCGGCGGGGCCGACGCCGCCACCGCCCACCATCAGCACGGCCACCGTCTCGCCCACGGCCCGCCCCAGGGCCAGGACGACGCCCGCCGCCATGTCCCGCCAGGCGAGTGGCACGATCAGACCGCCAAGCGTCTGCCATTGCGAAAAACCGAGGACGCGGCCCTGCTCGCGCACCGCCACGGGCACCCGCGACAACGCCCGCACGCACCCCGAGGCGCAGGCGGGCGCCACCATCGCGGCCAGCACCAAGCCGGCCACCAGCAGGTCCCCGCCGCCGAAGCGGGGGACCAGCAACTGGTAACCCCAAAGGCCGAACACGACCCCGGGAATGCCGGCCAGGGCGTCCACCCCGAAACCGAGGACCGCACCGGCGCGCCCCCAATGCTGGTCGGAGAGGCAGAGGGCCGAGCCGATCCCCACGGGAACCGCCAGAACCAACGCGATCCCGGCCGTGGCGCAGGTGCCGGCGAAGGCGCCAAGGGCCGCGACCGGGTTCACCGCGCCCAGACGCGGCAGGCCGGACGGACGGGCGGCCCAGACCAAAACCCCCGCGATGGCCATCCATACCAGCGGCGTGCTGGCGGCGCCCAGGGCGACCGCGCATGTCGCGGCACGGGCAAGACGCCGGCTCAACCGTCCGCCCCCCTCCGGCGACAACCCGGTCGGGGTTCGGCATCGACGCCCCGCTTTCCCGCCCAGCGACACGCCAAGAAGCGGTCCGGGGACGGCGGCCGCCCCCGGACCCTGCGGCGACATCAGCCCTGGGGGCGTACGGGCACGCGGGACTCGCCATCGTAGACGTAGACCGTGCCGGCCTGCTCGTCGAGGGTGCGCTTGTGCGAACCGTCGCAAAACGGCTTGTTCCCGGACAGGCCGCAGGCGCAGATCCAGGCGGTGTCCCCGCTGATCTCGTCCTTCTTCACGGGATACGGCTTGCTGCGATCGCTCTGGACCAAACGCGACATACCACCACTCCCCGTCTCTGTCTCGTGCCAGCGTTTCCCGCCGGCCTGCAGTGCAGTATATGGAGTTAGTGTGCCGACACAAGAAGGATGTTATACTGGAACCACTCCGTGATCGTGGAGCGTTAGAACAGTGCAAGAGGAACATCCGGATCGGGTCGGTGATTGCCCGATCGAGCGCACCATGGCGGTGATCGGCGCCAAGTGGACGGTCCTGGTGCTGCGCGACCTGATGGGGGGCCCGAAGCGCTTCGGCCAACTGCTGCATTCGCTGCACGGCGTCAGCCCCACGACCCTCACCCAGCGGCTACGCGACCTGCAGCGCGAGGGTGTGTGCGCGCGCCGCGCCTATGCGGAGATCCCGCCGCGGGTAGAATACCGCCTCACGCCCAAGGGTGAGGCCCTGGCGGCGATCATCGAGGCGATGCGCCTGTGGGGTGAGCGGTTCGGTGATTGAACCGACCTGGCAGGCCCTACCCTGGCCGAACCCGTAGGTGTTGCGCTACCCTGGCGCCATGCGTGTACACATTCGGGCCACCGCAACGGCCGTCGCCCTCGCCTGCGCCCTGGCGGGTTGCGCCACGGTGCCGTCCGGATCCAAGACCGGCAAGCCGCCGGCCGGAACGACCCCCACCAGCGGCACGGCGACCGGCCACCGCTGCCCGAGCACCATCCTCGCCGGCTCCAGGCGCCCCGGGTACCTGAACCCGGCCGTACCCTCCGCGGGACTCTATCCGGCCCCAGGCGGCATCCCTTCCGCCAAGGCGTCCGGCGTGACGCTCCTGGCGCGCAGCCCGGTGATGGTCGTATCCTACGGCCAGCCGCTGGAACGGGCCGCGACCCGCCTGAAGACACACATGGTGCGCGCCAGCCGCCACGGCGCTTGGTGGCAGACGACGCTGGCCGCCGGCTACAGCTTTGAGGCCTTCGGCCTGTATGTGCCCCTGTTCGGTATCGTTCCTGGTCCGGTGCTCAGCGGTGGCTCCACATCCGGGGTGCACAGCGTCTGGCTGGTTACCCAGTGGGATGCGGTGCAGTCTCTGACCCTGCTGAGCGGTAACTCGACCCTGGCCGCAAAGGCCCCCCTCTGGCGGCAGATCCCGCGCGGCATCACCGCGGCGGGCCAGAAGCGGGCCGCCGCGCGTGTCCAGCAGGCCAAGTCCGCAGGCTGGAGGCAGCTCGGCGTGTACCAGGCGAAGGCCGCCTGTGGATATCCGGCCACCGCCCTTGGCCCGTTCGGCGCCCGCGCGACCCTGAAGCTGCCGCTGAACGTGCCGCTGCAACTGGTGGTGCCGGCCGACGGCAATCTGGTCTTCGAGGTCCGGGCCGGCTGATCTTGAACACCGAACGAGGGGCCGTCGCTCGGGGGGCGAATCACGAGCAAGTGGACTGGATCACCCGTTGCGCGGCCCGCTTCGTCCGTACCGCCGCCGGTTACCTTTTGGCCACCGGCCACCCCGATGCCGCCCGTCGCTGGGTCGAGTGGGGCCTGGAACAGGCGCCTGACGACGGCGCTCTCTGGCGGCTGCGCGGCACGCTGCTCTTCCAGACCGCCGGCGCGGCGGCCGCCGCGCAAGCAAAGCGCGAGGCCGACGCCTGGATCGCCGACGCCCACGAGGCGTACGCCCGGGCCGAATCCCTGAGCCCGGACGAGGCCGAGATCTGGCGTGAACACGCCCTGGTGCTGCAAAACCTGGCCCGCACCCTGCCGCAACCGGACGAGGCCGAGCCCCGCGCGGAGTTGCTGGGCCAAGCGGTGGAGCGCTATGACCGCGTGCTGGCGGCCCAGCCGCGGCGTGCCGATGTGCTGCACGAGCGGGCCCTGGCGCTGGCCGCCCTGCACGAGGACGCGCCGGACCGCGAGGCGATCGCCGGTTTCCAGCGCAGTCTGGAGGATCTGGACCGCTCGCTCGAACTGCGGCCCCACGCCCCTGATGCCGTGCAGCACCGCGCCCAGATCGCCTCGACGCTGGCGTCTTTGTACCAGCGCTCCGGGCGGCGCGCGGCGGAGATCCGGCTGCGCCGGCTCTGCCTGAGCGACTGCGCGCGGGCGCTGCGCAACCGGCCCGGATGGCAGGCACCGCTCCTCTTGCGCGCCGTCGAGGCCACCCGCCTGGCGCGCCTGGGCGATACCCCGGCCGAACGCACCGACGAGGCCATCGCCGCCGCGAGCGAGGTGCTCACGGACCAGCCGCGCCACGTCGCGGCGGCCCTGGTGCGCGCCGACGCGCGCGTGGCCGCGGCCTGCGCGTTGCGGGCGCGCAGCGACGCCCGCGCCACCCTGGTGTGGCGCCAAGCGCTGGCGGACCTCGCCACCGCCGAATCGGCGGCGGGCGTCCGCGAGGTCGAAGTGGTGGCCACCACACGCGCGGCCGCCTGGGTGGAGTGGGGAGACGCCCTGGACCGAGCGGGGGAACGGCGGGCCGCGCTGGACGCCTGGCGGGAAGCGCTGGCGATCTATGACCGCGTCGTCGACGACGACCCCACCGATGCGGCGCGGCTGGCCGGCCGCGGCGGCACCCACCTGCGCTTGGCCGAAATCGGTGAAGCCAGCCACCTGCCGGCGGCCCTGGAAGACTTCGGCCAGGCCCTGGCCCACCGGCCCGCCGATCCAGGCATTCTGGCCGGGCTGGCCGAGGCGCAGCGGTTGGGCGCGACCGACGCCGCTGAGCTCGGCGCGGCCCTGGCCAGCGCCGACCGGGCATTGGACGCCGCGCCCGAGCACGCCGAAGCGCGGGCGGCCCGGCGCCACGCCCTGTTGGCGGCGGCGATGCGGGACGCGCACCCCGACCCGGCCGTCCTGGAGGCCGCTCTGCAGGAATGCCAGTGGGCGGTCGGAGGGCGTCCCGACGACCCCCGTGCCCGCTACGACCTCGCGTGCGCCCTGTTCCTTTCCGGGCGGACCGCGGACGCCCACGCGGCGCTGGAGCAGGCGTTGGCGGCGGCCCCGGGGCTGCGGCGCCGCGCCGTCCAGGATCCGGTATGGCGGACGGTGGTCGCCGAGGACGGCTTCCGCCGCCTCCTGCAACAGGGCCCATGAAGCCGGTGGCGAAGCCCGCATGGCAATGCCCGTGCACCATCCGGCGGTGTGGGAAGGAACGGATCCATGCGCGTGGTCTTGGTGGGCGACGCCCTGACCGGGGAGCGCTTGGCCTTCGACGTCTATGACGAGCGCGGGCGGTTGCTGCTCGCCGCCGGCAGCGTACTCACACCCCGCTATGTGCGCGAACTGACCGCCCGCGGCTACCGCTCAATCGGGATCGTCGACCCGCTCGCCCCGGACGTCCTCCAAACCGAACCCCTGCGCGCGGCGACCCGCGACCAGGCCACCCGCACCGTCACCCGCTGCATGAGTTCGGCGGCCGCGAGCGGCGGGGGCATCCAGGCGGCCGGGATCCTTGCGGTGATTGAAGACATCCTGCGCTGCATGCAGTCCAGCCGGGCGCTGGCGGTCAACCTGCTCAACCTGCGCAACCCGGAAGGCGAACTGTTCACCCACTCGGTCAACGTCTGTGCCTACGCCCTGCTGCTGGCCGCCGACTCCCAACTCGGACTCGACCGCGTCGACCTGCGCCACCTGGGCATCGGCGCCCTGCTGCACGACATCGGCAAGATCTTCTGTATGGATGTGGTCTCGCAGACCTCACCGCTTTCGCCGGCGGAGTATGGGCGGTTGCAGCGCCACACGGTCGACGGCTTCGAACTGTTGCGGCGCCAACAGGAGATCGACCTGCGAGCGGCCCACATCGCCTTCCAACACCATGAACGCCTCGACGGCAGCGGCTATCCGCGCGGACTGTCCGGCGGACAAATCCACCCCTGGGCGCGGCTGGTCGCCGTCGCCGACTGCTACGATGCGGCGACAGGCAGCCGCCCCGGGTCCGATCCACGGCCGCCGCACGTGGTGCTGGCCGAGTTGGAAGCGGAGGCTGGTGCCGGCCGCCTGGACGCGGATTTCACCGGACTGCTGCGGGCCCGCGTCGCCGCATACCCGGTGGGCAGCATCCTGCAACTGCGCAGTGGTGAGATCGCCGTCGTCACCGCCCAGACCGAGGCCGGGCCGGATCGTCCCCGCTTCCGGGTGCTGGCCGGCGCCGATAGGGTCCGGACAGCGCCCGACGAGCGCGACGCGGCCCCCGGGCGACCCGGAACGGAGATCGCCGACGTCCTGCCGGACTATCCAGCCGAACTGCTGCAGAACACCCCGTAAGGCACGGGCGGGCAGCCGGCCAGCGTTCAGCCACCGCGCATCCAGCCGTGCGCCAACTGACGGTACGCCCGGTCCGCAGCGCTCGGCGCGCCGCTCGGATGGTAGAGACCATAGCGCATGCCGTTGCCCGACTGCAGATTGAACCACACGAACGCATGCACGTACGGGGTGCGCGTCGCCACCGTCAGTGCCGTGCGCAGGTTGCGCGCCTTGTCGGCGCCGCCGACCTGTCCGCTCGACCAGCCGACCTCCGTCAGGAAGGTCGGCAGGTGCGGGGCACCGTAGCGCACGGGCACGTCATGCACCCAGCGCAGGTATTCGGATACCTGGGCGGCCGTCACCACGCTGCCCGCGATCCCGCCCTGCGCGATATACAGGTGCTGGCCGACGGCGTCCAGCGGGTAGGGATGCACCCCCTGGGCCTTCCAGCAGGCGAACACCTGCTGCAGGTAAACGGCTCCCGAGTTGGCGGGGCTGTAGTTGCCGCCGAACGCCCCTCCGAGCAGACCGCCAGAGACGATCGTGACCGGGATGTGGTCGACCTGCACCGCCTGATGGTAGGTCTCCCGCAGCAGCGCCGCATAGGTGTTCGGATACATGAAGGTGCCGCCGGAGTACCGGCCGCCGCCGTTGTTGTGGTGCCAGGCGTTCGGCTCGTTCCAGATCTCCCAATAGCGCACGCGGCCGCGAAAGGTGCTCATGATGGCCGCCGCGGTGCGGGCGAATTGGCGCGTGTACGCGTTGGCGCCGCCGCTGGTGCTGTTGGACGAACCACCCTGGTCCCACGCCGACTGGCCGCCGGAGACCGTCGTGTAGTCCAGCAATCCGAGGACCTGCACGTGGGCCGCCGCCAGGTTCTGGACGATCTTTCCATAGCCCCGGTCGAAAGACGCGTTGATGGCGCCGAAATACGGCTGGCTGCGGAACTCCACGCGCGCCAACCCCGCGCCCGCCGCATGCACCTGCTTGGCGCGGGCGGCCGTCATCAGCGGCATCGCGGGCGGACCGACCTCGACCCACCCAACATCGACCCCGAGCGGCAACCGGCGCGGCGCACTGAACGGGAGGGCGCAACCCGCCAGCACGGACGCCACCACAACGGTAGCGGCCAACCCGGCCCAGCGTCCGGCCACGCCCCATCCCCCCGAACATCGCAATCCACACGGCACGGCACCGCGCCGCGTTCGCCGGCGAATAGGCCGTTCCTGCCCTGCCGACCGCTGGCGGAAAGCGGTTGTTCAAACGGGAGATTCAAGGCCCACAACCGCACACCGGCCGGGGCCCTAACCCGCCGTGCGGTGCAGGAGCCGGTTGCCGACAGAGCAGTAGACGCCGCCCGGACCCGCGACCACCCGCGGCGCCCCGGGGCCGGTGGCGGGAATGGTCAGGCCGGCCGGATATGCCGCCGCCGCCGCACGGGCGTCACCAGGCGCCGCCGACTCGAGCGCGCCGGCACCCACCCACCACAACCGTCCGCCGCTCCAGGCCAACCGGCTCCCCGCCCGCGGTGGTACCGCGCGCGACGCGGCCAGAACCCGCGGCGCCCCGCCTGGACGCAGCGAATCCACGGCCCCCCCCAGCGGAAACCACAGACGGCCGCCGCCCCACGCCGCGGCGGCGCCGTCGGCGCCCGCGGGCAGGGTTGCCCACACCCTGGCCGCCCCGCCCGCAAGGGGGACCGACCAGACGGTCCGCCCGGCGATCGCCATGGCCCAGCCGGAGGCGCCGGCCAGGAGGGTCCCGTCGGCATCGGCCACCGTCGCCCCGGGCAGTAGCACCGAACGCGCGGCCGTACCGCCGATGGGAGCGACGCTGAGGTACGGCGGACCGGACGGTACGCCGCGCGGTCCGCGCGGCACGTCGAGGGCGACGCTGTACGTGCCGGCGGTCGCCACCGCCACAGCGGGCACCCCGGGATAGGCGGAGAAGCTGTGGCGGCTGCGGTCGAAGCTCAGCAATTGCCAGCCGTCGGCGACCGTGAGCCAGACGTGGTGCGGTCCGACGGCCTGCAGTTGCGGCGCGCCGGGTCCCGGACCGGCCGGAAGCAGGCGCGCGGCGGCGTGGTAACCGGCCACCGGCCAACCGCTTACGGTGCCGCCGGCCGCCCGCACCAGATACGGTCCGGCGGGGCTGTTCAGCCCCAGCCAGGCGCCGCCGCCGGGTCCCACGCGCAGGCTGCTGACGGCGAAGTGGCCGGAACCGACCAGGTTGGGCAGGGTGAGCCAGTGCGCGGCAGGCGCCGTCGCGTTCACACGCACCCGCGCCGTGCCGCCGCGTTTTGCCGCCGCCGAGCGGCCGGCCGCGGACGAGGAGCCGGAACTGGAACTGGAACCCGATACCGACCGCAGGGCATTCCGGGCCGACGACGACCCCGTCCGGCCCGGCGTCGAAGCCGTGGACGCCGTCCGGCCCGGTGCGGGGTGCGGCGGCCGCCCACGCGCGAAGGCCGCCACCGCGACCAGCGCCGCCCCGGCCACTCCCAGGCCCACGAGCCAACCCGTCCGCAACCGGCGCGGACCGGCCGGTACAGGGTCCTCCTGCGGGCGGCGACGACGGGTCGCCAGCCTGCGCGCACGCCGCGGTTCCACGCACCATCCCCCCGTCCCCAGGCGCGCCGTTCGCCGTGACGCGCGGTTTCCCCTGGAGACGTCGACCAGGGCCCGCGGGATCCCTCCCCCGTACAACCTGCACGCAGGGCGGCCGGCCAGCGGCCGGAAGGCCTGGGTATTCCTCGGTCCCCGGCTCCCGGAGACGGCGCCGGTCCGAGGGGCGAAGGGGGGCGGCACCCGTGGGCGGCGGTGCGGTGAAGCGCCCGAACATCCTGTTGCTGTATGCCGACCAATGGCGCGGCGACGCGCTCGGCTGCGCCGGCGACCCAGTGGTGCAGACTCCGGCCCTCGACCGTCTGGCCTCGACCGGGCTGCACCTGCCTTCCACGTTCACCGTCGATCCGGTCTGCACGCCCTCCCGGGCCGCCCTGCTGACCGGCCGCTACCCGCACGTCACGGGTGTGACCCACAACGATCTGCGCCTACCGGAACACGAGGTCGCCTTCGCCCAGGTGTTCGCCGCGGCCGGCTACCGCACCGGCTACATCGGCAAGTGGCACTTGGACGGCGAGGAAAAGCCGGGGTTCGTCCCCCCGGGGCCGAGGCGCCACGGCTTCGAATACTGGGCCGCCTTCAACCGCGGCCACGCCTACCACGCCCCCGTCTACTACCGCGACCGCGACGAGCCGATCGCCTCCGACCGCTACGAACCGGACCTGCAGACCGACCTCGCCTGCGACTTCCTGGAGGCGGACGATCCGCGGCCGTTCTGCCTCGTCGTCGCCTGGGGTCCGCCGCACACCCCGCTGCAGCCCCCGGCCCGTACGGCCGGGCGCTACCGCCCCCAGGACATGCCCCTACCCCCGAGCGTACCGCCGGCCGAAGCGCAGCGGTCGCAATCGGAACGCGCCCGCTACTACGGACTGGTGACCTCGCTCGACGACAACGTGGACCGCCTGTTGCGGACGCTGGACCGCCTTGGGGCCGCGTCGGACACCATGGTCTGCTTCACCGCGGACCATGGCGACCTTCTGGGAGAGCACGGCCTGTACCGAAAGGGCATGCCACAGGAGCCGTCCATCCGCGTCCCGTTGCTGTTGCGCTGGCCGGAGCGGATCCAGACGGGGGTCCAGGCCGGCGTCTGCGTGGCGTCCGTCGACCTGTGCCCGACGCTGCTCGGGCTGGCGGGGCTCCCCGCGCCCGCCGGCGTGCAGGGCCGCGACCTCAGTGCCTGGCTCACCGGGATGGCCCCGGCCCCGGACGACCCCGTATACATCGAGGGCCGCCTCGGCGCGCCGGACGAATGGCGGGCCCTGCGCACCGCCCGCCACCTCATCGCGGTGTCGGCCGCAAGCGGCGAGACCACGCACCTTTTCGACCTGGAACAGGACCCGCACCAACTGCGCAACCTGGCGCGCGATCCCGACGCGGCCCACCTGCGCCGCGGGCTCTGGCGGCGACTCGCGGCGGCGGCCGCAGCGACGGCCGACCGGCCGCCGCTCCAGCCGCCGGACATCGGCTGACGCGGACCCACCGCGGTGTTCAGCGGCATCGTCCAGCGGCATTCCCTCCGCTACGCCCGGTCGACCCACAACGACCGCCGGCGTGATCACCCGTTTTTCATACGGCGGCATCAGCGGCGACAGCCCTTGTCAGCGCGCCGCATCCGCCCTATCATGAGCATGACTGAACGTGAGGTGTACGCATGATCTCGTCCGCGCAGGCACCCGAAGCGGTCGACGGCGATGTGGTCCTGGCGCTGGAGGTCCTGCCCGCCATCGTCCGATTGGTTTCCCATGCGACGGCCGACGGATCCCAATACCCGTTGACGATGACCCAGTACCGGCTACTGCGGCGCTTGGACCGCGGACCGCGCCGCACGTGCGACCTGGCCGCCGCGTTGGATGTGACACCGACCACCGTCAGCGCCACCATCGACACCCTGGTGCGGCGGGGGTTGGTGGAGCGCCTGCCGCGCGGCGATGACCGGCGCACCGTACCGCTGGCCATCACGGTACCGGGCCGGGAGGCCCTGGCCGCGGGCCGCGCGCGCCAGGCGGCCGCGCTGAGGGAACTCGGCGCCGGGCTCAGCCCGCATGAACGCCGGGCCCTGACCACCGGACTGAGCGGGGTGGCCCGCGCACTGCGTTTCCGCGAGGCCTCCGCGCCGGCCGGCAGCGCCTGACCGACAGTCCACACGTTCGGAAGGAGCCTCACCCTTGCATGCGCCCAACGCGGCGCCCGCCCAGTCGCGCCGCCACCGTCCCGTCCCGCCCGGCTACAAGTGGATCGCCCTGTCGAACACCACCCTCGGCGTGTTGATGGCGACGCTGAACATCAGCATCACCCTGATCAGCCTGCCGGCGATCTTCCGCGGTATCGGCGTCAACCCGCTCGCCCCGGGCGAGATCGGGTACCTGTTGTGGATGCTGCTCGGGTACATGATCGTGACCTCGGCGTTTCTGGTCACCTTCGGCCGCATCTCGGATCTGTACGGCCGCGTGCGCCTGTACAATCTTGGCTTTGCGGTGTTCACCCTCGGCTCGCTGCTCTTGTTTCTGACCCCCGGCCGGGGCAACGCCGCGGCGCTGGCCATGATCCTCTTCCGGCTGGTGCAGGGGATCGGTGGCGCCTTCCTCTTCGCCAACGGGGCGGCCATCCTCACAGACGCCTTCCCGCCGGCGGAGCGCGGCCTGGCCATGGGGATCAATCAGATCGCGGCGACCGCCGGATCGCTGCTCGGCCTGATCCTGGGCGGCCTACTGGCGACCGTCTGGTGGCGCGGCATCTTCCTTGTCAGCGTGCCGCTGGGATTGGCCGGCACCGTCTGGGCCTACCTGATGCTGCGCGAGACCTCCGCCGGTGCGGTGCGCCAGCCGATCGACTACCTGGGCAACCTGACCTTCGCCCTGGGTCTGACCGCACTGCTGGTCGGGGTGACGTACGGCATCCAGCCGTACGGTGGCGCGACGATGGGCTGGACCAACCCGCTGGTGCTGGGGGCGATGGCTGCCGGCGTCCTGCTGCTGTGGGTGTTCGTGCGCATCGAGACGACGGTGCCGGCCCCAATGTTCCGCCTGGAACTCTTCCGCATCCGCATGTTCACCGCCGCCAACATCAGCGCCTTCCTGGCCTCGCTGGCCAACGGCGGTCTGCAGTTCATGCTGATCATCTGGCTGCAGGGGGTGTGGCTGCCCCTGCACGGGGTGCCGTTCTCGCGCACCCCCTTTGAGGCCGCCATCGCCATGATTCCGCTGATGGCCGGGTTCCTGGTCGCCGGTCCGATCTGCGGCTGGCTTTCCGACCGCCACGGGGCGCGCGCCTTTGCCACGGCCGGGATGCTGCTCTTGGGCGCGGGCTTCCTCGCGCTACGGGCACTGCCGGTGGACTTCCACTACCTGCCCTTCGCGGGGGTGCTCTTCGCCATGGGTTGCGGTATGGGGATGTTCGCCGCGCCCAACACGACCTCGATCATGAACGCCGTACCCGCCGAACACCGCGGCGCGGGGTCCGGAATGCGCGCCACCTTCCAGAACTCCGCCAACATGCTGAGCATCGGCGTGTTCTTCTCCATCGCCATCGTCGGGCTGGCCGGACGGCTGCCGCTTGCCCTGCAGCACGGGTTGACCCGCGTCGGGGTGCCGCCGGCCGCCGCGGCGGCCGCGGCGCACCTGCCGCCCACGGCCGCCCTGTTCGCCGCCTTCCTGGGCTACAACCCGCTACGCCACCTGCTGCCGGCGGCGGTGTTCGCCGCCCTGCCTCGGGCGACGGCCGTCCGTCTGGCGTCGCCGCCCTTCTTTCCGGGCCTGATCGCGTCGGCGCTCTCTGCCGGCCTGGGCGCCGCCTTCCTACTCGCGGCGGCGCTGACGGGGGCGGGAGCCACCGCATCCTTGCTGCGCGGCCATCGCTTCATCCACGAGGTGGACGCCGCCCCGGCTCCCGCGGCAGCCGCGGAACGCGACGGCCGTCAGCGAAGGATCTCCCCCAGCGCCTGATCGCCGCGGCCCTCGGGGACCGCGAGCTCGAACCCGGCCGCGCCCAGCGCGGCGGCCAGTTCGGCGACGGTCATCCCGGGGGGCAGGTGCAGGTCGGTGGTCGCAGCGTTGTAGTAGGCGAGGAGGCGAGGAAGACTGCGCGGAAAGAGCGGCGCCACCAGCGAGCGGATCGCCCGCGCGTACTGGCGGATCTCCCACTGCGCCGCCTCGCCGTGCGGGTTGGCCGCTGGCCCGTCGTCCACCCCGACCTCGCGGCCGTCGTCGCGCTGGTGCAGCAGCCAGCAGACACCCTGGATGCTCGCCGTCCAGCGCCAGGTGGTGTACAGACCGTAGGCGTGGAGGAAGAGCCGCGCCTGTTCGGCCGCGACGCCGTCGGCGAGCGCCTCCTGGAAATCGCTCAGAGATTCTTCCTGGCGCTGTGCCCAGCGCGCGGCCCACTTGCGCTGCAGCGCCGTCGGGACGCGCATGCCCGACCCCTGTTTGCCTCTTTCGGGCCGGCCGCGCCAGAACCCCGGGGTGTAATACTCGGGTTCCAGCGTCACGTAGCGGCGACTGACCTCGTTGCGCCCCTGCATGGCGTCGGCCGGAAAGCCGTGGCCGCCGTCGTCCCCCTGGCCAGTCCACAAGAGCGCCTCGGGGATCTCGACCCCGAGGTAGGTGACGGTGTCGACGGTGTGGGACGAGCCGATCCGGTACTTGAACATCTCGCGCGCGACCATCAGCGGCGCCTTGATCTCGAGCTTGACCATACCGCCGCGGAACGGACCGGTGTGCTCGTTGCGCGCCAGGAAGTCCAGCAGCCGCTCGTCGCGCGGGGCGAAGGCTTCGGCCCGCTTTGCGTATGAGACGCGGGCGTCGTTCACCGGCGTGAGATCGGTCCCCATCGAATCCTCCAGGCGCACATAGCCGCGATCCAGCACGGCCTGCTCCACCGGCCGCGGCTGCGCTGCGCTGCGTCCCGCTTCGCCCGCGATACCCGCCACCCCCCAGGGCTGCACCCATCGAAGCCGTCGTCCCCCGCGGCCCGGACCGGTGGGCCCCCCACCCGCCACGCCCACATGCCGCACGCGCCCACCGCGCCCTTGCGCCGCACCCGCTAATGAAAGGGCAGCACATGAATCCCCCCGGCGTACACGGCCCCGTAACCACACAGCCCGATGCTGACCAGGATCAGCAACGCGTGCTGCCAGCGGAAGCGCTCCCCGATCCCGAAGATCAAGAGCGCCAGCAGCAGCGGCGTATAGTCGAGGCTGAAGCGGTTGCCGAACTGGCCGGTGCCGTTGGCGTAATAAAACAGCTGCGGCAGCGCCGTCAGCAGGACGCTGACCCACGCAAGCCACACGCCCCGCCGGCGCAGGTCCGCCTCCAGGGTGTAGATGAAGGCCGGCGTCGTCAGCGTCAGACTCTGACCCGTCGACGCGAGGGCCAGATACGGCCAGACGCCGTTGAAGTTTGGAAGGCTGTGAAAGCCGGGGCCCGCGACAAACATACTATACAACTGATAGGGAAGGTGGCGGATGCTGAACATGCCCTCCTGGAACGAGGCCCGGAAGTAAGGGTTCATCAGGATGTGCGCGTAGCCGGTGTCCAGAGGGTTTCCGGTGCGCGCCGCGTTCCACCACAGTTGCACGGCGACGGCCGCGGCGATCGGGGCGGCGAGGGCCAGCAGGCGATTCCAGTTCCAGGACCGCTCCCGCCACAGCAGGAAGGGCACGCCCAAGGCGATCGGGTTGCGGCACAGCAGCGCCGCGCCGAACCACGCCCCCACCAGGGCCGGACGGTTGGGGCCGAAACTCTCCCGCAGGCACAGCAGGTAGAAGAACACGGCCAGTACCTGGACGAAGTACCAGGGGGTGCCCCAGGTCGCGGCATACCAAAACACGGTGCCGAATCCGAACAGGGCGGTCAGCCACAACCCCACCCCCGCACGCAGCCCGGCGCGCCGCGTCATCTGATAGACGAGTAGCGGACAGGCCGCGCCCACCAGCGCGCAGACCAGACGCACCGGAGTGTGCCCCGGACCGTGCAGGAGCCAGACCAACGGGATGAGGAGGAACGCGGGCAGCGGCGGGAAGAAGCTCGCCCAGTGGCCGTGGTAGTACATCATGTCGAGCCTGGCCGGCGGCGGGGGGGTGAAGACGTGGCCGTGCAGCAGGGCCCAGGCCTCCCAGGCGTTGTGGTCGAAGCCCGGGTGCAGGGCGCGCGGCCAGACGCTGTGCACGTAAAACCAGAGCGTGGCGGCGACCAGCAGACCCTGGACCCCGTACCGCCGCCACAGCGCCACCGGCCGGGAAAGCCCCGCATCCCCCTGCGGTGCTTCGACGCCCTGCACCCGCCCACCCCCGCCTGAATCGGCTGGTTCGCTCCCAGGCCACCAGCGCC
Organism: Bacillota bacterium; assembly: GCA_021806565.1. Taxonomy (GTDB): domain Bacteria; phylum Bacillota; class Sulfobacillia; order RBS10-35; family JAJYVN01; genus JAJZXK01. Next base: position 12,238 of record JAJZXK010000027.1, on the reverse strand, counting down.
TGCCACCAGGGGCGAAAGCAGAGACGGCGAATCGACGGGCATGCCTGACCGCCGGTGGATACTCGCGGTTCTTGCGACGGCCCTGCTACCGGTCCTGGCCGGCTGCCGCCGCCCGGCCCACCATCCGGCGGCTCCGAAGCGGCGGTCCGCAGGCGCCTCCGCCTCGGGCGCCGCCCCGCCGAGCGCACCCAAGGACACCGCGGCCGCCCGGCGGGCCAAGGCGGCGGCCGTAGCGCCGCCGATTCCGATCCTGATGTACCACGTGATCGCCGCTCCGCCGCCCCACTACCCCTGGTGGCGGCTGTTCGTGACACCCGCCCTGTTCGCGGATCAGATGGCCGCCCTGCAGCGGGCGGGCTACCATGCGATCACGCTGCGCCAAGCCTACGCCGTCTGGACCGGCCGGGCGCCCGCTCCGGCGCGTCCCATCGTGATCTCCTTTGACGACGGCTACCAAAGCCAATACACCGCGGCCCTGCCGGTGCTGCGCCGCTTGGGCTGGCCCGGTCTGCTCAACCTGCAGGTCGGGCGCATCGGTGTATCCGGGGGGTTGAGTCGGGCACAGGTACGGGGATTGCTGGCCGCGGGCTGGGAGGTGGCGGACCACACCGTCACCCACCCCGACCTGACCACACTCACCCCCGCGGCCCTGGTCCGGGAGGTCGGTGGCGCGCGCCGCACCCTGCAGCGCGACTTCGGCATCCAGGTCCGCTTTTTCTGCTACCCCGGCGGCCGTTACAACGCTACGGTACTGGCCGCCGTACGCCACGCCGGCTTCCTGGGGGCCACCACCACCTGGCCCGGCGCCGCCGCCCCCCGGATCGACGGCTGGTGGACCCTCGACCGCGTGCGGGTAGACGCCAACGAAAGCCCCGCACGGCTGCTGTCGGCCCTGAACTGGTATGCCCACCACCCACCCGCACCACCACCGGCGGCGTTTCCACCGGCGGTGCGGGCGTGAACCTGGCGCCGCCGCGCGCGCGGACAGTGGCGCTGGCGGTCGCCGTCGCGGCCCTGGCGGTGTATGGGGGGCTGTTCGCCGTCCATACGGCCGCCATGGTGCGCTTCCCCTACCAGACCGACTACGGCGAGGGGCCCCTGCTGTCGCAGGCGCGGCTGCTGGCCCACGGTCTGAACCCCTACCGCTCTGACGCGACCGCCCCCTACACCGTGGCCAATTACCCGCCGGTCTACCCGTTGCTGGTGGCGGCGCTGCAGCGGCTGGCAGCTTCTGACGGCTTCGGCCCGGGCCGCGCCCTCTCAGGCGTGGCCACCCTGGCGGCGGCGGCCCTGGCCGCCGCGACCATACGCACGGTGCTGCGGCGCGCGGGCAGGCGCGGTTGGCCCGCGGTCGCCGCGCCCGCCCTGGCCGCGGGGCTCCTGCTCTGCCAGCCGGATGTCTGGCTGTGGGGTGCCCTCGGACGCGTGGACGCGCTGGCGCTGGCCTGGACCATGGCCGGGATCTACGCGGTCGCCCGCCGCCCGGAGCGGGCGGACCGCGCCTGGCCATGGTTTCTGCTTGCGGCTCTGACCCGCCAGTCGGCCGTCGAGGGTCTGGTCGCCGCCGTCTGGTACCTGTGGCCGGGGCGGCGCGACGTTGCCATCCGACTGGTCCTGCGCTGGGCCGGGACGCTGGCGCTGGCGGTCGCGTTGCTGCAGCTGGCGACCGCTGGCCACTTCCTGCAGCAGATCGTCGTGGCGAACTTCAACCGCTGGGCGCCCGGCACCGCCATCGGCTCCTGGCTTGGCTGGGCGTTCGTCGACGGCGGGCTGCCGCTCCTGGCCGGGGCGGCATGGGGTTGGCATCTGACGCGCGATCTGCCCGACGGACGGTTGCTGCGCGGCCTGGCCGTTTCCGCCTGGACCATATCCTGGACGGTGGGAAAGGTCGGCTCGTCCGTCAACTACTTCTTCCCGACGATCGCGGCCTGTGCCCTGTTGGCGGCCCTGGTGCCCCTGTCCGCGCGGCGCCCCGGGGTGGCCGCCGCGGTACTGGTCGCGTACGCGGTCGGCCTCGGACCGCTTGCCGACGGCCACGGAGCGGGGGCCGTGGCGCTGCGCTCGATCACCGCCTACCGCGACCTCGGCACTCCCGGCTACAACCGCCTGGGCTGGCGCGTCCCGGCCGACGGGCGCGACCCGGCCCAACGGCGGCTGGTCGCGTTGCTGCGGCGGACCCCCGGCCCCATCCTCAGCGAGAACATGGGCGATCTGGTCCTGGCGGGCCACCGCATCGTCTTCCAGCCGTTTGAGATGACGCGGCTCTACCAAGCCGGACGCTGGAACGACGCGACGCTGGTACGGCGCGTCCGGTCGGGCGGTTTCACACTGGTCGTCCTCTACTTCCCCCTGCGGGATCCGGCCAAATGGGCGACCGACCGCTGGCCGCGCAACCTGCTGGCGGCGATGGCGACGCACTACCGGCCGGCCGGCCGCATCGGCCGCTACCACCTTTACCGCCCGGCGTGAGCCGCGCCGGGCCAGCGCCGCCCGGGCCCGCCGCTCACGGGTCGAGCCGGGGGTCCTCGCCTGCGGGGACGGCATCCGGTCCCGCTCCGTCCTGGTGCCCCGCCACCCGCTTCAGAGCGATCCCCATCGCGGCGCGCACCTCCGCTTCCGACGCTCCGGGCCGCGCCAGGACGGCCAGGCGCGTCTGGCCGCGGCCGGCCTCGGCCAAGAGCAGCCCCGCGTCGCCCTGAAGCCGCATGCTCCGCCAGGCCGCCTGTGCCGAGGCGCCGTCGGCCGCGTCGGTCAGGGCGGTGCAGGCCCGGGCCAAAAGGAGCGCCGTCGCCGGAGTGTCCGTGGCCACCACCGTGGTCCCCTCCGTGATCAGCGCCCACCCCTGGGCGTGCCGCGCCAACTCCGGGAAGCGCCGCAACTGCCCGCCGGCACCCGCCGGGTCCGGGACCGAGGCCGGCGCCTGTGCCAGAGAGACCGGCGGTTCGGGTACGGCGGCGGGCGCGCCGCGCGCCGCCCCGAGGCGGTCGGCGAGGATGGCCAGCGTCATCCCGCCGAACACCACGGTCAGGACCAGACCGACGACACCCACTGGGCCACCCCCCCGCCGCTATTCGCCGACCGGCGTATGGGCGGCCGCCGCGCCGTCCTGATGCACCTTGCGCAGCAGCAAGGCCGGCGGGAGGCTGGCCGCCGCGATCAGGCTCAGGAGGACAAAGAGGTTGTCGACGCTGCGCGTGAAGGCCACCGCCCCGACCATGCCGCCCAATCTGCCAAGCATGGCGGCGGCGGCGGGACCGGCCCCCGCCATCAGCTGGTGCAGCGCTGCCCCCGCCGGGGTCTGCGGCCGCAGACCGATCGCGATGGCCGCCGTCTGGGTGGCGATGCCGCGGTTGAGCAGCACGGTGAGCACGGCAATCCCGAACGAACCGGCCACCCGCATGATGATGTTGTTGACCGCCGACGCCCGCCCGACCAGATGCTGGGGGATCGCGGACATACCGGCCGTGGTCGCCGGCATCATCGCCAGGCCCATCCCGAGGCCGCGCACCACCATCCAGGCCACGATCGTCTCCGATCCGGTGGTCAGGCCGAGGTGGCGCATCAGCGCGTTGCCCCAGACCAACACGACCGTGCCCGCCAGCACCGGGGGCAGCGGGCCCACCCGGTCATACAGCTTGCCTGCCACCGGCATCATCACCCCGCTGGCCAGGGCGCCCGGCATCAGGATGAGGCCGGTCTGCAGCGCCCCCATGCCGCGCACCATCTGCAGGAAGATCGGGATGAAAAACGCGCCGGCGAACAGCGCGATGTTCAGGCCCACCACGTAGAACATGCTGGCGGTGAACGATCCGTAGCGGAACACGCCCAGATCGAGTAGCGGGCGGGAGACCGTCAACTCGATCCAGAGGAAGGCCAGGAAGGCCACGCCGCTCACATACCACAGGCCGTTGATCAAAGGCGACTGCCAGCCCCAGGCCTGCCCCTGGGAGAGGGCCAGCAGTAGCGCGAACAGGGCGACCGCCGAGGCCACAAACCCCCACAGGTCGAACGGGCCTGGGTCCGTGACGGCGAACTCCGGCAGGACGGAGGCGGCGAGCATCATGCCCAGGACCCCCACCGGCAGGTTCACCGTGAAGATCCAGCGCCAGTTCACATACTCCACCAAGTATCCGCCCAGCGTGGGCCCGACGGCGGGGGCCAGAAGGATCGCCGTGCCGAAAAAGCCCGTGGCCACCCCCAGGTGCTGGCGCGGAATGATCCGATAGACCATCGCCATGGTGGTCGGCATGATCATGCCGCCGCCCAGCGCCTGCAACACCCGGGCCGCGATCAGCACCGGCAGGCTCCAGGAGAGGGCGCACAGCCCCGAGCCGATGGTGAAAACCAGCAGCGACAGCAGGTAGAGCCGCTTGAACCCCAGCCGGTCTCCCAGCCAGCCCGAGGCCGGCACGACGACGCCCAGGGCGAGCAGGTAGATGGTCACGACCCACTCGACCTGCGTGATCGACACCCCGAAGGCCCGTTCCATCGTCGGGATGGCGACGTTAACGATGCTGGAATCCAAAAGGGCCATGAAGGCGCCGACGATCAGGGCCAGCAGCACCACACCCCAGGACCTGCCCGCCGCCGAGTCGCCGACCGCTTCCGCCACCGCCATCGCCCCCTTCCAACACCGAATCCTCCGTGTTCGGGACCATCCCCGCTCAGCGGGTGTGGATGCGGACCGTGGCGCTCTCTCCCGGGACCAGCGCGGCCGGCACCCCCTGCAGGGTGATGTGCACCGGGATCCGCTGGGTCACCGGCGTGAAGGTGCCGCCCTGCGACGTCGTCGGCAGCAGGGAGAACGTTCCGGCCGTCGCCAGTCCGAGCCGCCGCACCCGGCCGCGGAGCGTTGTACCAGGCAGGGCGTCGATGTGCACCCGCACGGTCTGCCCGTTGGCGACGTGGCGGATGGCCGTCTCCTTGACGTAGGCGGTGACGCCCATCCGCTTCAGCGCCGCCACGTAGCCGAGCGGCACCCCCGGCGCCACCACGCCCCCCGGCACCGCCGTGTCGTTGACCACCACGCCCGCAAGGGGCGCGCGGATCGGGACCGTCGTCGCGGCCGGCGCCGCCGCGGCGGTCTTGGAGGTATTGGAGGTATTGGAGGAGGGTGACGGCGCGGCGGCAGCCGCGGCCAATGCGACACGGATGCGGCCCAGGACCTGGCCCGCCTTGACGCTCTGGCCCACATGCGCCGTCCACGCGACGAGGATTCCCGCGGTCGGAGCGCCGACCGCCGCCATCGGCGCGCTGACCTGCGCGTCCGAGGTCGTGACGTAGTTCTGCGCCTGGTACCAGTAATAGGCACCGAGCGCGGCGGCACCCAGGACCACCAACAGGACCACCGCCTGGATCAGGATGCTGCGACTGCGCGCCATAAATCACGCGGCGCGGGGACTGTCGCCTTCAGGCGACAGCGGAAGCGCCGCTCCCTCCCTTGCGTTGTGCATACGACGCACATAGGGTTCTGTGCGAACATCGACCGAACAGTGCGGCTGGCGTTGAATCCGTTGAGTCCGATGGTTGAACAAGCCGAAACGGCACGCGAGTTTACCGCCGCCTTCAACTTCGTCTGCCGCACCAGATGGGACGCCAATGAGAAAAACGGCGCGCGGCTGCATCACCTCACTTACCGAGAAACAAAAGACGAGTGCCCGGATGTGGTCTCCGACCTGCTGATCCAGGCGCGCGTGAAGGCAACAGAGGCGCTGCGTTCTGCCTTCGACCGGCACAAGAAGGGCCGCAAGACGCGTCGCCCGCAGGCGACCGCCTGCCCGCCCCGCTACAACCTCCACACAGCAACCCTGAAGTGGGGCGCCAGCGGGGTGCGGTTGTCCACCACGGCGGGGCGCATGACGATCCCGTTCGTCCTCCCGGAGCATGACGCGAAGGACGCTGGCGGCCGGACGCTCACCGCCGACCTTATCCACCGTAAGCGGAAGTGGTATCTGCAGGTCGCCGTCGAACTGCCCGACCCGCCCGCCCCCACTGGGAACGGTCCCGCCGTAGGCGTGGACCTCGGCCTGCGCCGACCCGCCGTAACCTCGGGGACCCGCTTTTTCGGCCGCCGCCAATGGCGCGGTATCCAGGCCCGTTACCTCCGGCTGCGCCGCAGTCTGCAGCGCAAAGGCACCCGCTCGGCGCAGCGGCATCTGCGCCGCCTTACCGGGAAGGTCAACCGCTTCCGGTGCGACTGCGACCACGTTCTGAGCCGCCGCAGCACGGATTCCGTGGACGACGGCACGGTGATCGTCGTGGAGAACTTGACGCACATTCGGGCGCGTGCAAAGCAGCGTGGCAGGCAGTCCCGCCGCCGCCCGCACACCTGGTCGTACGCGCAACTGCGCGGCTTGCTGGAGTACAAGGCACAGGAAGTGGGCTGCGTTGTCGTGGGCATCGGCCCCCGGCACACATCGCAGCGCTACTGCCGCTGTGGGTACACCGCCCGGAACCACCGACGTTCTCAACGCGACTTCACCTGCCGATCCTGTGGCTTCCGCCTCCATGCAGACCCCAACGGCGCTCGGAACATCGCTCGGAAGCACCTTGCCGGGGTGGGTACATCCGACCCCGGCGGGCCGCCGTCAACCGGCCTAACGTCCGCCGATTGGGGTGGACAAGCCGTCGGCTTTCGCCGACGGTAGTTGCCCTGCGCACGACCTCCCGCGCAACCTACTCGCTGCCGCTACCGGCATCCGCGGCCAGCACGGCCACGAGGGCCCGCAGCCCCGGCACCATGGCGCCGACGTCCGCGGGGTTCAACGCGGCCAGGTAGCCGGCCACCACCCCCGCCGCCACCCGGCGCATCTCGCGCACCATCGCCCCGACCCGGGGTTCGGCGTGCAAGATAGAGCTGCGCCGATCCGCCGGATTCCGCTCCCGCCGCAACAACCCGCCTGCCACCAGCCGGTCCGCCAGGCCGGACACGGTGCTGGTCGGCATCGCCAGCCGCCGCGCCAGATCCACAAGGCGCTGCGGCCCGCACTCCAAGAGCACGAGGCACATCGCGATCTGCAGGCCGGAAACGAGCCCGTGATCGTGCAGTTGCGGGCGCAGTTCGCCGCGCACCGCGCGGCCCAGGCCTTCGAGGGCCTCCCATAAGAGCAGGGCCGCGTCTTCATGTTCCGCCGTCTGCCCCTGCACCACCGGCCGCCCCCAGATACTCCGTCTTCGTTTATTCCCATTCCGGTTATTCCGAGTCCGTTGTATATCGGTGCGGACCATAGCACGCCCCGCGGGGGCCGTCAACCGACCGCAGCATCCGGGTCGCGGGGCGGGCCGCACCGCCGGCGGCGACAGCTGGCGGTCGGTCCAAGAACCGGTTGCGACGGTGGCGAGGGTCTGCAGGGGGCGATTGGACAGGGGTGGCCGGGTATCACGGGCTGGCGGCGGGTCGGGGCGACCCGCCGCAGCCAGCCCGTGTATCTTCACTGGGTATGCTCCGCGCAGGGGCGTCAGAGAAGCTGCAAGCCGCTTGCCCGGGTGACCTCGCCGATGACGGTCGCGTCGCAGCCGTCCTGGCGGCAGGTGGCCACCAGGGCGTCCACGGTGTCCGCCGGCACGGCCAGAAGCAGCCCGCCCGCCGTTTCCGGTGAGAACAGCAACCGGCAGCGCAGGGGATCCACACCCGCGCCGGCCTCGGTGCGGGCGGCGAAGAAGGACTCGTTGCGGGACGCGCCGCCCGGGAAATCCCCCGCGGCCGCATGGTGCAGGGCCCCGGTCAACAGCGGCACCGCCGAGACGTGCACCGCCATCCCCACCCCGGAGGACTCGGCCAGTTCCAGGGCATGGCCGATGAGGCCAAAACCGGTCACGTCGGTACCGCAGACGACGCCGGCCCGCCGGGCCGCAGCCGCCGCGGCGCGGTTGCTAGCCAGCATGGCGCCGACCGCCGCCGCCATCGCCTCGGGCAGGGCCGTGCCCGCCTTGCCCGCCGTGGTGATAACGCCCACGCCCAGGGGCTTGGTCAGGACCAGACGGTCGCCCGCCCGCGCCCCTCCCTTGCGCACCAAGTGCGCCGGATCGACCGTACCGATGACCGCCATGCCGAAGTTCGGCTCCTCGGATGCGGTGGTGTGGCCACCGGCGACCACGGCCCCCGCGTCGCGCGCCTGACGGGCACCGCCGCGCAGGATGGCCTGGGCCACCTCGGGCGGCATGTCGTCGGGGAACCCCGCCAGATTCAGCGCCAAAACGGGCTGACCGCCCATGGCGAACACATCGCTGAGGGCGTTGTTGGCCGCGATCGCCCCGTAGGTCTCCGCATCGTCGACGACCGGCGGGAAATAGTCGGCGGTGAACACGATCGCCGTGTCCCCCAGCGCGTAGACCGCCGCATCGTCCGGATCGTCCAGACCGATCAACAGGTTTCGTGTCAACTCGGGCGGGAACAGGCCCTTGAGTCCACCCACCATGCGCGCCAGGTCCCCTGGCGCCTTCTTGGCCGCTCAGCCCGCGCAAGAAGCGAGGCTGGTCAGCCTGCCGAAGTCGCGCACGTTCCCACCCCTCCCTGCGCGCCAGAACCGGCCACCTTTGCCGCAGCGACGCCAAGGCGTATTCTATATCAGTCCATGCCGCTCCGGCAGCAGCCGCTGCCAGATCCGTCTGCCCTCAGGCGGGCGCGGGAGCGGTCGTCCGCGGCAAGGCCACCACCCCGCAACGGGGGAATTCCTGGCTGGAGGGGGAGAGACCTGGTCGGGCGGACGCGGCACACCACCGGCGGATAGGACCAGGTTGTCAACGGATTGGGTAGTATCGTGCGGCGCACGCCCCTACCGGGCCCCAAGGCCCAGGAGATCCTGCGGCGCAAGGAGGCGGCCGTCCCGAGCAGCCTCAGCGTCTACGTGCCGACCATCGTCGCTTCCGCGGAAGGCGCCCTGGTGCACGATGTGGACGGCAACACCTTCATCGATATGTCGGGTGGCATCGGCTGCCTCAACGTGGGCCACGCCGCCCCGGACGTGGTCACGGCGGTCCAGGAGCAGGCCGCGCGCTTCACCCATACCGACTTCACGGTGATCCCCTACGAGCCGTACATCGCGATGGCGGAGCGGTTGGCCCAGCTCGCGCCCGGTCCCTGGCCGAAAAAGGCCGCCCTGTTCAACTCCGGCGCCGAAGCCGTCGAAAACGCGGTGAAGTTCTCGCGCGCCCACACGGGAAGGCCCGCCCTGATCGCCTTCAGCGGCGCCTTCCACGGCCGGACGCTGCTGGCGATGACCCTCACCAGCAAGGTGCATCCGTACAAGGCCGGTTTCGGGCCCTTCGCCCCGGAGGTTTACCGTGCCCCCTACGCCTACTGCTACCGCTGCCCGCTCGGCCTGCGCCATCCATCGTGCGGCATCGCCTGCGCCGACGAACTTGAGAGGATGCTGACCACACACGTGGCGGCCGAGTCGGTATCGGCGCTGGTCATCGAGCCGGTCCAAGGGGAGGGCGGCTTCGTGGTGCCGCCGCGCGAGTTCCTGCAGCGGTTGGAGGGCATCTGCCGCAGCAACGGCATCAACTTCATCGCCGACGAGGTGCAGACCGGCTTCGGGCGCACGGGACGGCTGTTTGCTTGCGAACACTTCGGACTGACGCCGGACCTGATGGTCCTGGCCAAATCCCTGGCGGCCGGCATGCCGCTTTCGGCCGTGGTCGGGCGGGCCGAAGTGATGGACGCGGCGCCGGATTCCGGTATCGGCGGCACCTATGTCGGCAATCCGGTGGCCTGTGCGGCCGGCCTTGCCGTCCTGGACACCTGCGCTTCCGCAGACCTGCCGGGACAGGCCGAACGCCTGGGCGAGCGGTTGCGCGGCCGCCTGCTTCAACTGCAGGAACGCTTCGCGGCCATCGGTGACGTTCGCGGCCTGGGCGCGATGCTGGCGGTCGAACTGGTCGAGGACCGCCAGAGCAAGGCGCCGGCCCGCGAACTCACCGGCAGGGTGCTGGCGCGCGCCCTGGAGGGCGGGGCGATCTTCCTGCGGGCCGGCATCCATGGCAACGTCATCCGCGTCCTGATGCCCCTGGTGATCCGGGAGTCGGAACTGGACGAGGCCCTGGACGTGCTGGAGGCCGCTCTGCGCGCCGAGACAACGCGCAGTGGCAGTTGAAACCTCTACAGGTCAGACTACCCAATTCGGTCAGTTTCAATCATCCCGAGGGATTGCCAGTATAACGGCGGGAGCACGGTCGAAAGCCTTCGCAACACGAGCAACTGTGTCATTGTATGCACCTTGTACGCAAGGGGGCGCGGCGGGCATCCCGCCCGTTGCCGCCCCCTTGCGCGTTTGATACCATTGTTTTGAGATACCCAGGAGGGGTGGGGACACATGCCCGGCTCGAACATCATCGCCAACAACATCCAGAGTGCGGCCGACGAGATCTTTCGCGAGCGCGGCTTCGAGCGCGCGGAGATGCGGACCATTGCCCAACGCGCCGGGATCGCCGTCGGCACCATCTACAACTACTATCCGAACAAGTGGGGCCTCTTCCTCAAGGTGCTCGACGAGGAATGGGACAAGGTAGTTCAGAAGGTCAACACGGTACGCGCCCAGGCCGGGACGGACTGGCGCAAGAAACTGTTGACGATTCTGGATGCACAGATGAACTACGTGATGCGCAACGGCCCTATCTGGGCCGAGATCGAAGGAATGGCGGCCGCCGGACAGCGGATGTCGGCCGGCGGCGACCCCGCTGCCATGCGGCGCGTCCTCGACTGGCTCACCACACAGATCTCCGAGGTGTTGTCCGAAGCGGGCCGGACGGAGTGGAAGCGTTCCGCCGCCCGCGAGCGCTTCGCGTTGGCCCTGATCGCCACCGCCGGCACACTGGCCCGGCGCATGCCGCGCGAGCGGAGCGAAAACCTCAAGTTTCTGGGTGGGCTTCTGCCGCCCGCCTGAACCCGGCCAGGGCGTTCGCCGCATCGCCGGCGGCGAACGCCATCACGCCGTCGCGCTCCCCCGCCGCCAGCGGGCGGCGCGCGACGAGGATGGCGGGCCGGACGGAACTGGTCGCGCCAAGACCCGTCTCGGGAGGCAGGAGGCCAAGGCGTCCGGCCTCCTGGACGGCGGCCGCCACGCGCCTGGCGGCGGCAAGCAGTGGGCGCAATCCGTCCAGGGGATCGCCCGACCGCGGCGGCCGGGTCGAGCCGTCCACGAGCACCGCCCAGCCGTCGCCGGTCGGACCGACCACGATGTGGTCCGCGACCGCCGGACGGCCGCGGCCGCGGATACGCACCCGCCCGGTCACCCGCAGGTCGTGCGGCAGGACGCGTAGCGCCGCGGCGGCCGCCTCACGCCCCTGGACGCCCTGCAACACGGAAAGCAGTTCCACGGCCAGAAGCAGGCTGGCCCCCAGCGCGGTGGCTCCGATCATCACCGCCTCGGCGGCGGCCGGGCCGCGCAGCCGCAGGCTGCCGCCCGCCAGAAAGGCCAGGAGCGCCAGACCGGCCAACCCCAACCAGAGCCAGTACCGTTTGGGCCGTCGATCCACCGTGCGCCCCCCCGCCGTCGATCATCGGCGCAGGGACTCCCGGCGTCAACCCGACCGGGCGCGGTCCTTCAGGGAGTGACCGTGACTGGCCGGATGCGGCTGACCGCGTGCTTATACACCAGGATGGAACCCTCGGCGGTCTCGAACACGAGCGCGTAGGTGTCAAAGTGCGCCAAGCGGCCGCGCAGCAGCGTTCCGTCCAAGAACTGCAACTCCAATGCCTCGCCGGCATGCCGCCGGGCGTCCAGCCACGCGTCCTGGTGGGTGGAACGGCCGGACGATGGCCCGGGCGCGCCGCCCGTCGCCGTCCGGACCGCGGGGGCCCCAGGTGCTCCGCCGGGCCCCGTGGCCGCTGCGGCATGACGGGCCTGGACGGGACGGGCCGCGCGCGCGGGCGGTGAGAAGCGACCCAGCGCTTCCGGCGGCAGCCGCCCGGCACCCGCCTGCCGCAGCCGTGCCGCCGGAGCCGCAACGTCTGGCTTCATGGGCAGAAACGAGATAAAGCCGCCGCTCTCGCGTTCAGAATCGTCCGCCACGTGGCCCGCCTCCTGCCGCAGTCGCCCGGGCGGACAACGCCACAAGCCTGCCGTAACTTCCCAGTTCGCCGGTCTGGCAAGGCACTCCTGCGTGGAGCCTCAGTCATGACCCCACGGCTAAAGCCGGGGGCTTGCCAATCACCCCGCTTGCGCGGGCGTGGCGTGCGGACGCATGACGGCGCCCCGGCGACCGATGTTGATCGCCGCGATGTGGTCTGCTGGCCCAC
>JAJZXK010000143.1 GCA_021806565.1 Bacillota bacterium | reverse complement strand
TTCTCCCAACGCCACGACCATACGGGGGTAGTTAGACACAAGCCTGCCAAATCATGGGGAATATCCTGGAAATCACCCCTCAACTGATCGACATTCTTCGACATCTCGGCTTGTGGGTAACGGTAAGAGCCATTGGGACCGAGGAGCCCGAAGATCTCTCCCCGCCGGACGGTGAAGTCCAGGCCGCAAAGAGCCGTGAATGAACCGAAGCGCTTCACCAGGGCCGAGGCCGCGATGGCCGCCTCCGATTCCACGCCGCGGCATCCCCTCTCCTGCGCCGGAGCCCCGCCCCGCAGCCTCAGTGCGGTACGGGGCGCGGGCCGATCCCCGCGCAACAGCAGTATATTCCACGGTGCGCGCGCACCAGGTGGCAGGAGCCCGCTTGGCGGCGCGAGGACCCGTGACAGGCATGCCGCGCGGCGGCGGTCATACGGTCTGTGGGAGGGGATGGCCGTGGTCTGGCTCATCCGCCGGCGGGAAGCCTTCGTGGGGATGGCGACCGTGCTGCTGATCGCAGCCGGCGCGCTCGCCGTGACGGCCTCCCGCACCAGGGCCGGCGGTCGTTCCGGCCTCCGGCCCGCCCTCTCCAAGCTGCCGCAGGGCCGGGTGATCACGGCGGTGCAGACGCAGGCCCCGGAGGTGGCGATCACCTTCGACGACGGCCCCGACCCGACCTATACCCCGGCGGTGCTGGGGGTGCTCAGGCGATTCGGCGCGGTCGGCACGTTCTTTGTCCTGGGAAGCCAGGTCGAACGCTTCCCCTCCCTCGCGCAACGCTTGGTGGCGGAGGGATCACAGGTCTGTAACCACGGCTACGCGCACGAGCGGCTGCGCGGGCGCAGCGCCGCCTTCGTGCGCGCGAACGTCGCCCGCGCCGCCCGCGTGCTGGCGCGCCTCGGACTGCCGCACTGCAACCTCTTCCGCTTCCCGTACTTCCTCTCGGACACCACGGCGCGCACGGCCGTCTTGGCCATGGGCTACCGCATCGTCGCCGCCGGTTGTGACAGTTCCGACTACCAGATGCCGCCGGCGGCAGCGATGGCCCAGCGGGTGCTGCACTGCGTCCGGCCGGGTGCGATCATCCTGTTCCACGACGCGGGCGGAAATCGGCGGCGCACGGTCGAGGCGTTGCGCCTGGTCCTGGAAGGACTGCGGGCGCTCCACCTGCAGCCCGTCACCCTCGGCCAGCTACTCGAGTCCGGGGCCGCGTCCGTCCCCTCGAGCGCTTGACGGCCGGGGCCGGGAAGGCTCCGCCCGCGTTGTCCGCCCGGGTGGCGCATGCTAGGATCGGCTGCGGCGAACGATGCCGGGAAGAGGAACGCGGCCTTGCGAATCGGGGTCTTCTGCCCCTTGGACTACCATCCCGAACTTGGTCGGCCGCACCACGAGCGCTATGCGCAGGTGCTGGACCAGGCCGAGCAGACCGAGCGGGCCGGCCTGGAATCATTCTGGGTGGCCGAACACCACTTTTCGGATTACGGCATCGGGCCGGACCCGGCGGTGCTCCTGGCGGCCGTCGCGGCGCGCACCCAGCGCATCCGGCTCGGCACCGCCGCGGCGGTGCTGCCCCTGCACACGCCGCTGCGGCTGGCCGAAAGCCTGGCGCTGGTCGACCAATTGAGCCATGGCCGGTTGGAATGCGGGGTCGCCAGCGGCTACCTGCACTACGAGTTCGAAGGCTTCGGCCAGTCACTCGCCCAGCGGCGGGAGCGCTTCGACGAAGCATTGGCGATCGTCCGCAGGGCGTGGCGCGGCGGGCCGGTGAACTTCGCGGGCGAGCACTTCCAGGTGGCGGCGCCGCCGCTCAACGTCCAGCCGCTACAGGCCGGCGGGCCGCCCCTGCATATCGCCGTCACGCGTCCGGCGGTGGTGCCGCACGTCGGCCGCAAGGGCCTAGGGCTGCTGACCATCCCGTATGTGGCGCTGCGGGATCTGACCGCTCTCCGAGAGGCCGTCGCCGCCTATCGCGGCACGCTGCCGGCCGACGCCCGCGGCGCCGTCACCGCCGCGCTGCATGTCTTCTGCGCCGAGGGCCCGGACGATCCAGCGCTGGACCTGGCGCGCGCGGCCCTGGAGCGATACCTGCGCACCCGCGTCGTCCCCGGGGCGCGCTACGCCGGAACGCCGCCCGCCGAAGACTTCGTGCTCTTCGGCGACGCCGCCGCCCTGGCCCCGCGCCTGCGGGCCCTGGACGCCCTCGGCCTCGACCGCCTCCTGGCCCTGGCCGACTTCGGCGGTCTGTCACCGCGCCTGGTGGCCGGCTCCCTCATGCGCCTGGGAGGGCTCGCGGCCGGGTGAGGCGGGCCGCTCCATCACCGGCCCACCCTTCGGGCGCCTCAGATGAGCAGGGGGCCGTCTTGCTCCTCGAGGATCGACTCCGGTACCTGGCGGCGTCGTTCGCTCCAGCCGCAAACGCACTCGCGCGTTCCGTCCTCAGCCTCGAAGCGCAGGCCGCGGCCACAGCCTGGACACCGACACCGCTCAGCCCTAGGCGCGGTGGCGCGGTCTGGCATGCGCCCCCCTCCCCGCACCCCCAGTCTGCCCGGACCGGGGGCAAGAAAGCGACAGGTGGTGCGCCGCACCGCGCACCACCTGTCGCCATCCAGCGTCGCCTTTGCCTTCGCCCGCCGGTCAGGCCCGGCCGGAGGGCCGCACGATCATCTCGTCCAGCGCCTTGCCGGCCGGGACGATCGGCCAGCAATTCTCGTCGGCCACCTGGCGCACATCGACCAGCACCGGCCCCGGGGTGTCGACCGCGCGCCGCAGCAGGCCGTCGACTTCATCCGACTGCGTCGCGCGCAGGGCAGGGATGCCATAGGCCTCCGCCAGCTTGCAGAAATCGGGATTCCACAGGGCGGAATAACTGTAACGCTCCCCGTGGAACATCTCCTGCCACTGGCGGACCATGCCGAGGTTGGCGTTGTTGAAGATGACGATCTTGATCGGCAGGTCATAGGAACGCACGGTCGCCAGTTCCTGCAGCGTCATCTGGAAGGATCCGTCTCCGGTGAGCAGCAGCACCGTTTCCTTCGGTCGGCCCACCTGTGCGCCGATCGCCGCCGGCAGCCCGAAGCCCATCGTCCCCAGACCGCCGGAGGTGATGAACTGCCCCGGGCGCTCGAAGGCATAGTGTTGGGCCGCCCACATCTGGTGCTGACCCACGTCGGTGACCACGATGGCCTTGCCGCGCGTGGCGGCCGAGAGGGCCTCCACCGTCTGCGGGCCGCTGATGCGCCCGTCGGTGAAGCGCTCGCGCGGATAGCCAAAGGGGCTTTCCGCGTCCGGCCTCATCTCCGTGTCGATCTCGGGCAGCCAGGGGTGGCGGACGTCCTGGCCCTGCAGCATCGGCAGCAGGCGCCGCAGCACCTGGCGCACGTCGCCGACCAGGGCGATATGCGCCGGGATGTTCTTTCCGACCTCCGCACGGTCGATCTCGATGTGCAACACGCGCGCCTGGGGCGCGAAGCGGGCAAGGGCGCCGGTCACCCGGTCATCGAAGCGCACGCCGATCCCGATCAACAGGTCCGTCTGCGTCGTCGCCACGTTGGCGATGGGCGTGCCGTGCATCCCCATCATACCGAGGTAGCCGGGGTGGGTGGTCGGCACGGTGCCAAGCCCCATCAGGGTCGAGATCACCGGGCAGCCGAGCGCGCCGGCCAGAGCGAGCACCTCGTCCTGAGCACCGGCCTTGCTCGCGCCCCCACCCACCATCAGTAGCGGCCGCTTCGCCTCGGCGATCGCCTCCACTGCCCGCTCCAGTTCCGAGTCCGTCGGCCTCGGCGGCTCGGAGCGGTAGCCGCGCACATGCGGCTGGCCATGCGGCCACAGCGCCTCACCGCGTCCGGCCGTGAGGTTCTTGGGCAGGTCCACCAGCACTGGACCGCGCCGCCCCGTCCCGGCGATGTGGAACGCCTCGTGCAGCACCCGCGGGATGTCGCCTGTCTGCCGCACCAGGTAGCTGTGCTTGACGACCGGCATGGTCATGCCGACGGTGTCGGCCTCCTGGAACGCGTCGCTGCCGAGCAGCGCCAGGCCGACCTGACCAGTGAGGGCCACGATCCCCACCGAGTCCATGTGGGCGTTAGCCAACCCGGTGACGAGATTGGTCGCCCCCGGCCCCGAGGTGGCGATGCAGACCCCCACCCGCCCGCTTGCGCGCGCAAAACCGTCGGCGGCATGGGCCGCGCCCTGTTCGTGGCGCATCAGGTAGTGATGGATCGGCGCGCCGTGCAGCGCATCGTAGACGGGGAGGATGGCGCCGCCCGGATGGCCGAATACGGAATCGGCACCCTCCCGCAGCAGCCCCTCGACCACCATCTCCGCCCCGGTGCCCTCGAAACGCTCGCCCTGCGCCCGGATCGCATCCGCCGCCCTGAACGATTCCTCCCGCTGTTCCACCCGCGCCGCCCCTCCCTTCACCCGCATCGCTACCCGATCAGCCCGCGCGCTCGCGACCGTCGATCGGAACGCCCTCCCGGTGGCACAGGTCCCGAAACCGCCGGATCATGTCCACGGTCACCGGCCCCGGACGCCCAGATCCGATGGTCCGGCCGTCACAGGCGACCACCGGGATGGCCTCGGCCCCCGTGCCGGTGAGGAAACACTCGTCGGCGGACCAGACATCCATCCGCGTCAACACCGCTTCGCGAACGTCCAGCCCGGCCTCGCGACCGAGTTCCATCACCACCGCGCGGGTGATCCCCTTCAGAATGCCCACCCATGGCGGGGGCGTCAACAGGGAGCGACCCTTAACCAAGAAGATGTTGTCGCTGGTGCACTCGACGACGAAGCCCTGGTCGTTGAGCATCAACACCTCGGCGTATCCGGCCTGGTTGGCCTCGATCTTTCCCAGGATGTTGTTGAGGTAGTTGAGCGACTTGATGTTCGGACTGAGGTTCTCGATGCCGTTGCGCCGCGTCGGCACGGTCATGATCGTCAGGCCGCGCTCGTACAGCTCCTCGGGGTAGAGGGCGATCCCGTCCGCGATGCAGACGATGGTCGGAGCGGCGCACTTGCGCGGGTCCAGGCCGAGGTCTCCGCGGCCTCGCGACACCACCAGCCGGATGTAGGCGTCCCGCAGCCCGTTGCGGCGGCAGGACTCGCAGACGACCTCCGCCATCTCCGCGGGAGAAAGCGGGATCTGCAGCAGGATCGCCTTGGCCGAAGCGTACAGCCGCTCGAGGTGCTCCTCCAGCCGGAAGATCCGGCCGCTGTACGCGCGGATGCCCTCGAACACCCCGTCGCCATACAGGAAGCCGTGGTCGAAGACCGACACCTTCGCCTCGCCCTTGGGATAGAACTCCCCGTCGACATACACCACGCGCTGCGCCGACACGGCCGCTTCCCTCCCCCACCCTACTCGCGCCGCCGGGTCCTGGGACGTTCACGCCTCCAGACGGGCGTCCAGGGCACGGCATACCTGATCGCCCATCGCCGTGGTGCCCGCTACCGGACGACCGTCGCGGGCGATGTCCGCCGTGCGCGTTCCCGACGCCAGCACCTCCGCCACGGCCGATTCCACCGCCGCCGCCTCGATGGCCATCCCCAGGCTGTAGCGCAGGAGCAGACCCACCGACAGGATGCTGGCCAGCGGATTGGCCAGGTCCTGGCCCGCGATGTCCGGGGCCGCGCCGTGCACCGGCTCGTACAAACCCGGCCGCCCGGGCTCACCCAGCGAGGCCGAGGGCAGCATCCCCAGCGAACCGGCCAACACCCCGGCCTCGTCGCTCAGGATGTCGCCGAAGAGGTTTTCGGTGATCACGACGTCGAACGACGCCGGGCGGGTGATGAGCAGCATGGCGCAGGAGTCGACCAACTGGTGTTCGAGCGTGACATCCGGGTAGTCGCGCGCCACCTCGGTGACCACGTCGCGCCAGAGCCGGCTGGACTCAAGCACGTTCGCCTTGTCGACCGAAGTCACCCGGCGTCGGCGCGCGCGGGCGGTCTCGAAGCCGACCCGGGCCAACCGCTCGATTTCCGCCGTCGTATACACCATGGTATCCAGCGCCCGGTCATCGCTGCGGCCGCGCGGCTGACCGAAGTAGATCCCCCCGCACAGCTCCCGCACGATCAGCAGATCGACCCCGGCGCCGAGGATCTCGGGACGCAGCGGCGAGCACTCGGTCAGGGCCGGCACCACCTGCGTCGGCCGCAGGTTGGCGTAAACCCCAAGCCCCTGGCGCAGCCGCAACAGCCCGGCTTCGCACCGCTGCGCGCCCCGCAGGTGGTCCCATCGCGGTCCGCCGACAGGCCCTTTGAACACGGCGTCGCTTGCGCGAGCCGCCTCCAGGGTGGCGTCGTCCAGGGGCATCCCCTGCGCATCGATCGCGGCCCCGCCGATCAGGCCGCGGTCCAAAGCCAGTTCCGCGCCGGCGTGCGCGACGCAACGCCGCAGCACGCGCTCCGCCTCACGCGCGACCTCCGGGCCGACACCGTCGCCCTCCAACCAGAGGACACGCACCGAGCGCTTGGCGCCGGGCCTTTCGGATGACAACCACCGCACCACCTTCCGGTCCCGCTAGGAACCGCTGCCAGGCGTCGGAGGGTCGGCCGGCCGGCCCGCCGCCTCCACCCCCTGCCCCTGCGCCCACTCCAGTTCCTCCGTCAGGGCGGCGATGCGCCGACGCAGCCGCGCGACCTCCGGTAGCCCGAGGCCAAGCACGGCCACGGCGCCCAGGAGGACCGCCGCGAATACCAGCACCGCGAGGTTCACACCGCGCGCCTTCAGCCAAAGAAATACCAGCCGTACCGGCCGATCGTTCTGCACGGCGAACACGGCGACGGCCAGACAGAGCAGAAAGAGGCCGACGAGGCGCAGCATACCCGCGCCACCACGCGGCCCGGCCGCACCACGCACCCCGCCCCTATGCCCATCCGCCGGCTGCAGTCTCTTCGCCCCGTTCCTGCCGCGCGTCCCACCCATCCTGCGGCGATCGACACGCAGCGCCCCCATACGTCATCGGGGCCCGTCGACCCTGCCGCAATCGGCCGCGCGCGCCGGCCGGGGCGGAAACGGCGCGGATCAGGGACGCAGCGGGACCATCCCCTCGCGGTACGGCCGGGTACAGCCGTCCACCGCCGCGATCAGGGACCCCGCGGCGTGAAAGACGGCGCGGGCGTCCTCAAGGCTGCGGCGGTGCACCAAAGAAAGGTGCGTCGGTACTTCGTCTTCGTCCAGGAGCCGCATCCGCCCGTCGGGCAGGATCAGCGCGTCCAACTCCAGATCGAGCCAGTCGACGAAGTCGGCTCCGATGCTCGTCTCGCTGGCCGCATTGCAATAATACGCGAGGGTGGTGCCAGCCGCATCCGTCCAGTGGTAGACATTGTACGGACGGTCGACCCAATACACCCCGTAGCTCACCGAGCCCGGCGGGATCTCCACGCCCGCCAGGTCCACCGCATGCTCCAGGTCATAGCGCAGTACGGCACGGCGCTGCGAGCATTCCAGTCCCAGACAGGGATAGCGCAGCACGCGGCCGTCGAGCTTGCGCTTTCGCTCCTCTACCAGGCGCGCCCCGATACCCGCACGCTCCTGCACACGCCCACCGCCCACCTCGGGGCTCCTGCCCACGAGTCGCTTTACCTCAGGCTACCACGGCCCAGAACGCCGGCCCAGGGCGAGGAACCGCCCGCAGCGCGCCGAAACCACAGGCCCCGAAGGGGGAGCTACCGCGTGCGCCATCGCCCGAGGTCGGTCGCGGGAACGCTTGCGTTGTGTGGATGCATCCTCTTGGCGGGCTGCGGACAAAGCACGCCGGGTCCGGCGGCCCTGGTACAGGGCGCGCTCGCCCAGCAATACTTCGAGACGCACCACGCCATCCCGTCCAACGCAGTGGAGCGGCAACTCGGCCAGGAGGCCCAGGGGCTGCTGCGCCGAGTCGACGCGCTTCCGCCACCGAACGCCGCGACGCATCCGAAGGTGGACGTACACCGCGTGCAGGCCACCCACGGGGCGGCCGGGGTGGCAGAAGCACTCCTTGCCGCCTACATCACCCACTTCGGCGGCACGCCCGCCCCGGCGTTGCGGGTGCGCATCGCTTCCTGGATCGGAGCGTCGCCGCAACTGCCGCTGCCGGTGGTGCCCGTCCACCCCGGCTGAGGGTGGCCCCACCGGCGCAAGTTGATCGCTGCAACGAAAGGGGTGTCCACAGGTGGCAACGCCGCCACAACCGGACTCCGGGCCGATGAACGCGCATGCCTTCCCGCCCTCGCTCTTCACGCAACTGCAGGCCGCGGCGCCCAAGAACGCCCACCTGCGCCTGGCGCTGTGGAACGGCGATGTCGTCGTCGCCAAGCGGGTCTTGCGCCAGACCGACGAAGGGCTGTTGGTGGAATGCGACGGGGCGGACGGCGAGCCAGCGATCTGCGCCGTCGCCTGGTTCGGTCTGGCCAGGGTCGAGACCGCGCCCGGTACACGACGCGGCCGGGCGGGTTTCCTGCCGTCGACCGGGTCGTAGCGATCCGGCGTATCCCTACCGTACAGACACCCCCCGGCGGTCCCGGGGCGCGCCGGCGGGGCGGAGGGCCGGCAGACGCGAGCACGAAGGTGCCTGTGGTAGTGGGGTCGAGCGATCCCGAGCCTGGATGGGGATGAGGTGGTTTCCATGCGTCTTTCCGGGATCGGATGGGATGCCGCCCGCGGGCTGGCGGCGGCCGCAGCGGTGGCCGCGATCCTGGCCAGCTCGGCACCGACCCTGGCGTGCCCGTACGACCCGGCGGCCGCGAGCGGCCGGCAACCGGTCGCG
>JAJZXK010000026.1 GCA_021806565.1 Bacillota bacterium | reverse complement strand
CAGCGGCGATCGGGTGGCGGCGCGCCGCCCCATCGCCCCGCGGGTGCCGCCGCCGCGCTCTCCGGCGCTCTGCTCCCGATGTCCATGGCCAAGGCTCACCTCCAGAAGCATCGGCTGCCGATGTGGCCGTGTTGCTCCTTGCCGCCTGGGGCGGGCCGATTCCTGCCGGTCGGCGCACGGCGCGGCAACGGTGTGGGCAGGTCGGCGCGAATCGCGCGCGCGGCTGCAGGAGCGGTGGCACCGGCCCGGCAATCGCCGCTCGAGGGGGATGGCGATGGTGCACGGCGGGGATGCGGGGCGGTCGCGAAGGCGGACGCTGCTGGCCGCGGCACTGGGGGCCGCGGTGGCGGCCGGCGGCTGTCGGAGGGCGGGTGCGGCCCGTCCGGCCACCCAGGCCGGGGTCCGCACGGTTCCCGTGCAGTTGCACGTGCAGGCGCCGGCCAGCGCCACCGTGCAGGGGTTGGTGCAGGGACATCTGGACGTCGGTTGGAACGCACGCCACCGCGGGGTGCGGCTGGTATATCAGCCTTGGGGCGACATGCCGGCGGTCGTCGCCTCCCTGACGGCCGGAGCCGGTCCGTGGATCATCGCCGGCTGCTGCTACGACTTTGCCACCGCCATGCCGTTTCTCGCCCCGCTGGACGCCGAGTTGCGGCGGGACAATCTGTCGACGGGGCTGTGGTCGGCGGGGCAACTGGAAACCTTCCGGCTGGCGAGCGGACTATTCGCCGTCCCCGCGTACACCGCCGCCCAGGTCTACTTCTACCGCCAGGACATCCTCGACCGCCTGGGTCTTTCGTATCCGGATCCCGCCTGGACCTACCGCGACGCCGAGTCCCTCTGGCGGCGTTGTGCCGGTGGGAGCGGCACGGCCAGGCGTTACGCGGCGACCCTCTCCATCGATCCGGGCGATATCGCGGAAGGCTACGGTTACCTGCACGGCTTCGGCGGTGCCTTCCTGGACGCCTCGCGCACCCGCTGCCTGCTCGGCCTGCCTGGAAGCATCCGGGCTGGCCAGTGGGTGTTCACCCAGATCTGGGACCGCATCTGTACCACGGGCAACATCGACGGCACGGGACTGAACTCGGGGATCGCCAGCGGGTCCGTGGTCTTTTCCAGCGGCGCGGGCCAAGCGGTGCTTTGGGCGGCGCGGAATCTGGGCAGCGGCGTGAAATGGGACTTCATCCCATTTCCCCGCTGGCCGGTGCGCCGTGCGGCCGGTGTGAACTCCGACTTCTACGGCCTCAGCAACCTTGCGCCGGATCAGGCACTGGCCTGGGAGATCTTTCGCTACGTGACGCTGGATCCGAACTGGAACGACTTCGTGATGCGCCTGACACTGCAGCAGCCCGCGCTGGTCGATCAGTGGGACCGCTGGGAGGCGGTGGTGCGCGCGGCCGCACCGGTGCTGCGCGGTAAGCGCCTGGGCTACTGGCGCGAGGCGGCGGTGCGCGGCGAGGGTTACGGGGTGCAGTTTTTCAAGTATCAACCCCTGCAGGCCATCACCCTCCTGGATGCGACCTGGCGGCGATTGTGGGCGCGGCAGATCGGGGTCCAGACCGCCTTTGTCACCATCGCCGACCAGATCGACGCCCTGCAGGCGTCCGCGTCGCACGGCGGCCCGGGGCCGGACGGGGCGCAGTTGGTGGCGGCCGCCCGCCTGCGCCTGCGCCGCCTGCGGCGGATGTTCGCCGGTGGGGCGGGCGCAGCGGCGAGCGGATAGCGGATACGAGCGGATAGCGGATACGAGCGGAGTGCGGATATGCCGATAAAGGAGATCCACACCCGGCAGCGTACCTCTGGCGGGATTTGCCGTCGCCCCGTGGTCGGCGCATGGGTGCCTGGGAGCCCGGAGGACGGACCGATGCGGGGAGGACGGGCGGGATGTCCAGGCAGCGCACGCTCGTGGTGGTCAATCCGGCGGCGGGTTCGGGCCGCGCGGCCGCGGGCTGGGCCCGTTTGCGCGAGCAGGCCAAAGCCTGTTTCACCTTCGATGAGGTGGCGACGGCGGGACCCGGAGACGCCACGCGTCTTGCCGCGGAGGCCGAGTCGGCGGGGTACACGCGCCTGCTGTCGGTCGGCGGCGATGGAACCCTGCACGAGATCGTCAACGGCTGCGGCTCCTGCGAGGTTGCGGTCGGCGTCCTGCCGCTTGGAACCGGTAACGACTTCGCCCGTTCCGCCGGTCTGCGCAGACCGGCCGCACAACTCCTGCCGGCCCTTGCGGCGGGTGATGTCCGGCGGGTCGACCTCGGGCGGGTGCACGACCAGTACTACTTGAACATCGCCGGCGTGGGGTTTGACGCCGAGGTGGCCCGGATCGCCAACGCGACCGCCAAGCGGCACGGCGGCGCCCTGTTCTACCTCATCACCGCCGTGCGCGAGGCTTTCCGCTATGAGCCCGCCATCCTGAAGGTGGCTCTGGACGCGCAGGAGCCGCCGGCCCCGTCGCGCCGGCTCATGGTCGCGATCGGCAACGCGGCGGCTTACGGCGGCGGGATGCGGATCTGTCCGCGCGCCGAACTCGACGACGGATTGCTGGACGTGATGACGGTCGGCGACCTGCGCGGCGGTCGCATTCTGGGCATCCTGCCCCTTGCCTTCCTCGGGCGGCACGTCGGGCGTCCCGGCGTGGACTACCAGCAGGCCAAAGAGGTGCGCATCGAGGGGCCGGCCGGGGTGGCGGTGCACGCCGACGGCGAACTGGTCGGCGGCCTCCCGGCGACCTTCACCATCGATCCCGGCGCATTGCGGCTGTGGGCGCCCGCGGACGCACCGACTCGGTAGGGTTGCTGCGGGCGACCCCGAGACGGCGGTGCCCGGCCGGCAGCGCACATCCCAGCGGCCCGGGCGCGCACCGCCCCGCGTGGTGCCGCCCAGCCTCGACCCACACGGTCAATCCACGCACGCAGGCAGGCAGGGGCGCCGCCGCGACCACCGAAGGCGGTCATGGCGGCGCGGTCCCCGCGCCACCAGCGCGCCCGGCCGCTGGCCGGCCTGGGCGGAACAGGGGGGGCGTCCTTCGTGAACATCGTGCTGATCGTCATCGACACGTTGCGCTTCGATCACCTCGGAGCCAACGGCAACCAGGAGGTGCAAACGCCCAACCTGGACCGGTTGGCGGCCCGCTCGTGGAACTTCCGGCGGGCCTTCGCCGGCAGCTTTCCGACCATCCCGCTACGCACGGATCTGATCACAGGGCGGTACGGCGCGCCGTTCCACCCGTGGAAGCCGCTGGACTGCGACCGGCCGACCCTGCCCCGCGCCCTGGCCGAACATGGCTATTGCACCCAGTTGATCCATGACACGCCTCACCTGGTCAACGGCGGGCACGGTTTCGATTTCCCCTTCCACGCCTGGACGCAGGTGCGGGGGGCGGAGGTGGACCGCGCCTGGATCACCGACGACTGGTCCTATCTGCCCAACTGGCGCCTGGATCCGATGTTCGACCCCCTGCCGCGTGACGACGAGCGCGTCCTGCGGCGCGGCTGGAATCCCGGGGCGGGGTATGTGCCGACCAACCGCGGGCGGGTGCGGGAAGAGGATTGGAACGTCGCCCGCCTGTTCACGACGGCGTCGCGGTTCCTGCGCGACAACGCGAGCCGCGACCGGTTCTTTCTCTGGGTCGATTGCTTCGATCCCCACGAGCCCTGGGACTCGCCGCCCGAGTATGTGCGCTTGTACGATCGTACGCCCGGGTACGACGGCATGCTGGACCCGCGATCCTTCTCGGGGGGCCGCAACCGGCCGGACCTTTCACCGCGGGCGCTCCTGAACCTCAGGGCGCAATACGCCGCCAAGGTGACGTTCATGGACCGCTGGCTCGGCACCTTTCTGGACACGCTCGAGCAAACGGGTCTGGCGGAACGGACCGCGGTGGTGCTGCTCGGGGATCACGGGACCAACGTCGGAGACCGCCCGGATTCCCCTTTCGGCAAGGCCGCACCCCCGTTGGAAAATGAGGCGCACGTCCCGCTACTGGTCCACGTGCCGGGGGCCGGGTCCGGCACGAGCAGCGCGCTCGTGCAGTCGCAGGACATCTTTGCGACCCTGCTGGGCTTGGCCGGTGGGCAGGCGCCGCAGGATCTCGAATCCCACGACCTTTTGGCCACGGCGCGCGAAGACCACGCCAAGCGGGAGATCGCCCTGTGCGGCACCGCGGTGAGCACCTGGAAGCAGCGCGCCGGCGGCATCCTGTTTTCGGCCTTCGACCGGGAATGGGCCCTGGCCGTAGCCGCCGATCCGGGGCGCTGCGCGCTGAGGCGCCTGGGGGAGAAGGTCGACGTTGCCGCGGACCATCCCGAGACGGTGGTCCGCCTGCATCGCGCGGCCGTGGACGAAATCGTCCGCCGCGGCCTCGACCCCTCCCTGACGGCGTGGTTGCGCTCAGAGGGCCGCGATGCCTTTCCCGCCGCGTATCGCGTGACCGACGCCCATCCGGCGCCCGCGGGCTGGCGGACCTATTTCGGCGGCCTTTACCACGGGGAATAGGCGGCGGGTGCGGAGCCAGCGGTTGGGAGAGCCTGTGCGGGGTGCAGGGGTGGACCGGCCGCTCGTCGGCGGTCGGTCGCGGAGTGGGGGGGATACCGGATGGCAAAGCTCGCGGTGATTTACTACAGCGCTACCGGACACACCTACCGCGTGGCCCAGGCAGTCGAGGAGGGTGCGCGCGCGGCCGGCGCGCAGACCCGGCTGCGGCGGGTGGCGGAGTTGGCACCCGAAGCGGTCGTCGCCGCCAATCCGGGCTGGAAGGCCCACGTGGCGGAGGCGGCCGGGGTGCCCCTGGCGGCGCCGGAGGACGTGGAATGGGCAGATGGCTACGCGTTCGGTTCACCGACCCGGTTCGGGGTGATGGCCGCTGCGCTCAAGCTGTTCTTCGACGGACTCGGCGGGCTCTGGGGCAGGGGCGTCATGGCCAACAAGCCGGCCGCGGCCTTCACCGGCGCGGCCAACCCGCACGGCGGCCAGGAGACGACGCTGCACACGATCCACAACGTCATGTACCACTGGGGCACGGTGATCGTCGCGCCGGGCTACACCGACCGGGTGGTCTATGCCGCGGGCGGCAATCCCTACGGCGTGAGCTACCAGGCTGCGCGCGAGGGCGTCGCGGTCGCGCCCGAGGTCCTGGAGGCGGCGCGGTACCTGGGGGGCCGCCTGGCGCGGTTTGCCGCGGTGCTCACCCCTGAGCGCTCCCGCCTGTGATCCGTGTGCCGACCTTCCGGTTCCGATCGCACCGGGTGATCACCGATGGTTCAGGAAGGCCGGTCCGCTCCCCCGACATCCCTGCGAAGCGGTGCGGCGGCGGCAGGACGTGGTCGTGCGGGCCAGAAGGCAGAAGCGATCGATATCAGGCCGGAAGGGGGCACGGCCCGATGCCCGCACATGGGGCGGCGTCTTCGCCCCGGTCCCTGCCGAACTTCGTGATCGTTCTGGCCGACGACCTCGGTTACGGGGATTTGGCGTGTTACGGCCATCCGCAGGTGCGCACGCCCCATCTGGACGCCCTTGCCGCCGGCGGCCTGCGCTTCGATGATTTTCATTCCAGCGGTGCGGTCTGCAGTCCCACCCGGGCGGGGCTGCTCACCGGGCGGTACCAGCAACGCGCCGGCATCCCGGGCGTGATCCTTGCCGATCCCGGCGCGGGCCTGCGCCACCACGGCCTGCAACCGGGGGAGGCCACCCTTGCCGGCCTGCTGCGCGACGCGGGGTACGCGACGGGGATCTGCGGCAAGTGGCACCTGGGCTATGATCCCCGTTACAACCCCGTCCGCCACGGCTTCGACTCCTTTCGTGGCTACGTCAGCGGCAACGTCGACTACTTCAGCCACGTGGACGGCGCCGGTTTCCCCGATTGGTGGGACGGCGACCGCCTGGTGCCCGAGGAGGGCTACACGACCCAATTGATCACCCGCCATGCGGTCGGCTTCATCGAGGCGCATGCGCACGAACCCTTCTGTCTCTATGTGGCGCACGAGGCGGTCCACTCGCCCTACCAGGGTCCCGGCGACGGTCCGGTGCGCATGGCGGACGGGCGGCGACACCCCGAACGGCAGGATCGGGTCGGCGCCTATCGCGAGATGACCGAAGCCATGGACGCGGGGGTGGGGGAGGTCCTGGCCGCTTTGGCGCGGCTCGGGCTGGAGGAGCGTACGCTGGTCTTCTTCTTTTCGGACAACGGGGCGACGCGGGTCGGTTCCAACGGCAAACTGCGGGGCGGCAAGGGCACCCTCTGGGAGGGCGGCCACCGCATCCCGGCCATGGCCCGCTGGCCGGGACGGATCCCCGCCGGGTCGCGCTGCAACGTTCCGACCGTCTGCCTCGATCTGTTGCCGACCTTCCTCGCCCTTGCGGGGGCGGGAGCGCCGCCCCGTCCGCTCGACGGGGTGGACTTGTGCCCCCTGCTGTTCGGGACGGGTGCGCTCGCGCCGCGGCAGATCTTCTGGGGACACGGCCGCGACCGCGCCGTCCGGGAGGGCCCCTGGAAGCTGCTGCTGCGGGACGGCGCCCCACCCGCCCTCTTCGACCTTGAACACGATCTGGCCGAGGGCGACGACCTGGCCGCGCGGGAACCGGCCCGGGCGGCGCGCCTGCGGGCGGCCATCTCGAACTGGGAGGTGGACGTGGCGCGCGGCGCGACGACGCAGCCGGAGGACTGAAACCGCGCCGGCCGCGGTGGTGTCGCATCTGTGCGCGCACAGGCGGCCCGTCTCGGCGGGCCCGGTCCCCACCTGCGCCTGGGGCGGTCCCTCCGGGACTCCATCGCGGCCCGCACCCGGCCCGCGGCGGCGGCCTGCCGCTCGTTTGGACGGCGGTTGGCAGGAAATGAGCCCCACATGAGCGCATGTACGGTCCACCTGGGGGGATGCGCGTGGGAGTCGCGCGGCGGACGGTACTGCGGGGGATGGGTGCGTTACCGCTACTCGGGGCCCTTCCCTGGCTCACGGGATGCGGGGGGCTGGGGCCGGTCGCGGCCGGCCGGACGCAGGGTTGGCTGCCAGCCCCGGCGGCGATGCCCGGGTCGGTACTTGTGGTCGATCTGCAGGGAGTCGCCCTGCATACGCAGGTGGCCGTCGCCATCCTGCAGGGGCTGGTCAACCGCCGCGTGCGCCATGGCGGAGAGGGACTGTATGTGCTCCTGCCGTCCAACTACGTGGGTGGTGTGGCCTTTCAGGGCTCGGACGCGCGCTGGTTGGAGGTCTATCGCAGCCGCTACCACCTCGGGGTGCGCAAGGGGACGCCGGCCGATGCGTTCGCGCTGGCCAAGCGGCTCGGCGTCGACCAGTACATCGTCTGGGACCCGGCGCTGCCGGCGACGATCAACGTCGCCAACACCCTGGCCTGGGTGCACGGGGCGGCTGCCGTCGACCCGTCGGACGCGCAGTCCGCCCTGGTCGGCCTCGCGGCTGTGGCCGCGGGCGGGATCGACCTGGCGGGCAGCGGATGGAAATCGCTCCTGGACCTGCGCAAGGTCGGGCTACGCGACGCCACGGCCGCCTATCGCTACGCCTGGAAGCAGCTTGGTAAGCAGGCGCCAGGGGCGCTCGCCTTCATTTCCGTGGGCGACATGCCGGGCGATGGCACCGAGAGGGTGCTGCGCTGGACGCCGCGCGACTATGCCGTGGTGACCCGGGCCTTCACGTGGATCGGGGACATGAACCAGATCGCGACCGGCAGCCATGGCGGGGTGCTGGCCGGTGTGCTGCGGCGGGTGGCGGCCAAGCGGTTCACGGCCTTCGGCTGGACGAACAACGAGGCGAAGCAGACGATCTTTTGCAGCAGCCACGGCGTCAACTTCGTTGGGGCCGACACACCGGGGCTGTCGGCGGAGAACCTCAGTGTGCATACCGCCATGCCGGCCACGCCGGCCCCCGCACAGCGCCCGCGCGCGGCGGCACCCGCCCTCGATCCGAACGGGATCTATGTCTCCGTCGTCGTCACCGATGGGGACAACATCTCGGTGCTGATCGACTTCCACGAGGGGCGCTGGCTGGACCCGGCCCGGGGCAAGGTGCCCGTGGGATGGTCGATGCAGGGCATGGCCCCCGGGTGGACGCCCGGTATCGCGCGGCACTACTTTGATTCGGCCACGCCCAACGACGAACTGGTCGCCTGGTTGCCCTTCGGGTATCCGGACCTGCCGTCCTTCGTGGGTACACCACACTGGAAGGCCTATGTGGCGTCGGCACAGTCGGCCATGCGTTCCGCCGGCCTCCGCCTCGGCCAGGCCCTGCCACATGAGGGCGGCGTCCATACCCCGCAGGCCCTGGGTTTATGGGACCTGCTGCACGGGGGTGAGGCCGCCGACGGCTTCGTCCTTGGCTATATCCAGGGCGGTACCTATCCGGCCGAGCCGCTATGGGTGAACTCCAGGCCGGTCCTGCCGATCGGCGGCTACGGCGGGGCCGGCGCGACGGGGGCCGAGCAGGCCGTTTCGGCCGTCGAGCGCTTGGCGGCGTCCACCAGCGTGCGGCCGCTGTTTCTGACGGTCGGTCTGGGCAACGGCGAGACCTACGCGGACGTTATGCGGGTGGTCGGGGCCAAGTACCCGCCCGGGGTGCGGTTCGTGCTTCCCGGCCAGTTGGTCGACCTGGCCCGGACAGCCTGGAAACGGGGGATGGCCCGGACTTCGCCCGTCGGCACGCCGGCGCGGTGGGGCGCGCGTGACCGCTACTATCTGGCGCTGGCGGGGGACGCCGGCTCCGGTTCGTCCGGCGGTGCCTACCTGCGGGACGGCCAGCCGCTGCAGTTGCGGCAGGCGAGCGACGGCCGCCGCTGGACGTACGCCTTCAACGTGGAGGGCTGCCATCAGGCCGGTGCGGAGTTGCTTTTCACCGGCAGCGGCGACGTGGAGGTCGGCACGGACGGCAAGAGCTGGCGGCCGGCTGGGACGGTGGGCGGCGCCTGGGGGACGGTGGCGCGCCTTGCGGTCGACTGGTCGCCGCTTCTGCCTTCCGAACTGGTCTACGTGCGCTGCACGGCGGCGGCCAAGGCCTCCCTGGCGTTGGTGGACGGGGCCATCCAATACAACCGCCGTCCGGCGGGGGCGGCGTTGCCGGCCAAGCCCACGGTCGCGCCATCCAGCTTCTCCGCCCATCTGCGGTTGCCGGCGACCGATCCGCAGTCGGTGTCCCTGGCGCTGGACGGGAAGGCCTCGGGCATGGAGTTGCGCCAGGTCGGCGCCCATCTGGGTGATAGCAACTTCCACCTCGCTTCCATCGGGGGCAAACCGGCGGTGGTGTTCGACCGCAACCGGCCCTCGCCGACCAACCCCTCGAGCTACCTCTACTTCGTCGCCAACGTGCCCGGCTGGTCGTATCCGCGGGCGCTGGAGTTGTCGGTCACGTACTGGGACGCCCCGGCCGGGGGGATGCTGCACGCGTCTTACAACAGCCCCGCGGCCGGCCTGGCCGGCGCCTACACCTCGGCGGGTCCGAGCGTGACGCTCACCGGTGGCGGCGGCTGGAAGACCGTCACCTGGACGCTTTCCAATGCGGACTTCACCGGCCGCCAGAACAACCGCGCGGACTTCCGCTTGAGCGGCGGCGCCGGGTTGGCGGTGCGCCGCATCCGGCTGACGCGCCCGAAGGGATGAGCGGTGCGCCCAAGCCGCGCGGTTGGCGCCTTGTCCGGCCTGGCGGCGCAGGACAGGGGTCGTTGGGGGCGAAGGCCGGAGTATAGAGCCGGGGCGCGTTGGCGCGCGAGCTCCCCGGCGTATGGAGTGGAGGCAGGATCGATGGCGGGGACCCGACCGAATATCGTGTTTATCCTCAGCGACGACCACGCGGCGCATGCGATCGGATGCTACGGTAGCCGCATCAACCGCACCCCGAATCTGGACCGGATCGCGGCCGGCGGGGTGCGGCTGGACAACTGCTTTTGTACGAACTCGATCTGCGCCCCCAGCCGGGCCACGATCCTGACCGGCACGTACAGCCACGTCAACGAGGTGCAGACGCTCAACGAACGCATGGACGGCCGTCAACCGACCTTCCCGCAACTGCTGCAGCGGGCGGGCTACCAGACGGCGATCGTCGGGAAGTGGCACCTGGGCCACGGCGGCATCCACGATCCGACCGGGTTCGACTACTGGAACGTCCTTCCGGGCCAGGGGCTCTACCACGACCCGAAAATGATCGAGATGGGCACCGAGCGCGTGTATCCCGGCTACGTGACCGACATCATCACCGATCAGTCGTTGGACTGGCTGCAGCGGCGCGACCGCGAGCGCCCCTTCCTGCTGATGTGCCACCACAAGGCGCCGCACCGACCCTGGGAGCCGGCTCCCAGGCACGCCGAACTCTTCGCCGACGGGGACGTGCCCCTGCCCGACACCTTGGACGACGACTACTCCGATCGGGCGGCGGCCGCCGCAGCCGCGCGGATGCGGGTCGACCGCGACCTGGGGCCGAAGGACGTCAAGGCCCCGGCCCCCGAAGGCCTCTCCCTGCCGGAACGGCGGCGGTGGATGTATCAGCGCTACATCAAGGACTACCTGCGTTGCGTCGCGGCTGTGGACGAGGGTGTCGGCAGGTTGCTGGACTACCTCGACGCGGAGGGGCTGGCCGAGGACACCATCGTCATCTACTCGTCCGACCAGGGCTTCTTCCTGGGCGACCACGGCTGGTATGACAAGCGTTTCTTCTACGAGGAGTCGCTGCGCATGCCGATGCTGGTGCGCTACCCGCGGGAGATCCCCCAGGGACGCACCGAGTCCCGCTTTGCCCTCAACGTCGACTTCGCACAGACGCTGCTGGACTACGCGGGGCTCGACGCCCCCGAACGCATGCAGGGCCAGAGCCTGCGGCCCATCCTGCGCGGCGAGGCGACGGCGCAGTGGCAGCGATCCATGTATTACCGCTACTTCATGCACGTTGCGCACCACAACGTGTATGCGCACTACGGCGTGCGCACCGAACGCCACAAGCTCATCTACTACTACGAAAAGGAGCCCGCGCCGCCGGAATGGGAGTTGTTCGATCTGGAGCGGGACCCGCGTGAACTGCACAACGTCTACCACGATCCGCAGTATGCGGGCGTGGTGGCCGAGTTGAAGGCCGAACTGACGCGGCTGCGCCGGGAGGTTGGCGACGAGACCGACCCGTTCCCCGTGGCGGCGGACTGAGGTGCTCTGTATCCGGATGGCGCCGGGGTGGATCCGCGGGTGATCGACCCAAGAACCGTCGCACCTGTGGCGGGCAGGTGGAGGGAGTCGTCTGGGACGATCACCTCCGGACGGGGCCGGGCGGTGGTTTCGGGCCGCACCGCGGGCGGCAGCTGTTCGCTGCGCCCGGCCGTCCGGGGTGTGTGGTATCGCCGCCGCGGTGCCTGAGGCGGAGAACCCATCGCGTGCGGCACCATAAATCACGCGGCGCGGGGGCTGCCGCCTTCAGGCGACAGAGGAAGCGCCGCTCCTCCCTGCCGGTAGAATGGGTCAGAACCTTGAAACCGAGCGTAGCGGGTTCGGGTGGGCAGTCTGCCACCCGGTAACAGGCTCGCAGCACAGCGGACCGGAGACGCGGCCCAAAGGCAGCGGCTTGCCGGACAACCGCCGTGGGCACATGGCTCCGGATCGCTCCTTTCCTTGCCGGGGTGGGTACATCCGACCCCGGCGGGCCGCCGTCCACCGGCCTAACGTCGGCGTGAGCCGGCGGTCGTTGATCACGGACGCTCTCCTCTCGATCCAGGCTACGACTCACCGCCCACCGCCGGTCGGCGGGTTGTAGCCTGCGGATCACCCATGTGCGGATTCCGGTCATGCCGGCCACCTGTTCCGGTTAACAGCGGCCACCCTGTCCCGTCTTCCCGCAGTGCTGCCCTTGTAAGGGCGAAGAATTGTTGGATGAGTGCTCCGGCGGGCGTGCCTCGCCTGCGGACGCGGTGCGGTTGGCCCTCATACCCTTGATGCGCGTGCGTCGGCCGATGCCCGAGTTGATCGTGGCGACAGTGCCGTTGTTGGAGCCGTTGGAACCCGCATTGAGAGAGGTTATTCTGAACGCGATGCTGGCCTTGGCATACTTTCGGGCGTCGCCCGCGGAGCGGAGGCGAGTGATGGAGGTGTTGGCTGAGATGGCGATCACCCCGAACCTGTTCGACGACCTGAAGGACATGGGACGGGCGGAGGGTCGAATCGAAGGGCGGCGGGCAGATGTGCTCGAAGCGTTCGCCGTTCGATTCGACGCAGTGCCTGAGCCGGTCCGGCAGGAGGTGGGGACGGAGAGGGACGCGGAGCGGTTGACGGCTTGGCTGCGGGGGATCATCCGCGCCACGGATCGGGCGGAGGCGGTGCGGGTCGTGCTTGGGGTGGCCCATTGAGGCGCCGTGTGGCGGGCGGCCGCCCTTTTGGCAGTGGATGTCAGTTCCGCAGGAGGTAGGCGGTGGCCCCGTCCGCGTCGTTGCCGACGATGGTGCCGTTGGCGGCGGCGCGCACGCGTGCCTGGGCGTTGCGCACGGCTAGGCGTCGGCCTGTGGCGGCGAACAT
This sequence comes from Bacillota bacterium, assembly GCA_021806565.1. Taxonomy (GTDB): domain Bacteria; phylum Bacillota; class Sulfobacillia; order RBS10-35; family JAJYVN01; genus JAJZXK01. The sequence goes on along the minus strand of JAJZXK010000026.1, from coordinate 25,848 downwards.
GAAGGCGGCTGTCCCCGCGCCGCGTCATTTATGGCGGCTGCGGGCCGTGGCGTAGGTGAGTGGGCAGTCGCGTTGCAGCACGTCCGTCAATGTGGTGCGCGTCCAGGCGGAGAGCTGCCCGTCGGGGGCGAGCAGGGTGCCGTCGAGGTCGGTCACAAACGGCGTGTGTGGCGTCTGTGCCACTTGGTGCTTGCACTCCACGGGTGGCATGATCTGAACCGTATCGCGATTCTACCCGATGCCGCCGGCGGCCGGCCGGCTCAGGATCGGCCCGCCGCGAACATGGTCGCCATGCGCTGCTGTTGCCGCGCCCGGGTCGCCCGCTGCTGCGCCAGGGTTGGGGCTGGTCCCTGCTGCGCGGCAGCCGCTTGGAGCGCGGCCACCTGAGTCTGCAGGCGCGCAAACTCCCGGGCCACCGTGGTCTGTCGGGCCAGGAGCCGGCCGAAGGCGGTGCCGATCAGCGCCTGGGTGGGTGTGTCCTGGCGGTGGAAGTATGCGGGGGCCACCGCCTCGCCTCCGGTGGCGGCGCGGGCGAACCACTCGACCGCCTTGTCGTGCAGGATCGGTGCGATGGAACGCACGCTGCGCTCCCAAAGCGGCCACAGGGAGACCAGACTCGGAGACAGCAACTGCGTGCGGACCATCGCGGTCTGCCAGACCGGTTCCGCACACAGCCACCTGAGCAGTGCCCAGGCTTCGCGCACGTGGCGCGTGCCGGCGTTGATGGCGTAGAAATCGTCCGTGCCGAAGGTCGTGCGGCCGTGCGGGAAGCGGGGGAACGGATAGAAGTTCCATTTGTTCAGGGCCTTGGCGGCGAGCACCACGCGGGCCACGTCCCAGTTTCCGATCGCCACCATGGATGCCTGGCCGTCCCCGAAGCGCAGGCTGGTGCGGCCGGGCTGGCGGGGCGTCGCGATGCCGGGCCAGAGCAGTTGCTCATACATCCAGCGGCCGGCGGTCAGGCCGGGCGGCGAATTGATCTCCAACCCGGTGCCGGCGGGATCGATGAACCGTCCCCCAAAGGCGCGAAACAGCCAGGCGCTCTCACCGTCGTTGGTCGACGCCGCATACCAGGCAACCTCCGCGCCAAAGCGCCGTAACCCGTTGCGCTCACGGGTCAGGTCCCGCGCCAGACCGCTGAAGTCGGTGTACGTCCATGCCGGGTCCGGATACGCCAGGCCCGCGCGGTCAAAGTCGTCGAGGTTGGCCGCATACACCATGGTGCCGAAGAAGCAGGGTAGGGCGCACAGGCCCTGCGGAGTGCGGTACACGCGCATCTGGGTGGCCGACCAGCGATCCGTGGTGATGTTATCCTGGCGCAGGAACGGATCCAGTGGCAACAGTAGCCCCTGTTGGGCGTATGGCGCGAAATGGAAGTCGTAGACGATGTCTGCGCCGGCGCCGGCGGTGATCGCCGCCAGGTTCGCCGCCGTTCCGGCGGGCGGCACGACGTCGACGGTGATGCCGGGGTTGCTGGCCTCGAACCCCCGCAGGACGTCGCGGAACACCGTGGCCAATTGGGTGAAGGGCAGGGTGGCCAGCGGCTGAAACACGAGCCGCACCGTTTGGCGGTTGCCGTGCGGCCGGGTCGTGGAGCGCAAAGACCCACAGCCGGCCGCCAGCCCGGCCCCGGCGAGGATGCCGGCCGCGGCCGGCATCCTCGCCAGCAGCGCCCGACGCGTCGGGGCCGGCGCGGGACGGCAGCGGTTCACGGGCAGAGGCATCCTGTCGCCCCCCTGTGCCCGGGCTGCAGCCAGGGACCGGGCCTGGAATGCGCCCGCCGGTCCGGCGCCGCCGTTGGCCTCAGCGCACTGGCTCGTTGACCCCGCTACGCTGCGAGGCATAGGCGGCCTCGCTGATCTGCGCCACCCTCAAGCCATAGAGCGGCGGTGCCTGCACCTGCGCCTCGCCCCGTATGGCCGCGATCCAGTTGGCGACGGGCGTGACCGTCGGTCCGCTCGGTTCCAGCTTCTCCGGGCGCGCGCCGCGCAGGTGCAGCGTGAGGTCGCCCCGCAGGTTGAGCACGCCCTGCTCGCCGTAGAAGGAAAACTCCTCGCGCCACTCCGGGCTGAGGCTGGTGGCGGCGAAGGTGCCTACCGCGCCGCCCTCAAAGCGCAGCGACAGCGCCGTGAGCACGTCGACGTCCGTGCCGTGGTTGTCGATGTTGGCGAAGACGGCAGCCGGCTGCAGGCCGCTCACGAATAGCAACATGTCGACGATGTGCGAGCCGGTGTCCATGAAGTGTCCGCCGCCGGACAGGGCGGGATCTGCGCGCCAGGTGCGTCCGGGCAGGAAGTTGCCCAGGCAGTCCTGGGCGATCAGGACCGTGATCAAGCGCAACGGTCCGAGCGCCCCGGAGGCGACCGCCTCGTGGGCGCGGCGGTAGAAGGGGTCGCCGTGTCGCTGGTAGGCGATGGCCAGGACGCGGCCCCGGCGCTCGGCCAGTTCCATGACCGCGCGCGCCGCGGCGGCCTCGGTCGCGAGGGGCTTTTCGCAGAGGACGTTGCAGCCGGCCTCCAGCGCCAGGGTGATGTGGTGGGTGTGCTGCGTGTGGGGCGTGGCGATGACGACGCCGTCAAGCTCTTGCCCGGCGAGCATCGCGGGCAGGTCGCGGTAGAGGGACGGATGCTCGCCGTGGGAGGCGAAGGCCTCCGCGGCGCGGTTCAGGGATGCCTCGGCGACGTCGCACAGGGCCACCACCCGCGCGTCGCTGCGCTGTTGAAGCTCGCGGGCGTGGTGGCCGCCCATGCCGCCGGTGCCGACGATGCCGATCCGCAAGGGGTTTGCCAAGTGTATTCCGTCCTCGCTTTCCGGGCAGCCGATCAAGGCCGCCCTTGCGCCGCCCTGGGGGTCCGCCCGCGTTTCTCGGTCAGGTCCACCACCCCTTCCGGCGATGAGACGAACCGCGCGCCGGATCCTCGCGAGCGCATGGCGGTTGCTGGCGCTGAGCCCGGTCTGGGTCGATGGACCGCGGTTTTCGACGGGATGCGCCAGCGAACCACCCGTATACTGGCGGTGCTGTGGACTCGCCATGGAAATAGCGACCAAGTGTCTGAAAAAGCGGTCTGTTTGGCAGAGCGGCCAGGTCGCCGCGGGTGCGATACAGATGCTGGGCGGAGGCGCGGGGGGAAGGATCTGGTCAGTGGTGACCGGCGTACCGCGGCTGTTGCGACCGGATGAGGCTGCTCGTCTGCTCTATGAGGGTTTGCCCACACCGATCTGCCTTCTGGACGCCCAGGGCAGGCTGGTGGGGATGAATCCGTCCGCGGAGCGGTTCTGGGACCTGCGGCTGTTCGAAGCCGGCGGGCGGCCGGCCCTAGAGGTGCTCGGACTCCGGCCGGTCTCCGGCCCGGGCGACAACACGGCATGGTGGCACACGGCCGCCGCGTCCGACGGGATTGTTCCGTGCACCGTCTGCGACACGGGCACAGGGGACCGCCCCCTGTCGCTGCGGGTGACGTCGCTGGCAACCCTGGCAGCGGCGGACCCGCCGCATTTCCTGCTGAGCGTGGTGATGAACGAATGGCCGCACTCGGACGGGGCTTCCGCCGCATGGGTGTGGAGCGATCCGGTGACCGGCCTGGGCAATCGGGCCTGGTATGAACGGGTGCGCGGCCGCTGGGAGCGAACGGGCGGGGCGGTCGCCTTCCTCGACCTGGACGACCTGAAGGGGCTCAACGACCTTTACGGTCATCTGGCGGGGGACCAGGCCCTGTCGCTCATGGGGGAGGTTCTGCGCGAACTCCTGCCGGCCGGCAGCCTCGCCGTCCGCTATGGCGGCGACGAGTTCCTGGTGCTGGCGGCGGATGCGCCGTCCGCCGAGGGGTTGGTCAGGCAGGCGGAGGCGGAACTGCTCCGGCGTGGGCGCGAAACTCTGCCTCTGGCCCCGGGGATGTCGTGGGGCGTGGCACCCTTTGATCCCGGAGGGCTGGAGCCCGCGTTGCGCGCGGCCGACGACGCCCTGTACGAGCGCAAGGGCGTACTGTTCCGGGCCGCCAGCGGCGGCAGGCTGGTCTTGACCCGAGCCGGCCAGCGGTTGCTGGAGCACGACATCGAACGCGGCGGTTTCCTGCGGCGGAGCCGTGGCTTGGTAGAGTTGCTCTGTGGGGGTGGCGACGCCGCGGTGGCCGAAGCGCGCAGTTTTGTCGCCTTCGTTGCGCCGCCATCCGGCGGCGCGGTGGTCGAGGTGGGAGCCGGCGATGGCCGCCTCACGATCGACGGCGGTTTGGCTGCCGCCATCGGCCCTCGTGGTCAACTCCTGGTGACCGACCCGGTGGAGTCCCGCCTACAGGCCGGCCAGCGCCACGCGACGACGCGCGGTCATGCCTGGATACGCTACCTGCAGTCTGCCGCCGAGGACCTGCCCCTGGCCTCTGGTACGGCGGACCTTGTCGTCGGCGGGCTGTTCCTGCACCGGGCCGACCCGGGCCGGGCGCTTGCCGAGATGGCCCGGCTGGTCCGCTCCGGTGGCCGGGTCGCATTCAGCGCCGTCCTGCCGTTTGTGTGGCCTGACGCTTGGCGCGGGCTGTGGCCGCGGCTGGGCGGGTCGCCGGAGGCGCTGCGCGACTCGGATCGGGTCGCCACGGAGTCGCGGGTGCGCGCGCTGGTCTCCGCCGCCGGCCTGGAGGTGGAGCGCGCCGAGGTCCGCTCCCAGGCGATGGAGCCCGTGGAGACGGTGGCGGCCGCGCTCGAAGTGTTGCGCCGACTCGGTCAGGCGGGAATCCCAGGTGTGCCCTTTCGCGGACGGCGGGCTCAGCCGGCGGTGGGGCCGGCCGACGACGGTCCCCTGCCGCCCCAAGCCCGGCGGCTGCGGTCCCGCCTGCTCTACTTGGTCGCGCGCAAGGTGTCGGCGGCGGCGGCCGCGACCTGAGCGGGCGACGGCGGCCCGCACAGCGCTTGCCGGGATGTCGGACGGGACGCGGCAGGAGTCGGCGGCGGTAAGCACAAACGTATCGATATGCGTGCATGCCCAGTGGCGGCGCCGTGGGGCGGCACGTGATGCCGAAAGGGGTGGGTTGCGGGGATGGGCAAGCGGGAAGAGTTGATCGCCCGCCTGGATGCGGTGCGGGCTCAGGTGGTCGCGGACCTGACCGACGCGCCGGACGCCCGATTGGGGGACAAGCCGGAGGGGGTGCAGCGGGCGCTGCGCAACCAGTTGCTGCGCTTTGCCGAGCACCAGCGCCAGCACGTCAACCAGATCGAGAAGACCCGCTGGGCCATCGGCGCGCGGCCGAGCGAGGTGCACATGATCCTGGGTCAGGCCGAAGAGGAACTCGGCCGGATGCGGGCGGCGCTGGTGGGCCTCAGCGATGAGCAGTTGGCGCAGCGTCCCTCGCCGGACGCCTGGTCAATCGCCGAGATCGTCGAGCACGTGGCCAACGTCGAAGTCCGTTACGCCGAGACGGCCAAGCGCATCCTCAACACCTGACCTGCGCAGCCTGTCTGCCAGGAGGACCGGCGGGCTGCGCCGAAGCGGTGGGCCGCCCGGGCCCGACCGAGTCGGCGGCCCGCGGCGGTCCGTCCGGCGGGGGGGTGGCAGTGTGCTTCCGACGGGCAATGTTCCGACACCGGACACACCCTCGCCTTCTGGACGTCCCGTGGGGCTGTGGGCGGCCCTGTTGGCGGTGGCGCTGACCGTGGGTTGGCTCCTTGCGTACACCGCGTCGGCCGCGCAGTTGGCCGACCGCTACGTGCGCGCGCTCGGCCCAATGAGCCTGCCCTTCAAGGCGCAGACGCTGACCATGCAGCGGGCGGCCCTGGCCACGCAGGGCGTGTTGCCTATCTATGGAACGTCGGAGTTGTATTGCTGCGGCCAGCCGTACAACGCGGGCACGTTCTACCGCACGGCTCCGACCGGCTTCAGCGTGTTCAACGTCGGCTATCCGGTCACCGAGGACCTGTTCTGGGCCCAGACGTTCGGCGCCCTGGGCCATGCGCTACGCGGCAAGCGCATCGTCGTATCCGACTCGCCATGGTTTCTGGGCGCGCAGGGCATCGCTCCGGTGGCCTATGCGCACACGTTTTCACCGGAGATCGCCACCGTCTTCACCTTCGACGCGCCGGTACCCTACGCGCTACGGGCCGCCGTCGCACGGCGCATGCTGGATTTCCCCTCGACCCTGCAATCGCTGCCGCTCGACCGAGCCGCCCTGCGGGACTTGGCGCGCGGCGGCCTCGCCGGGCGCGCCGGCTACGCCCTGCTGGACCCCGCCGGTCGGCTGCTGGCCTGGACCGCCCAACTGCAGGACGCCTGGAGAACCGTCCAGACGATCGACCAGTTGGCGAATCCCGCGGCCAGGGCCCAGCGCGGCCTGAGGCAACTTCAGCGCAGCCGCGCCCCCTGGTGGCGGCAGTTGCTGCACCTGCCGTTGGCCCCGCTCCCACCGCAAGTATTGCTCAAGGCGGCCCACACCCCGGGGCCGCTGTCCGCCCAGGTGCCCTTGCGCCGCCACGCGATCGACTGGACGGCCACACTGCGGCGGGCGACGGCGCAGGCGCAACGCACGGCGCACACCAACCCGTTCGGCGTGTTGCCGTCGCAATGGCAGCACTGCACCGACATCGGCCCGGTCTACGGACCGTGGTGCAAGCGGGCACTGGCCCTGTACCACTCGGGGCTCACCAACCACTTCGGCAACGTCTACTCGGTGCCGCAGGGTTGGGTGCACGGGGTGGTCGTTTGCCGGTGCTGGACCGACCTCAACCTGGAGTTCATGACCCTGCGGGCGGTCCGGGCTCGACCGCTGGCATGGCTGCAGCCCATGCAGGGCTACCTCGCCGACTACACCCCCTGGTCGGCGCGCGCGCGGCGCGTCGTCTACGACCGCTACCTGGCCATCGCCCACGCCGACGGGATCCCGGCGACGACCTTCCAGACGCACGACACCGATCCACTCTTCATGGACTCCTTCGGTCACCTGAGCCAGCGCGGGTGGGTGTATGCGGACCGGCTGCTGACGCTCTTTTGGCACGGCCAACTGGGAACAGTGCGCGGCCGGCTGGCCAAGGGAGGCAGCGTCGGGAGCCTGTTTCCCCCGACGCTGAACTGCCCCAAGGCGGCTTGGTGCCAGGGTGTGGCGAATGTGCGCCCGATCCCAGGAAGCCTGGCCCAACTGCCGACCGGCATGCCGGGCGGCTAGTCGCCGGCCGGCCGGGCCCCGTCCCCGGGGCCTGGCCGCTCGATGGCCGCGGGTCGCGCCTGCACCGAGCGCAGCCAGTCCAGGTCGAACTTTGGCCGCCGGTCGAAAAAGTACAGGCCGTTCTGCTCCTGGAACACATCGGTCAACTGGGTGTAGCAGTACCCGAAAAGGTGCGGGTTGTCGAGCTGGGCGGCGCAGAGGCCCTCAAAGCGCGCGCGGAACTCGGCCTCGCTGCGCGGCCGGTCGCCGTAGCCCCAGGACGGCTCGTCGGCGCGCGCCTCCGGGTTCCACCAGATGCCGCCGAACTCGCTGATGAAGTATGGCTGGCCGCGCCAGGGCACCGACCAGGGGCGGTCGGCCGGTCCGTTGACGAAGGGCTTGCCCTCGGCCAGGGCCGTGTGGCGGCGGCGGAACGACTCCGGATCCTGGTCGTAATCGTGCGCGTCGTAGATGTCGCTTGAGCCGACGCGATGCGACCAACCGGAGGCATCCAGAACCGGGCGGCTGGGATCGGCGGCGCGAGTGGCGAGGACCAGGCCGTGTGCCAGGTCGTCCAGTGCGGTGATGCCGTCCTCGATCGGCTCCGCCTGCTCGTTGAGCGGGCACCAGCCGATGATGCAGGGATGGCTCTGATCGCGGTGCAGCACCTCAAGCCACTGCGTGAGCAGGGCGGCGGCGGGCTGGTGGCGCCGCGGGTCGCGCGGGGCCGCTCCGCGCAGGCCCCAGTCGCCGTACTCGCCCCACACCAGGTAGCCGAGCCGGTCGGCATGATACAGGAAGCGTTCCTCGAAGACCTTCTGGTGCAGGCGGGCGCCGTTGAAGCCGGCGGCCTGGGAAAGCAGGATGTCCTGGCACAGGGCTTCATCGCTGGGTGCGGTCAGGATGCCGTCCGGATAGTAGCCCTGATCGAGGACGAGGCGCTGGAATACTGGTTGTCCGTTGAGTAAGACCGCGGGGCCGTCGACGGTCACCGAGCGCATCCCCGCATAGCTGGTGGCGCGGTCGACCACAGACCCTTCGCCGTCCAGGAGTTCGAGCGCCAGGGCATACAGGTGTGGATCCGCGGGGCTCCAGGGCCGCAACCGCCCGGAGGGTACCTCCAGCCGCAGGCGCGGCGTGAAGTCCCCGTCCGCCGCGACCTCGCAGCGGTCCACCTCACCGGCTTCGTCGCGCAGGGTGGCGCGCAGCCGTAGCCCGGAGCGCGGTCCGGCCACGGGCTGGACCACCTCGAGGCGGCGGTTGGCGAGATCCGGGGTCAGGCGGGGGCGGCGCAGGTGCGTTTCCGGCACGGGTTCCAGCCAGACTGTCTGCCAGATGCCGGTGGTGCGGGTGTAGTCGCAGGCGCGGTTGGCGTAGTGGAAGTTGCTCTGCTTGCCGCCGGGCCGGGGCTCGCCGCGCGGTTCCCGAGCCCGTACGACGATCTGCGCCCAATCGCCGGGTTCGGCGATCCCGCCGAGGTCGCAGTGCAGCGGCGTGAATCCGCCGCGGTGCCGTCCCACCTCTACGCCGTTGACCCACACCGTGGCATCGTAGTCGATGGCCTGGAAGTGGAGCTGGACCCGTCTGCCCGCCCAGGCGGCGGGGATCTCCACCGTGCGCCGGTACCAGACCGCCTGCAGGAAGTCGACGTGGCCCACCCCCGACAGGGTGGATTCCGGGCAGAAGGGCACGGTGATATGGCCCGCGAGTGGTCGGTCGCGCAGCCCGCGTTCCAGCCCGCTGTCGCCCTGGTCGAGTTCGAACTCCCAGCGGCCATTGAGACAGAGCCAATCCGCCCGCATGAACTGGGGCCGCGGATATTCGGAACGTGGCACCACCACCGATTCCCCCCTAGCCGCCCGTCGCGGCACCCGGCCGGCGGCGGCATTCGGCGGCGGGCTTCGTCCGCCACCGGGCCAGTCCTGCCTGCGGGATGAGATCGGCCCCGCCCGGTACCGCCCACTGCGGCCGCCCGTCGGCAGGACCGGCGGGCCGCAGACGGAACCGCCAGCACGACGAGGCGGGTGAAGCGCCGGAGGAGGGAGCGGGATGGCCGGGTCTCTGGCGGCGGTGGGCGAGCGCGAGGCGTGGCATGCGACTTACCGGCACGACGGCTTTCTGGTCGCGCGGGGATTGCTGGCGGCGGACGCGGTGCGCGAGATCCGGGAGACGTTCATGCGGCTGCAGGCGGGGCCACCGATCCCCGGGTGCTACGCCCCGGTTCCGCTCGAACAGTGCGGGGGCGACATCCTCAAGGCGTACCCGCGCATGATGCAGCCGCACCGCGTCGATGCGACCGTGCGCCGGTACCTGTTGCACCCGCGCCTGCTGGACGCGGTGGAGGCGTGCCTGGGCGAGTCGGCACTGGCGGCGCAGAGCATGTTCTACTTCAAGCCGCCCGGGGCCCGCGGCCAGGCGCTGCACCAGGACGACTACTACCTCAAGACGCGTCCGGGTAAGTGCATCGCCGCCTGGGTGGCGGTCGACCCCTCGGACCAGGAGAACGGCGGGCTGCAGGTCGTGCCCGGTACCCAGGACCTCGCCATCTTGTGTCCGCACACGGCTGACCCGGAGGCTTCGTTCACCAAGGACGAGGTCGACCTGCCGGCGGGTCTGCGACCGCTGCCGCTGAACCTGGCCCCCGGCGACGTGCTGCTCTTCAACGGAACCCTGGTGCACGGCAGCTACCCCAACACCAGCCGCGAACGCTTCCGCCGTGCCTTCATCGCTCACTATGTCCCAGCAAGCTCCCAGCAGATCAGTGGCTGGTACAACCCGCTACTGACGCGCTCGGGAGACGAGGTGGCCCTCCCCGCCAACACCTGGGGTGGACCGTGCGGCGAGGAACAGGATCTCTGAAGGCCCGCGCGTCCCCCGGCCGTGATCGTCCGGTGCGCCCCGGGCCGGGTGGAACGGGACGGGTCGCGGTGCGAGGCGCGCAAGGAGTGGAGGCCGGTGGTCGTGGGTGGAGACGTTGCGCGAGCGGTATGAGCAAGACGGCGTCTGTCTGTGCCGCGAGCCCGCCGTCCCGGCCGGCGTGGTGGCCCGGGCCGTCGCCGGGATGGACGCGCTCATGCGGGGCGAGTATGAGACCGGCGTCCCTCCGCAACCGTCGTTTTGGAAACCGGGTGACGCCCCGCAGAAGCTGGTCAAGATCGAGATGCCGCAGGTGGCCGACCGGAGGATCATGGACCTGATCCGCCACCCCGCCCTGGGGAGGCTGGCCGCGGACGTCACCGGAGCCTCCTGGGTGCAGGTGTGGTGGGTGCAGATGCTGGTCAAGCCTTCTGCCGGCAGCGGCGATGGCGACAGTCCGCACGTCGGCTGGCACCAGGACCGGCAGTACTGGCAGCAGTGGGAGGCGTCCAGCCACTTGTTCACCGCCTGGGTGGCGTTGAGCGATGTGACTTCTGAAGCGGGGCCGGTGCGGCACGTGCGGGGCTCGCACCGCTGGGGCCTGCTGGACCAGGGGAACTTCTTCACCGAGGACTTCCGGCGCCAGGGAGAGCAGGTCGTCATTCCGAGCGGTGAGCGGTGGGAGGAGATCGAGGCGACCCTGCCGCCGGGCGGGGTGAGCTTCCACGACCAGTTGACGCTGCACGGCAGCGGTCCCAACCGCTCCGGGCTGCCGCGCCGCAGCTTCGCCATCCATCTGCGCACGGAGCGCTCCAGACCGGTGGCGGACCGGCGCCAGGGCCTGACCTCCTTCATCGACGACCCGGCTTACTGCCCGGTGATCTACTCCGCCTGATCCACGGCCGACCCTCGGTCCTTCCGCCTGAATCGCGGCTGCGGCTGTCCGTCCACGGCTTTGGTTGCCGCAGGATACAGCGGGGGCACCGTGGTGCCGCACGCCAAATGGGCGGCTGGCGTCGCTGGCCGAACGGGCCCACCCTTGGAACGGCTGGAGTTTGTGACCGAGGCGGCTTGGACTGTGTTCGTGGAGAGAGGTGGAGCATGGGACCGGGGCAGCCCGCGTGGTACCGTTGGTGGCTGGCCTTCGGTCCGCGGCCGCGCGGGATCCGGCGGAGCACGTTCCTCTCGGTGCTAAGGGTTACGCGTGGCGAAAGGATTTTGGACCAGGGGCCGGATACGTCCAGAACCCCCCGGCTTTGGCCGTGGGGCGGTTCAGCCCCAAGGGTTGGCGTGCAGAGCGGGCTTCACCGTCGACGGGAAAGTGGGCGGCCGCTCGGGCCGGTGTATTCGCTTTCGACGACCGCATGCGGCTGAGAGCCTGGGCGCGGTGCAGGATCGTCCGACGCCTGCGGGTCGCTGCTCGGATGAAGCGGCTGGCGCGGCACACGTAGAAGCTGCGGGGGCTGATTTCGGCCTAAGCGATTTGGGTCCAGTGGGCCCCGCCGTCGGCGGAATGCCAAAGGCCGCGGGGCGTCAACAGCCAGGCGGACCCGCGCACGCCGAAGTCCGCGCCGCCGATGTCGGCCAGCCCGACACGCCACCGCTGCCAGCCACCGCTGCCGCTCGTGTGCAACAGCATGGTGCTTTGCCCTCCCGGTTGCGGTTGGAGCACCCAGACGCCGCGGCTCCGGCCGGTGAAGATGGACGTCGCCCCCTCGCCGAAGGGCAGGGTGGCCGCCGGCGCCCACTGCCGGCCACCGTCGAGCGTCCGTTCCAGTTGGTAGCTGGGTTCCGATCCTTTGGCCTTGGCCGTGCGGAAGGTCAGTGCCCAGCCGGCGTTCGGGCTGGCGAAGCCGACGCCGATCAGTTGCTGGCCGGTCGGGACCGGCCCGCGTGCCGTCCAGGTGCGGCCGCCGTCTGCCGTCGCCTGCACAACGGCCGGTCCACCGGTCTCGGCACCCTTGCTGCTCACGATCACGCCGGACCTGGGGGAGAACAGGCGCAGGCCCAGAACGGTGCGCGTGCGCCGGCCGACCGCCTTCCAGGTGCGGCCGCCGTCCAGCGTTCGCAGCAGTAGCGGTTTGCAGCAAGCGAACGGCTTGGCGCCGGCCTGCAAGCCCGCGGCCCAGCCGGTGTGGCGGTTGGCGAAACTGACCCCGGATAACCACGCGTGGGTGGCGGCCAAGCTGGCGACCTCGCGCCAGGTCGCGCCACCGTCGCCGGTCGACAGCACCGCGCCCGGATCGGAGGCCGTCCCCAGGCCGAAGCCCGTGGTCCGGTTCAGGAAGTCGATCGCCTGCTGGGGGCGTGCCACCGGTAACTGCTGCCGCCAAGTGCGCCCGCCGTCGCTGGAATGGACCAGGAACCCGGACCGGAATCGCCCAGTGGCGGGAGAAACGCCTATCCCGCCGATGGCCCACACGTCGCGGGGGCTGACCGCCGATAAGGAAGCGATGCTCCAGCGGCGGGCCCCCCCCACGCTGGACCAGGTGCGCCCGCCGTCGGTGGTGCGTGCCACGCCGCCCACCCCGATGCCGGCACCCGCCTGGATCGGGATGAAGCCGGTGGTGGCGTTCACGAATTGGGGGCTGCCCTGGAAACCCGAATGCTGGTAGCTGCTGGCCAGCTTGGTCCAGGTACGGCCGCCGTCGGTGGTGGCATACAGCGGCAGCCAGCAGCCGCCCATGGTGCAGACCGCGGCGGGGGACGGAAGCAGCCACCCGTCGGACGCCGTGGCAAAGGAGATCTGGCCGCCTCCGGTCAGCTTCCCAGGCAGGCCGGCGGCGGACCATGTCCGCCCGCCGTCGCTCGTGTGTTCGAGCGCTGTCGGACAGACGCCAGGGCCCTGGGCGGAGGCGCCGCACTGGACCCCCGCCAACCACACCTCCCGCGAGCTGACCACATCCAGGCCGGTGGCCATGAACCCCGCGGGAAGGTGCGCCTGGGTCCAGGTGCTCCCCGCGTCGGTGGTCGCCAAGAGGGTCCGGCACGGACGGCCCCCGGCGCCCGCGGCTTGGCAGTCGACCAGTGCCCAGCCGCGGCGTGCGTCGGCGAAGTGCACGGTCGGTCCGGCGCACACCGGCTGGAGGCCGCAGGGGACTGTCTTTTGGACCGACCATTGCGCCCCGCCGTCGGTGGTCCGCGCCAGGACATCCGCACAGCCGCTGGCCTTGGACGGGCCCGCCTGACAGGCCGCCGTCCGGCCGCCAAGCCACCCGACGCGGGCCTGGGCGAAGCTGAAGCTATCGACCACGACCCCCTGGATGGGGTGCCAGGACCAGCGACTGCCGCCATCGGCCGTCACGCCGACGCGGCCGGTGGCACCCAGCCAACCGTCTTGGGCGTTGAGGAACGACACGGCCGAAAGTGTGGTCGGCGGGGCGCCGGCAAGGGAGCTCAGCGTCGCGACGTGGCTTGAGGTCACGCGGGGTGGTGCCTCAGACCCGGTCGCCGCCGATGCCGCCGACGAGCCGGACGCCGACGCCGACGAGGTGGAGGTATTCGATCCGGTGCCTGAGGCGGCCGACCCGGACGGGCTTGCGGGCCGGCCACCGCATCCCGCCAGCGCCAGGGTGAGGATGAGTGGGAGCCAGGCCTTGCGCGCGTTCGAGGCGACCACCCCTTTGGCCACATGGGCGCGAATCGATGCAAGGATGCGCATCTGGGACCGGGCTGCGGCGCCGCCGTCCTGGTGGTACCCGCCCGCGCGGTTGGACGGTGCAGCGCTGCGCGCGGTTCCGGGCCCGAGGGGGGCCGCGGCGACGCCCCCGCCTTGGTACGTGTGCGGATCGTCCGGTCTTCCGGCGGGAGGCCGCGGCCGGGCGGGGGGGAAGTCCATACGCCATGGGGGGGATATCAACCCGCGCCCGCCCCGCCGCCATCCGTCGAACCCGTGGCACCAACGCAGAGGCCGTTGGACGCAGGAGGGGTTTGCAGTGCGGCTCACGCGGCGATCCGCCATGTCCGTGGCGGGATTGGCGTTGCTGTCGGGCTGTGCACGCGCCGGTCGGCCGGCGGCTCAGGCCCAGGAGACGGTGCTGCACTTCGCCCCGTGGGCCGGGTGGCTTGCGGCCGGTCCGCGGTGGCAGACCTTCGTCCGGACGCCCTTGGCCGCGTTCGAGCGCAGCCACCGCGGGCTGCGCGTCGAGGTGGTCGGCCCCGTGGACGGCGGCAGGGCGATCCCGCAGTTGCTGGCGGGTACGGCGCCGGACGTCTTCAGCGAGTTCGACATCGTGCCCTACATCACGTCCAGCGGCCTGGTGGCCGATCTGCGTTCGAAGCTGGCGCGGGACAACATCCCCATGTCCACCTGGTCGGCTGGACAAATGCGCCAGTTTGAGACGGCCGCCGGACTGTGGTTTCTGCCCAACTACCTGAACGTGGCCGTCATCGCGGTCAACCTCGCGGATCTGGATGCGCGCGGCATCCCACACCCGGATCCCGGGTGGACGATCGCCGAGGCGGAACGGCTGTTCCGGGCGGCGACGTGGGATGCGGCTGGTCGCCACCACTACGGCTTCTGCCCCGTGTATCGCGGTGTCCCATACCGATCCAGCGGACCCCTGCCCAATGCCGACTTTGCGCTGGAGATCTTCGGCGGCCGCGTCATGGATGCGTCGCGCACGCGGTGTCTGCTGGGTGGGCGGGCGGTGGTCCGCGGCGTCCGTTGGTGGCAGGATCTGTTCGCCTCCGGGGTCGCGACCGGGATCGGGGCGCCGCTCGCCACGCCGTGGGCGGCGACGTTCGTCGAGAACCGCAACAACCACCTGCTGCGCGATGCGCAGCTTTGGGGATCCGGCCGCTGGGCGTTCCTGCCCATACCGGAGTATCCGGCGGGCCGCCTCTCCTGGATGGGTAGCGAGGGCTATGCGATCTCCGCCCAGAGCCGCGCGCCGGAGGCCGCCTGGGCCCTGCTGCACTATCTGGCGGTCGATCCGGCGTTCCAGCGCTACGGGATGCGCGTGTTGCTCAAGCCGCCCAGCATCCTGGCCCTGTGGCCCGAGATGACGGCGGTGATGGAGGCGGTGGTGCCAGGCTTCCGCGGTCGCGGCCTGCATTGGTATGCGGAGTCTGCGGCGCGTTGGGGACGGGCGGGTCGGGCTTTCAAGTACGCGCCGGAAAACGCCATGGCGATGATCAACGGTGTGTTCGACCAGATCGGCCGCCAGCAGGCGGACCCGGCGGTGGTGCTGCCGGCGGTGGCCAAGCAGGTCGACGCGCTCCAGGCCGAGGCGCGGCGGCACCCGCCACCGGACGGCGCGCGGCTCATCGCGCGGCAGCGGCGGTCGGATCAGCGGCTGTCCAGTATGTTCGCCGCCGGCCGCGGCTAGGTCCGGCCGTGGCGGTGCGCGGCCGGTGTACCGCCCCCCAATCGGTGGCGACCCGCCGTTTCCCGCTCCCATCCCCATCCCCGTCCTCGGACGCGTTCACCCCCGGCCGGGGGCATGCACCGGCCGCCGCACCTCCTAGTGCAGGCTGACAGACCCGCAGGGCGCGCGGCCTCGACCGGGGAGTCCGGTTCGTCAGAGGCGGCCCACCTCCGGTACGCTGTGGGCGATGCGGCCGGCCGGAGGATGCCCGTCGGGCGGCCGTAGCGAACCGCGGGGCCGGCAGCGCCGTCTGTGCTGGACGGGAGCGTCGGGTTTCGGTCGGATGGGCGGGCAGATGTCCCTGCCGGCCCATGGGGGGTGTTAACGGTTGACCGGTAATATCTACAGATATCAGCGCCTGTGATATACCGTAGGCATGAAACAGAGCGCACGGGCGAAGGAGCAAGGCATCAGCTACCACGCCGCGTGGCGAATGTATCGCGATGGCAAATTGCCTGTGCCAGCAGAGCAGTTGCCCACAGGCACCATCATCTTGAAGCCCCCGAAGGAGGAGCCAACCGGGGTGGCGGTCTATGCGCGTGTGCGTGTGCGTCGAGTTCGTGACGCGCAAAGGCTACTCCGTGGTGCGCACGGTAACGGAGGTGGGCTCTCATGAAGGTGCTGGCGGACCCCTCCGTCGCCATGGTGGCCGTCGAGCATCGAGATCGACTTATGCGGTTTGGTGCCGAACATGTCGAGGCTGCGCGTGCCGCCCAGGGCGGACGCCTTGTTGTGGTCGATCCGCAAGAGACCAAGGACGACGTGGTGCAAGACATGATCGACGTGTTGACCAGCATGTGCGCACAGTTGTATGGGCGCCGGTTGGCCCGAAATCGGGCCGAGAAGGCACTGAAAGCGGCGACCACCTACCTGACGAAAACCAAGTCGGTCATCGTGGTCGAGGACCTTGCGGTGCGTGGCATGATCCGCAACCACTCGCTGGCGCGGTCCATCGCGGACGCTGGATGGGGCGAGTTCCGGCGGATGCTGGCGTACAAGACCACTTGGTATGGGTCACGGCTGGTGGTCGCGCCACGCTCTTGCCCGTTTACAAAGACGTGCTCGGTCTGTGGCGCCGCCAAGGATGCCATGCCACGGTCGGAACGCGTCTTGCGGTGCGAGACGTGCGCAGTGGTGATCGACCGGGACCTCAACGCGGCGCGGAACCTCGCGGCGCTTGTCGCCGGGAGTTCCCCGGAGACACAAAACGCCTGTGGAGCGGAGGGCTCTGGCCAGAAGAACGGCCTGGCGAAACCAGCCGCAACGAAGCAGGAATCTCCAAGCAGGAAACTGACCGCGCCAGCGGCCGGAAACAAAAGGCTATGAAGAGAGGAACGGTGGGACTTCTGGGCGCGGATCGACCGTCTCCCGCGCTGCGCCGCCGGGCCGTGCTCGCGGCGGTGGCCGGCGGCGCGGCGGGCATCACGGCCTGCGGGCGCATCGGTTCCGGCGTGCGCGTTCAGGTCGCTTCCCGCTCCAGGCCAGCAGCGTCGGCCCCTGTGACGGTGCTGCGCTGGCAGCCCTTCGGCGGGGGCGCGGGAACGGCGTCGGGTTCGCTGGTGCAGCGGGCCCTGGCGGCGGCGGCCCCGTTTCTGGCGTCCAACCGGGGTATACGCCTGGAGATCGACCCGGGCCGTGCCGACGCGCTCGCGGCGGTGCGGTCGGGCAAGGGGCCGGACGTGGTCGCGTTGCGCGCCGGCGGCGGCGCCCTGGAATCCTGGCTTTCGGCCGGGCTGCTCGCCGACCTGCAGGGCTATGTGCAGGCGGAGCGGGTGGATCTGAGTGGGCTCTGCGCCGGTCAACTGGCGGCCCTGGCGACGCCCGCCGGGTTGTTCGCCCTGCCCAGCGGCCTGGATACGGCAGCCGTCGCCGTGAACCTCGGGCTGTTGCGCACGCTGCGGCTCTCCGCCCCGGCCGCGGACTGGGACTGGCGGGCTTACGCCCAGTTGGCGGCCCGCGCCGCCGCTGCGGTCGGCGGCGGCAAGCACCGCTTCGGGACGACGATCCTCTTTGCGGCCGGCATCCCGGCGGCCTGTTATCTCCAGGGATTCGGCGGCGCGCTCGTCGACCCGGCCGACCCGCAGCGCTGCGGTCTGGGCAGCGCGGGTGCCCTCGCGGCGGGCCGGTTCGTCTACGGACTGCTGCGTAGCGGTGCCGCCCAGCCCGGGCGGGCCGCCCGGCAGTCGTTCGCCGCCGGACTGCAGGTCGCGCCGACGGCTTCGGCGGGCGACGCCGTCCGCTTCGCGGCCGCCTGGACCCACCTGCAATGGGACTTTGTTCCGCTGCCGCGCTGGCCGGCCGGCCGCTACACCTCCACCGGGATCCGAGCCTTCGGCGTCAGCGCGCGCAGCCGGCAAACCGGCGCCGCATGGGCGCTGGTGCGCTGGCTATGCACGCGGTCGGCCTGGCAACAGTCCATGGCGACCGCGGCCCTGCGTCCCCCGGGCGTGCTGGGCCTTTGGAACGTGTGGCTGACGCAACTGCGCGCCGCGGTCCCGGCCCTGGCCGGAAAGCACCTGGATGCGTTCGCCCTGCCGTCCGGGGTGCAGGCGCTGCCGCCGGGGGGCGAGCGTTTCGCCCATGCCGACGCCCTGACGCGCGAGGCGATCGCGACGGCGCTCCGGCGGCTGCTCGTCCAGCCTCAGGGGTCGGTCGCGGCCAGCTTCGCGACCGCCACCCGCGCCGCCGACAGCCTGCAGCGCGGCGCCGCCCAGGCCGCGGCAGGTGCGGCGGCGTCGCGCGCCAAAGGGTGAGCCGTCCGCGGTGCCAAACCGGGGGGGAGCATCCGCATGGGTGGGGACTTGGCCGGTGAAGGCGGGGAGCCGGTCCGCCGGGCAGCGTTTCCGTACGGCGACACAGGGCCGGAGATCACCGCGGCCGATGCGCAGGCCGTGGCCGCCGTCGTAGCGGGGCGGCAGCTGTGGCGCTACGGCGGTACCAAGGTGCGCGAACTGGAGACGACGTTCGCCGCCCTGTACGGGGTGGGGCCGGGTCAGGTGGCGGCGTGCAGTTCGGGGACGGCGGCCGTCCACCTGGCCGTTGCGGCGGTGGATCCCGAACCCGGCGACGAGATCATCGTGCCGCCGATCACCGACTTCGGTTCGGTGATCCCGGTCCTGGCGCAGAACGCGATCCCGGTATTCGCCGACGTGGATCCGGAGACGTATTGCCTGGATCCAGCGGATGTGGCGCGCCGACTGTCGGTGCGGACGCGCGCCATCATCTGTGTGCACCTGTTCGGCCAGCCGGCGCCGGTGGTGGAGCTGGCCGCCCTGGCCCGTCGGCGCGGCGTGGCGCTGATCGAGGACTGCGCCCAGGCGCCATTGGCCCGGGTCGGGGGGCGGCTGCTCGGCACGTTCGGGGATTTCGGCTGCTTCAGCATGCAGCAGAGCAAGCACTTCACGGCCGGGGAAGGCGGACTGACCCTGGCCCGCGAGCCGCAGGCGGCGCAGCGGATGCGGCTGTTTGCGGATAAGGGTTGGCCGCGCGAGGGCCCGGTGCGCACCCACCTGTTTCTGGGCATGAACTACCGGCTGACGGAACTCCAGGCCGCGGTGGCGCTGCCGCAGTTGGACCGGCTGGAGGGGATCGTGGGGCGCCGCCAGCAACGCGCCGCGCGGCTGGACGCCCTCTTGGCTGGCCTGGCGGGGGTGGCCGTGCCGCCGACCCCGGAGGGCAGCCGCTCGGCATACTGGCAGTATGGGTTCAACATCGACCCCGGCGTGCTGGGCCTGGACGCCGGGGGGTTCGCCCGCCTGGTGCGGGCCGAGGGCGTGCCGCTGGCCAGCGGCTACGTGCCGCCGCTGTACCTGACGCCGGCCCTGGCCGAGCGCCGCACGTACGGCGGTTCCGCCTATCCGTTCACGGCCCCGGGTGCCCGGCCGCAGCCGGCCTTCGGCCCCGGTCTGTGTCCGGCGGCGGAGACGGCGGCGCGGCGGCTCTGCCACCTGGCGTGGCACCAGAACTATACGGACGCCGATGTGGACGATATCGGCCGGGCGGTGCGCAAGGTGGCGACGGCGCTGGCGGCCCGCGCGGCTGGCCCGGCGTGACGGCTGGCCGGCGTTGGGTCGAGGCGCTGTATACCGCCATGCTGGAGCGGCTCGGCCCGCAGGGCTGGTGGCCGGCGGAGAGCCCCGAAGAGGTCTGCGTGGGTGCGGTCCTGACGCAGGCGGTCGCCTGGACCAACGCGCACCGCGCGGTGTCTGCCCTGCGGGCGGTAGACCTGATCGACCCGCGCCGGCTGGCCGAAGCCGACGCCCGGCTGGTGGCGGAGTGCTGCCGGCCCGCCGGCTACTACCACGCCAAGGCACGCAAGCTCCAGTCCCTGGCGCGCTTCATCGCCGGGGCGGGGGGGGTGGCGGCGCTCGCCGCGCAACCGACGGCCCCGCTGCGCTCCGCCCTGCTGGCCGTGCATGGGGTGGGCCCAGAGACGGCCGATGCGATCCTCTGCTACGCGCTGGGGCATCCGGCCATGGTGGCCGACGCATACAGCCGCCGGGTCCTGAGCCGGGTTGGCATCCTGCCCCGGGACGTCCCCGACCGGTATGAGGCGGCGCAGCTCCGCCTGGCGCCCTGCCTGCCACCGGGGGCGGATGCGGCCTGGTTGGGGGAGTGGCACGCGCTCTTGGTCGCCGTCGGCAAGGGTTGGTGCAAGAAGCGCCGTCCGGTCTGTGCGGGTTGTCCGGCAGTGATGCTCTGCCGGTACGCGCGGGCGCATGCGGCGGACACCGATCGGGGCAGCTTATCCCCCGAAGGGGATGGCAGCGTTGGAACAAGTGTACAGTGACGCTCCGGATGCTCCACTGGAGGATGCGCGCGGGGGGGGCGCCGGCAAGGCGGCCGCAGACGCGGCGGCTCGGCCGCGGCGGGAAAGCGGGCGCTCGCGCCAACGCCGCCAGCGCCGGGCGGAATCCGAGGCGTCTCCCGCATACGCGCTGAAGGTCGAGGGTGCCAAGGCCCTCGGTCTGTGGGCCAAGGTGCAGGCGGAGGGTTGGGGCGCCCTCAGCGCCGCCGACAGCGGCCGCGTGGGCGGTTACGTGACCCGCATGCAGCGGCTGCGCGGCGGCCCGGCGGCGGGCCGCGGCGGTGCGGCGGGCGCTCCGGGTGGCACCAACGCGGGCCGCTGACGCGCTGGCGCAGCGTCGGCGGCCGCAGGCGGGCAGGATTCCGCCTGGACATGCGGAAGGCGGCTCCAGCTTCCCGGTGTTTCGCTTGGGGGGGTGGCGCGCTGGCAGGAGTGGGGCGCGTCCGCAGCATGACCGGCTACGGGCTGGGCGAGGGCGGTGGGATCCGTGTCGAGATGCGGTCGGTCAACCACCGCTATCTGGACATCTCTGTGCGTCTGCCAGAACGGCTGATGTCGTGCGAAGCGCCATTGAGGGCCCTGATTGCCTCGCGCTTGCGCCGCGGACGGGTGGACTGCACGGTGGCTGCCGGCGCGCTGTGTGAGCCCGAGACTGCGTTCGTTGACATGGATCTGGCCCGGCAATATCATGAAAAACTGCTCCTGGTGGCAGAGGCTTGTGCCGTGCCCCCGGGAGGTAGCGCGGCTTTTCTGATGCGCCTGCCGGGTGTTTGCCGGCTGGTCGCCTCTTCAACCGGCCCGGATCGCTGGCCGGAGGTCGAAGTGGTGGCGGCGCCGGCGCTGGCCGCGCTGGTGGCGATGCGCGACCGGGAGGGAGATGCGCTGAAGACTGCGCTGGCCGAGGAGGTCGACCGTCAGTCGGAGGCGCTGGAGCGGGCGCGGGCGATCCTTCCCGGGTCGCTGGCTCAGCAACGGGCCCGTTTTCGGGCCAGGTTCGCCGAGTTGACCGGGGCCGCGCCGGCGGCGGCGGTCGAGGCTCTGCGCGAGGTGGACCGCAGCGACGTGCGCGAAGAGCTGGTGCGCCTGGAGAGCCATGTGGCGCAGCTGCGCGCGGCGTTGACCGCCGCCGAGCCGGTCGGGCGGCGCCTGGACTTCTTGGCACAGGAGTGCGCGCGCGAATGGACCACCGTGGCGGCCAAGGCGGGCGATCCCGCCATCGGGGCGCAGGCCCTGGAGGCGCGGTTGGCGGTAGAGCGGCTGCGGGAACAGGCCCAGAACGTCGAATAGCGTGGACGGGCCGCCGGAGGGGGTTTGAGGTGGACATCCGACTGATCAACATCGGTTTCGGGAACATCGTCTCCGCCCAGCGCATCGTCGCGATCGTCAGCCCCGACTCCGCGCCGATCAAGCGCATGATCGGCGAAGCCCGCGACCAGGGCGTGCTGATCGACGCGACCTACGGCCGCAGGACGCGCGCGGTCATCTTCACGGACTCCGAACACGTTATCCTTTCGGCCGTCCAGCCGGAGACGGTCGCCCACCGGTTGGGCAATCGGGAGGTCCTGCACGACCCGGCGCCCGACGCGGCAGAAGACGGCGATGCGTCCACGCAGGGCCCGTCCTGAACAGACGGGTGCCCGTCCAAGAGGGGGAGCCAGCCATGGAGACGGACAGCGAGCAGACAACCGATACCCAGAATCCCGCCGCGGCGGCGGACGCCGAGGTGGAGGCACCTGCGGCCGATGCCCAGGGCGCGGAGCAGGGGCTGGAAGCGGCCGAAGCCAGCGAAGGGGAAGCCGGTTTCCCGGAAGGCTTTGACGAGGCCGAGTGGGAAGATGGCGTCGATGCTGCCTACCTTCAGAGCAAGTACACGCTGGTCAGCGTGGCCGCCAAGCGCGCCCGCCAGATCCTGGCCGGCAGCCAGCGGCGGGTCGAGTCGCTTTCCGAAAAGCCGGTCACCGTCGCCCTTGAGGAGCTGTCGGCGGGCAAGTTGTATTTCGAGCGCATCGGCGACCGGACAAGGTAGGGTGCTTGGAGGGTGAGCGCTGCGACTGCGGGGCAAGGCGCGGTGCTGTCCGGCCGGCGCGTCGTGTTGGGGGTGGGTGGCAGCATCGCCGCCTACAAGGCCGCTTCGCTGGCCCGCCTGCTGGTCGGTGTCGGGGCCCAGGTGCGGGTGGTGCTGACCGGTGCGGCGGCGCGCTTCGTCGGGCCCGCACTGTTTGCCGGCCTGACGGGCGAACCGGTGGCCACGGATCTCTTCGAGCCGCGGACCATCGACCACATCGCCCTGGCGCGATGGGCGGATGCGGGCCTGGTGGCGCCTGCGACGGCCGATCTGCTTGCGCGGGCGGCGCTCGGTCTGGCCGACGACTACCTGACGACGTGGCTGCTGGCCTTCCCGGGGCCGGTCGCCTTCGCGCCGGCGATGAACCACCGCATGTGGGAGCAACCGGCGGTGCGCCGGGCGGTGGCCACCCTGCGGGCGGATGGCCGCCACCTGATCGGACCCGTGTACGGGCCGCTCGGCGCCCCGGGTGAAGGGGAGGGCCACGGCCGGCTCGCGGAGCCCGAGGCCATCGTCGCGGCGCTGGCGTCGCTGCTTGCGCCCCGAGCCCCGACGCGCTTTGCCGGCCGGCGGGTCGTGGTGACGGCCGGCCCGACGCGAGAGCCTCTGGACGCGGTGCGCTTCCTTTCCAACCGTTCGAGCGGCCGCATGGGGTTTGCCCTGGCCGAGGCGCTGCGGGATCGCGGCGCCGCGGTGACCGTGGTCCGCGGTCCGGTGGCGCTGGCCGATCCGCCCAGGGTGCGCGTGCTGGGCGTGGAGACGGCGTTGGAGATGCGCGAGGCCGTGCGGGCCGAGGCGACGGGCGCCGCCGCGGTCTTCGCGGCCGCGGCCGTGTCGGACTGGCGGGCGCGGGCCGTCGCCCCAGGGAAGTGGAAGCGCGGTGGCGCTGCCGAGCGGACGATCGAACTCGTGGCGAATCCGGACATCCTCGCGGAACTCGGCCGCGATCCCCAGGGGACCGTATTGGTCGGTTTTGCCGCCGAGGCGGGCGGTGACCTGGCGGAGGCCCGCCGCAAGCTGGACGCCAAGGGCCTGCACCTGATCGTCCACAACGACGTGCTGCACCCGGACGCCGGCTTTGAGGTCGAGACCAACCGCGTGACCATCCTCCACCGGGATGGTGCGGTGGCGGAGGTCGGCCCGCTGCATAAGCGCGCCGTCGCGGAAGCCATCGTCGACGCCGCCGAGCGGTGGTTGCCCGAGTGAGGGGGCGCCGCCCGCGTTGAAACCCCAAGCGCTCCCGCGGCCATTGCTGCCGGATGCGTCCCCGCCGACACACCGGCTCTACGCGGATGTGGCGGTGGACGCCGGCCCGGGGGCTCCAGAGCAACTTTTTACCTACATCCAGCCGGAAGGGGAGCCTGTGCAGCCCGGCCAGCGGGTGCGGGTGCCGTTTGGCTCGCGCGGCGTGCTGCCCGGCGTCGTTTTCGCCCTGCGGGACACGCCCCCGCCGGGCGCGCGCCTGCGCCGCATCGCGCAGGTGCTGGATCCTGAGCCGCTCCTGGGGCCGGTGGAGCTTGAACTCGCGCAGTGGCTGGCGGAGGTGGCCATCTGCCCGCCCGGTTCCGCGGTGCGTCCACTGCTGCCGCCGCCCGGCGAACCGCTGCGGGATGAACCCGTGTACTCGCCAGCAGACGGAGCGCCCACCGACGATGCGGCCCTGGCGCGGGCGCCGGCCCAGCGGGCCGCCTGGCGGGCGATCCACGCCGAACCCGGTCTGACGCGCGCGGCCTACCTGGCCCGCGGCGTGCGGCCCGCCGCCATCGCGGCCCTTATGGCGCGGGGGTGGCTGCAGGTCGGCGCCGCGCTTCGCCGCCGGGATCCTTTCAGCGGGCCGCCGGGGGTGGGGGGCGCTCCACCGGAGCCGACCGGGGAACAGGCCGCGGCGCTGGAGGCATTGGCACCGTACCTGCGCCTGCCGCGTCAGGGAGCGTTCCTGCTGTGGGGCGTGACCGGCAGCGGTAAGACCGAGATCTACCTGCGGTCGATCGCCTCCGTGATCGCGGCCGGCCGCCAGGCGCTGGTGCTGGTGCCCGAGATCGCGCTGACACCACAGACCGTCTCCCACTTCCGCGGCCGGTTCGGGGACGCCGTCGCGGTGCTGCACAGCGGACTCGGGGCCGGGGAGCGCCACGACGAATGGTGGCGCATCCGGCGCGGGGAGGTCGCGGTGGCGGTCGGCGCCCGTTCGGCCGTGTTCGCGCCGTTCCAGCGCCTCGGTCTGATCGTGGTCGATGAAGAGCACGAGCCTTCCTACAAGCAGGAGGAGACCCCCCGCTACCACGCGCGCGAGGTGGCGCTGTGGCGGGGCCGACGGCTCGGCATCCCGGTCCTGCTGGGCAGTGCCACCCCGGATCTGGAGACCTACGACGCCGCTGCGGCAGCCCAGATCGTCCGCCTCGACCTGCGCCAGCGCGTGCTGGACCGGCCGCTTCCCAGCGTGCGGCTCATCGACATGGCGACCGAGGCGCCGGGCACCCTGCTGGGCAAGGAACTGGCCGCGGCGATGGCCGACCACCTGGGCCGAGGCAGGCAGGTGCTGTTGTTCCTCAACCGGAGGGGGTATGCGCCGCTGCTCTTGTGCCGCGACTGCCGCTACCTCGCCCGCTGCCAACAGTGCAGTGTGTCGCTGTCCTACCATGCCTCCGACCGCCAACTCCATTGCCACTACTGCGCCGCGGTGCGGCCGGTGCCGGCGCGCTGTCCGGGTTGCGGCGGACCCTGGCTGCAACTGCGGGGCATCGGCACGCAGCGGGTGGCCGAAGAGGTGGCGCGGCGCTTCCCCTCGGCGCGGCTGTTGCGGATGGATCTGGACACCACGGGCAGCAAGGGTGCGCACCAGCGCATCTACGAAGGCTTCCGGTCGGGAGCCGCCGACGTGCTGATCGGCACGCAGATGGTGGCCAAGGGTTGGGACGTCGCCGGGGTGACCCTGGTCGGGGTGGTGGATGCCGACACCGCGCTCCACCACCCCGACTACCGTGCTCCGGAACGCACCTTTCAACTGCTTTGCCAGGTGGCGGGACGCGCCGGGCGGGGCGACGAACCGGGGGAGGTCATCGTGCAGACCCGGACCCCGGAGCACCCCGCGGTGCTGCGGGCCGCACACCACGACTACGCCGCCTTCGCCGACGAGACCCTGGCGCTGAGGCGGGCGGCGGGCTTTCCGCCCTACGGCCGGCTCATCCGCCTGCTGGTCTGGTCGCGACAGGCGTTCGCCGCCCAGTCCGGCGCGGAGGTGTTGGCGCTGGCCCTGGCGGGGCGCCTGCCGGAGGGCGTGGACCTCTGGGGTCCGTCGGCGGCGCCGCTGGCGCAGTTGCGCGGGCAGTATCGCTGGCACGTCTGTCTGCGGGGCCCGCGGGACGCCGCCGCCGCGATGCGGGCCGCCGCGCGCTCGGCCCTGCGGGAGGTCGCGGGCCGGCTCGGCGTGGCCCGGGCGGCCGCGGATCCCGACCCGCAATCCATGCTCTGACGTTCCCGCGGCCGGCGCTTTGGGCTGTGTCCGGCGGGGACACCGTATGTCAACCCCCCTCGGGGCGTCTGATGAAGTTGTCAAGGTGCGGCGGAGGTGGTGTGGCTTGGGAGTGGAGGTTAGGTCATCCGGCCTGGGCGGCGGGGACAGAGCGTGCGGTG
>JAJZXK010000025.1 GCA_021806565.1 Bacillota bacterium | reverse complement strand
GTGGCCCAAGTGAACCGCGGCCAACGTAGGGCGCCGGACCGAAACGGAGCGACCGAACAACGGTCGGTAGAATACCGAGGGAACCGGGCCACGGCACGAGGCCATCTCCTACCCGCCCCGGGTTCTGGGGAGGGGGGAGGTGGCACAAGTGGATCGTGGCCCAGTTAGGGCGCCGGACCGAAACGGAGCGACCGGACATCCGGTCGGTGGACAGACAGACCCAGCCGCGCCACAAGGCCGCCTTCTACCCGCCTCACCAAGTTGCTGGGGCCTCAGAAGTGGACGTACTTCTACCTCTACTTGCTATTAGACGTGTATTCACGCTGCGTGGTCGGCTGGTTGCTGGCTGAGCGCGAGAGCGCGACCCTCGCCGAGCGCCTGCTCGAGGATGCTTACGCCAAGCAGGGTCTCCGGCCCGGGCAGCTGACCGTGCACGCCGACCACGGCGCGCCCATGGTCTCCAAGCCGGTGGCTCATCTCCTGGCCGATCTCGGCGTGACCAAGACCCGCAGCCGGCCGCATGTGAGCAACGACAACCCGTACTCCGAGGCACAGTTCAAGACCCTCAAGTACCAGCCGACCTTCCCGAAGCGCTTCGGCTGCCACGAAGACGCGCTGGCCTTCTGCCGCCGCTTCTTCCAGTGGTACAACAACGACCACTACCACACGGGGCTCGGCCTGCTGACCCCGGCCAACGTGCATTACGGCACCGCGGAGGAGGTCCTGCGCGTGCGTCATCAGACGCTCCTGGGGGCGTACGACAAGCACCCGGAGCGGTTCCTCAACGGCCCTCCTCTGCGCCAGTCCCTTCCATCTGCAGTTTGGATCAACCCGCCTGCTCCAGCAAAGGAGGTGACCAGAGTCTCATTGCCCCGGCGACTTGTCTCAAACCCCTTGACACGTTCCGCCCTCCTCGAGGCCGAGTGAGCGGCGTAGGTCTGCCGGAATGCGGATGTCACCCGTGGCCCTCACCACGACCGCTCTCCCGCGCTCCGCCCTCCTATGGATGATGATCTCACCGTGCTGCCGGCAGGCCGGGAGTCGGGGCAACGGTCCCGACGGTGGTCGCCTGGAGGCCCGCAGGTCTTCGTTGCCGAGGAAGGATATCTCGGATATACTGGACCCATGGTAAAGGTGCTGGTCTCCCTGGAGGATGGTCTCCTGCGCCAGATCGACCGGCGCGCCCGCAGGACTGGACTCTCACGTAGCGCCTACCTCGCTCAGCTCGCCGCCCGCGATGTCGCGCGTGAGAAGGGCCCCGGGGTTGCGCCCGCAGCCCGGGAAGCGTTGGGCAGGCTGGACGCACTGTTCGCAGGGAGTCCCGAAGGGGACTCCACTGCCGCCATCCGCGAGGAGCGCAATCGCCGATGACGGAGGCCGTGCTTGACGCCTCGGTGGTCCTCAAATGGTTCCGCCAGACCAGGGAAGAACGGACGGATCAAGCCCGCGCGCTACGCGCCGACTTCGAGGCTGGCGAGCTTACGGTGTTCGCTCCACCGCTGCTCTTCCTGGAGATCATCAATGTGGCGGCCCGGCGTTGGCGCTGGTCCCACGAGGCCCTATTCGAACTGGCCGCCCAACTGGAGCAGGCCGCCTTTGAACTCCAGGAGCCGGACCTGCCGGCCCTTGCGAAGTGGGTGGGCCGCGGGCTCACCGCGTACGACGCCGCGTACGTCGCTCTGGCGGAAGCACTCGGCATCCCTCTGGTCACCGACGACGACCTCATCGTCGAAGTCGCCCGCGGGATTGTGGCGCCCCTCGGACAGATTGGAGAGAGCCCAAAGCAGTGAGCAGACAAGATCGCCACGGCGTGTTCTGACCAGACCCACACTCCGCACCCTTGGGACCGAGGCCTTGGGATTTTGGCTTGGCGAACCGAGGAGGCCGTTTGGGTGACTTGCCCTCGCGGTGCCTGAGGCCCGGGGGTGGGCCTGCAGGGAGACCGCGGCGGGCACGGCGATCCCGCCCCGTCGCTCGTCAAGAATGATGCGTACGGGCGAGGAACGGACAAAAATCCAAGTAATTGAGGGGACATGGGAAATTCTTCCCCATGTCCTTCCAGTTTTGTGCCGTATCTCTTCTCCATGCCTTGGCGGGTGGAAGAGTCTGAGCCCCTCTCTCGTCCCAGTGGCATCATGACCACCGTTGCGTCCCCGCGACGGGGCGACCGACGATCCGGAGGTGGCCGATGTTGACAGCGTCGTCACCCGGTTCCACCGGTGTTCGACATCGCCAGCACCGACGGCGATCCGCTGCCGCCGCGTCCCCTTGGCCCTGGCCACGAACAGCCAACGCGGCCGCTGGCTCCTCGAGTCCCCCCGATGTGGCGCGCGGCGAGGGGATCACCGTCCGCCAAGATGTCCCCGCCCTGGGCGCGGCGCACGGCGCCTGCATGCCCGACGAACACGCCATCGTCCCGGCACCGGGGTTGTCTGTCCGTGATACACCAAAAGGGGACCACGTGCGCAGCGAGATGGGGACCACCCCGCAGGGCGTAGCGCGGGGACAGAGGGGCACTTCGGACCCCACATTCACTCCTGGTAGGCTTGGGATGGGAGATCCAGCCGATCAGGAGGTAGGAGATGCTCGAAGTGCCCGACGTCCAGTGTATCCGTGTGATGGTGCAGCGGGGTCTGTCGGTCCGCCAGATCGCCCGCGAACTGCACGTGAGTCGCAAGACGGTGCGCAAGTACGGAGACCCGGACTACGTGGTGCGGGCCGAGCCCCGCCAGCGGATCAAGAAGGCGCGGCCCGCGCGCCGCAGATGGACCGCTGGAAGCCGATCCTGGCCTCGTGGGTGGCGCAGGACGACGGGGAGCCGCGCAAGCAGCGGCGGACGGCGCGGCGCATGCACCAACTGCTGCAGGAGATCCACCACGCCAACGTGTCGGAGGCGGCGGTTCGCCCAAGATGTTCGCGCACGAGCAACTGGAGGCGTGGATGGACGGGGAGGCCGCGGCGCAGGGGTCTCTGCCGGAGGCGCTGCTCGAACGCTGGCCGGATGCGTCGGTGCGGGCGGTGGACAGTGCGGCCTACGGCTGGCTGACCGAGGTCGCGGCGGGGAGTGAGGCACCGTGAGTGCACTCCTGGCGGAGGAACTGGTCTGCACGCGCA
Source organism: Bacillota bacterium (assembly GCA_021806565.1). Lineage (GTDB taxonomy): Bacteria > Bacillota > Sulfobacillia > RBS10-35 > JAJYVN01 > JAJZXK01. The sequence continues at coordinate 35,289 of JAJZXK010000025.1, read as the reverse complement.
TCGACGCCCACCTGCGCGCGCTGCACCTGCCGGGGATGCTGGCGCGGTATCGTGGTCTGGCCGAGGAGGCGGGACTGATCCCGGAGGCCTACGTCTGGCTGGAGGGGGCCCTCGCCGCGGAGCGGGCCTCGCGGGACGAGCACCGCCTGGCCCGGAACTTGAAGGCGGCGCGGTTTCCGGTGATCCGGGAACTGGCTGGTTTCGACTTCGCGGCCCAGCCCTCGGTGCCCAAGACGCGGGTGGACAGTCTGGCCGCCGGGCAGTTCGTCGCCGCCCACGAGGTGGTGATCCTGGTTGGAAACCCAGGAACTGGAAAGGCGCACATTCTGCTGGGGCTGGGGCTGGGGCTTGAGGCGATACGCGCCGGCTACCGGGTGCGGTTCGTCACGGCGGCAGCTCTGGTCAACGAACTGCTCGTGGCCCAACGGGAACTCCGTGTGCCCAAGGTGCTGAGGCAATATGCCGCCTATGACCTGGTGGCGATCGACGAACTTGGGTACGTGCCCTTCAGCCACGAGGGGGCACAGTTGCTGTTCGCCTTCTTCTCCGACCGCTACGAGCGGCGGGCCACGGCGCTGACCACCAACCTCGCCTTCGCGCAGTGGCCGCAGTTCTTCGGCGACGAGACGATGACCGTCGCCCTGCTCGCTCGACTGACCCACCGCTGCCATGTGCTGGCCTTCAACGGCGAGAGCTACCGGATGCGCGAGAGCCGGGCCCGTGCCGGCCGCGGCTCTGCTGGGGGTGAGGCCGGATGACACCAGGTGGCATCCCGACATCTGCCGGCGTGCCGGCATGGGAGGGAGAGCAGTGGCCTTCGTTCGCTGGCGGGGCAACAGCGCGGAACTCCTGACCACCGTCTACGACCAGGGCCGGAGCCGACAGTTGCGCTTGGCCTGCCTGGGCGGTGCCTACCGCGTATATCCGGAGGTGCGTGCCGCCGTCGTCGAGGGCTTCCCCCACGTCCGCGTCGACTGGGAGGCCGTCGACCGAGCCCTCGCGGAAGGGCCGCCGACGGAACGGGCGCGTACCGCCGCCGGAGATCCCAACGACCGCCTGCATTGGCTGGACATGGAGCGGGGCCTGCGGTATTGGGCGGCGATGATCGCCCCGCGGCGACGACGGCAAGCGGACCGGCTCCTCGCCGCGGCGGCCGTCCTGGACGAATGGCGGGGCGGCCGGCCAGACTTCCCGTTCCAGGAGCCACCGCCGGGCTGGGACGTCCCATCGGCCCTGGCCAGCCCCGACGGAAGTGACACCTGATGGCGCCCGGCGGACACCCAAGTCCCCCTGCCAGGCCGTCGCGACCGGGCCCGCCCGACACCCCGCCCTCGGCCCATGGCACGGCCGGGGACGCGGTCCCCCCTCCCGCGGCTGGCCAGGTGAGTGACGATCCCACATGGTCCCGCACCCGTGCCCCTGGTCCCCATTTCGCTGCGCACGGTGGTCCCCGTTTGGATTGACACAGGCAATGAAAGGACACTTCCGCCAGCGGGGAGAGCGCTGGTACGCGGTTATCGACGTCGGTCGCACGCCGTCGGGCCGTCGGCACCAGCGCTGGATCAACCTCGGCACGAACAGCAAGCGCGCCGCCGAGCGAGCACTGGCCAAAGTGTTGACCCAGAGCGCGGAAGGCACGCTCGCCGAGCCCAACCGGACCACCGTGACCGAACTCCTGAACCAGTACATCCAGAGCCGGAGGGTGGCGGGCCGTGCGCCGGCCACCCTCCTCAACTACAGTCACCTCGCTGGCCGGATTAAGAAGCGGATCGGGCACATCCGGCTCAGCGACCTCAAGCCCGGCCACCTCGAAGCCCTCTACGCCGCGGAACTTGCCGATTGGGATGCGCGCTTCGAGGCCGGCAAGAAGCGCCTATCGCCCAGGACCGTGCGCCACGAGCACGACCTGCTGCGCACCGCGTTGAAGTATGCGGTCCGGCAGGGTCTGGTTGTGCGCAATCCCGCGGACATGGTCACGCCGCCACGGGCGCCGCAACTCGAGCAGCGCGTGCTGACCCCCGGCCAGGTGGCCCAACTCCTGGACACCCTCCGTCCTCACCGCCTGTACGCCCTCATCTACCTGGCGATCAGCACGGGGATGCGCCGCGGGGAGCTCATCGGCCTCCGCTGGGGCGACGTCGATCTGGAGGCCCGGCGTCTGGAAGTCCGCGTGCAGCGGCAGTACCGCCCGAGAGAGGGGGTGCAGGAGAAGGAGACCAAAGAGCACCGAGGCGTGCGTGCCATCGAACTGACCGAGGCCGAGGTGGCGGTGCTGCGCGAACATCGAAAGAGGCAGGACCTGGAGCGCCGCGACCTGCGCGAGGCCTGGGAAGACCCGCGGCTCGTCTTCGCCTCCGAACCCGGCACCCCGCTGAACCCGCGGAACGTGCAGCGCTTCCTGGACTCCGCGCTCAAGAAGGCGGGACTGCCGGACGTGCGCTTCCACGACCTGCGCCACACCGCCGGCACCCTGCTGATGCGGCATGACGGCCGGGTGATCGCCGCGCAGCACCGCCTGGGACACGCCCGCCCCAGCACGACGCTGAACCTCTACGGCCATGCCCTGCCCGGCGACCAGCGGCAGGCGACCGAGCACATGCTGGAGGCCATCGAGCGGGAGCGGCGCCGAACTGCTTCGCCCCCCGAACGTTAGCAAAATGTTTGCAAAACACGGGGAAGCCCCCGGCCGGCTGACCGGGGGCTTCCTGCAAGCCTTGTGGCTCAACGGTTCGAATGGTGGGCGCGGCTGGGATCGAACCAGCGACCTCTCGGATGTGAACCGAGCGCTCTAACCGCTGAGCTACGCACCCACAGTGCTGCCGAGTATACCGGCAGCCCGCGCAAGCCGCAAGGTGCCGGTCAGGCATCATCAGGCATCCGCATCGCCGCGCAGCAGCTTCACGAGTTCCCGCGCGGCCGGGATCAGGGTGCGTCCCGTGAGCTGAACCTCGGACATGTCGCGAACCATCGGCACGCCGCGTACCGGCCGCGCCACCAGGGTGTGGAGAAGCAGTTCCTTAGCCACCGCCGCGCGCGACAGCACGGACACTCCGAGGCCGGCCTCGACCGCGGCCTTGATCGCTTCCGTGCCCGTCTGTTCCAGCACCACACGCAGGTTGCCCGCATCCACCCCCGCGGCCTGGAGTCGGCGTTCCATCACCTGGCGGGTGCCGGACCCCGGCTCGCGAAGCACGAAGGGCTCCTGCAGCAACTCGTCGAGCGGCACCTCCGCGGCCTCCGCGAAGCGGTGGTCGGCCGGAGCGACGACGACCAACTCGTCACGGCGGAACGGCCGCAGCACCACGCCGGGTACCGCCAGATCGCCTTCGATGAACCCGACGTCCAGCGCGCCGTCCATGAGGCGCCGCACCACCTGGGTGCTGTTGTCCACCTCGGAGCGCAGCCGCACATGCGGGTGCAGGCGGCCGAAACGCGCCAGGACCGCCGGCAGCACATACTCGCCGACGGTCAGGCTCGCCCCGATGGCCAGGCCGCCTCCGATGGCCGCGGCCGCCGCCGCCACGGAGCGCCGCGTCTCCGCCATGCCGCGCAGCAGCGATTCGGCGTGCGCCAACAGCGCCGTCCCCGCCGCGGTCAGCCGCACCCGGCGGCGGGAACGCTCCAGGAGTCGCACGCCGAGTTCCGCTTCCAGCGCGGCCACCTGCTGGCTCACCGCCGGCTGCGAGAGATGCATCGTCTCCGCGGCCCGCGAGAAGCTCTGTGCCCGGGCCACCGCCGCAAACACCGACAGCCGCCGCTCTTCCATGACCAACTCCATAAGAGAAGGTTATGCGTTCATGGCCATCCGGTATTGTACAGCCGCTGCGGCGCAGGCGCATAGTTGCCCAAGGCTGCTGGGTGTGGTGATTTCGGTGTGGCCGGTGGTCCGCCTCTCTTATAGGAGATGGCGTGCCCTGTGTGCCTGGACCGCCGCTCCCGGCCGCCTGGACAGGGGGAGCCTCGCATGCAGGCGCCGCAGTTGGAAGCGGAACCGCAGGAGGGGATGCGTCCGGAGCCCGCGCCGCGGCCGGGAACCGTCGGCCGCCATCTGCCCGGACTCGGGCTGGTCGCCGCGATCTCCGTGGCGGCCTGGATTCTGGGTGGCTGGGTACCGGTGATCGGTGGGCCCGTGTTCGGCATCGTCCTGGGTATGGCCGTCCAATTGGCCCTGCGGCCGGGGGAGCGGTTCGACGCCGGCTTCCGTTACGCCGGCAAGCAGGTCCTGCAACTGGCGGTCATCCTGCTCGGCACGGGGTTGAGCCTGGCGCAGATCGTCCACACCGGAGCGGCCTCGCTGCCCGTCATGCTCGGCACCATGGCGGCCGCGCTGGTCGGCGCCTGGGTGTTCGGGCGGCTGCTCGGGGTCGACGGCGACCTGCGCGCGATGATCGGTGTCGGCACCGGCATCTGCGGCGCGTCGGCGGTAGCGGCCGTCGCCGGCGTGCTGGAGGCGGGCGAGCTGGACGTCGCCTACGCCATCTCGACCATCTTCCTGTTCAACGTGGTGGCGGTGCTCCTCTATCCGGCCATCGGCCACGCCATCGGCTTCGGCCAACACGCCTTCGGGCTGTGGGCGGGGACGGCCATCAACGACACCTCGTCGGTGGTCGCCGCCGCATACACCTACGGGCGCGTGGCCGGCAACTACGCCGTGGTCGTCAAGCTCACCCGCACGACGCTGATCCTGCCGATCGCCCTGGCCCTGGCAGTCCAGCGGCTGCGGCACAACCGGCGGGCGGCCGACGGGCAGCGGCTGCGCATCCGGTGGCGTACCCTGGTGCCCTGGTTCATCGTGCTCTTCTTGGTCGCCGCCGTGGCGAACACCCTGGGGGTCTTCAGCCCGGCGGTCGAGCACCTGCTGGGTCGGGTGGCGCTGTTTCTGATCGTGATGGCCCTCACCGGCATCGGTCTTTCGGCCCGCTTCGGGGCCATGAAGCGGACGGGGGTCAAGCCCCTGCTGCTGGGCGCGGCGCTGTGGGCGACTGTTGGCGCGAGCAGCATCGCGCTCCAGGGACTCATGGGCCGGTAGGGGGTGGGGGTGGGCACGGCGGCCGCCGGCCCGCCCCCGCCGGCTGCGGTTCAGGAGGCGCCCGCCGCCGCTGCCTGCAGCAACCGGCCCAGGGGGCCCTGCGCGGGCACGACGTGGTGGCCGAGCCCCACCTCCGCCGGGCTGTGGCCGAACGCCAGCGCGATCAACTGCGGCAGGTGGAGGATCGGTACCCCCAGCGGCGTGCCCAGTGCCTGGGAGGCTTCGGCCTGCTGGCCGTCGAGGTTGAGGTGGCACAGCGGGCAGGGGGTCACCATCAGGTCCGCGCCGTGCTCCTTGGCGTCCTGGATGTTGCGGCCGGTCATCCGCAGGCCGGCCGCGCGGTTCATGGTGATCACCGGGAACCCGCAGCACTTCCTGGCGCCTTCGTATTTCACCGGCTCGGCGCCCAGGGTGCTGATCAGCCGCTCCAGGTAGAGGTCCCGGTCGGGATGCTCGTCTCCCACCAGGGACGACGGACGGATCAGATAGCATCCGTAGAAGGGGGCGGCACGCAGGCCGCGCAGCGGGCGCTTGACCAACTGGGCCACCCGCTCCAGACCGACGTCTTCGACCAGCATCCACAACAGGTGCTTGATCACGGTCGTCCCGTTGTAGGTGTAACGCTCCGGGGCCAGCAACTCGTTGACGCGGGCCCGGTTGCCCTCATCCTGCAGTCGGGCGTTGCAGGCCAGCATCGTCCCGGTGCAGGTACTGCAGATGGTGAGTACCGGCATGTCCCGCCGTTCGGCCATGGCGAAGGTGCGGGCGTTGAGCGCGTCCGCCAGGAGCGGGTTGCGTTCGGTCAGGACGCCTGCGCCCGTGCAGGCGGCGTCGAACAGCTCGGTCGGCTCGATGCCGAGCGGTTCCAGGATCAGCTTCACCGAGCGATACAACTCCGGCGCCCCGCCCTTGGCGACGCATCCCGGGTAGTAGGCGACCTTCATGGCACATGCCTCCTCAAGGACATGGGCGCCGCAATCACCGGCCGGGCGCGTGCTCCCGCGGCGGTTCGCCGCTGCGCCGCTGCGCCGCCGCGAAGATGGCGCGGATCTGTTTCGCGCCGGAAAGGCGTCGGTGGCGCAACGGCATCTTGCCGCGCAGCAGGGCGCGCATCCCGACCGGCGCCCATTCGAGCAACTCCGGCAGCCCGCGCAGCGAGCGCGACAGCACCCGAGTTTCGTCCAGCCACCCCGACTCGGCGATGGTGTCGGCGAACGCCTGACTGTGGCGGGCGCCGTTGTTGTCGGTAAATCCCGCCTCCATCGCGCGGCGGCGCAGTTCGAGGATGCGCTCCATCGGTTTGACGTCCTTGGGGCAGACCTCGACGCAGGCAAAGCAATGCGTGCAGTCCCAGATACCGCCCGGCGCGGAGACGAACTCAAGGCGGTGGCGGTCCGCCGCGTCGCGCGGGTCTTCTGTGAAGCGCCACGCCTTGGCGAGCGCGGCCGGACCGAGGAAGCGCGGCTCGACCTCCAGCGAGTTGCACTCCGAGACGCAGCAGCCGCACAGGATGCAGGCCATCGCCTCGCGCACGGTGAGCATGGCCTCGTTGGGCACCAGGTACTCTCGCTCCGGTGGGGGGCCGTCCGGTTGGAGGTAGGGCTCGATCGCCTTGACCTTTCCGAAAAAGACTTCCAAATCCACCGCCAGGTCCTTGACCACCGGCAGGTTGCCGGCCGGCGCGACGCGGATCGGCTCGCCGGCTGCCAGGCGTTTGCGGGCATGCGACACCTTCGTCTTGCAGCCCAGGCATGAGGTGCCGTTGACCTTCATCACGCAGGAGCCACAGATGTGGCTGCGGCAGCTGCACCGCAGCGTGAGGGTTTCATCCTGCTCGTCGCGCGCGGCCAGCAACGCGTCCAGCACCGTGGCGTGCTCCGGTACCTCGACCCGATACTCCTGCCAGTGCGGCTCCGCGTCCACCTGCGGGTGGAAGCGTTGAACGCGCAAATGGACCTCCATGGATGGTCCTCCCTCCCCGTGCGGGCAGACCTAATACTTGCGTTCCTGCGGTTGCCAGCGCGTGATCGAGACCGGTGCCGTGTCCACGCGCGGGCCGTCGGGTGTGGCGAGGCATAGGGTGTGTTTCAGCCAGGTCGCGTCGTCCCGCCGCGGGTGGTCCACGCGTGTGTGGGCGCCGCGGCTCTCCGTGCGGGCCAGCGCCCCCGCCACCACGCAGCGCGCCAGATCCAGCATGAAGTCCAACTCCAGCGCGGCCACCAGCGCCTGGTTGAAGAGGGTGCCCTTGTCCTGGATCTCCACGTCGGCGTAGCGTTCGCGCAACCCCACGAGCGTCCGCTCGGCCTCGCGCAGCCCGGCGTCGTCGCGGAAGACCCCGACCCGCCGCGTCATCACCTGTCCCATCTCCAGGCGGAGTTTGGCCGATCGCTCGTGCCCGCCGCGGGCGACCAAGGCCCGTAGCGCGCGCTCGGCGTCGGCCCGGCTCGACTCCGGAGCCGGCTGGGCGGGCCGCGATCGGGCGAAGGCGGCGGCCGCCTCGCCGGCCCGGCGGCCGAAGACCACCGTCTCCAGGAGCGAGTTGGCGCCGAGGCGGTTGCCGCCGTGGACGCTGACGCAGGCGCACTCGCCGGCCGCATACAGGCCCGCCAGGGGGGTCGCGCCCTGGACATCGGTCCGGATGCCCCCCATCTCGTAATGCATGCCGGGCAGCACCGGTACCGGTGCGTCGATCATGTCCGCGCCGGCGAACTCCAGGGCGAGTTCACGGATCTGCGGCAGGCGCTCCATGATCTTGGCCGCTCCGAGGTGGCGGACGTCCAGTAGCACGCACCCGTCGACCCCGCGGCCCTCGTTGATCTCGACCTGCGCCGCCCGGCTGACGACGTCGCGGCTCGCCAACTCCATGGCGTTCGGCGCGGTGGTGCGCATGAAGCGCTCGCCGTCACGGTTCAGCAGGTAGCCGCCCTCGCCGCGAGCCGACTCGGAGATCAGCGCCCCGTTGCTCTTGAGGGTGGTGGGGTGGAATTGGACCATCTCCATGTCCATCAGGGCCGTGCCGGCGCGGTAGGCCAGCGCCGTGCCGTCGCCGGTGCAGATGAGCGCGTTGGTGGACGGCTCGAACACGCGGCCCATGCCGCCGGTGCAGAGCACCACGGCACCGGCGGAGAACGCGGATACCTCGCCGCTACGCATGTCGAAGGCGGTCACGCCCGAGACCGCACCGTCGGCGTCTCGCAGCAGTTCGGTGCAGAAGTATTCGTTGTACGCGCGGATGCCGCTGTGCACCAGTTGCTCATACAGCACGTGCAGGATCGCCTGTCCCGTGAAGTCGCCGACGAAGTAGGTGCGTGCGTGGCTGGCGCCGCCGAAGTTGCGGCTGCCCAAGCGGCCCTCCTCGTCCCGGTTGAAGACGACCCCCATGTGCTCGAGCTCAAGGATGGCCTGCGGGGCTTCCCGCGCCAGGATCTCGATGGCGTCCTGGTCGCCGAGGTAATCCGACCCCTTCACCGTGTCGTAGGCGTGCGATTCCCAGGAGTCGTCCGGGGCCAGGGCAGCGTTGATGCCGCCCTGGGCCGCGTTGCTGTGGCTTCGGACCGGATAGACCTTGCTGATGATCGCGACATCTGCCCCCGCCGCCTGCGCGGCCAGCGCTGCCCGCATGCCGGCCAGACCCGCCCCCACAACCAGGACGTCATGGCGTACGACCAAGCCAACCCCACCTGCCCCCACTACCTGCCCCCCCTGTTTCCCTCCGGGCGGCGCGCTCCCTGCCGCGGATCTTGCAGGAACCCCGCCCGGGCCGAAGGCGTAGCCTGATGCATCCTTTCTGGTGGAGGCAGCCGTGGTGGCACGCTTCGAGCAGCGATTCGGCCCGGCCGTCCCCTTCGGCAGCCGGAGCCTGCTGGTGCAGCATCCCCCGCTGGGCGGCACCGATGTGGCCGTCTTTCAGGCCATGGCCCAAACGCTGCATGCCCTTCTCGACCGGCCGGCTCCGTCGCGCCCGCCGGTTAGCGGGGTGTTTGACGCGGCGAGCGGTGAAGCGGCCCGCGACCTGCAGCGCCACTTCCGGCTCGCCGCAGATGGCGTGGTCGGCCCCTCGACTTACTTCGCCCTGGGCCACGGGGTGGGGCCGCACGTCACCTACGGCGGCCCGGCTTTCGGCGAGCGGACGCTCCACCCGGGCGCGACGGGCGGGGACGCCTACGTGTTGCACAACCGCCTGGCCCTGTTCCGCTACGCCCGTCTGCTCGGCGGGCCGGCGGACGGGCGCTACGGGTCGGAGGGCGATGCGGCCCTGGCCGCCTTCCGCGCCGACGCGGCGGGTTGCGGCGATCCCGGCCTGCCCGCGGGTCCCGATGTCGGGCAGGAGCACTACAATGCCCTGCTGCTGCTCACGGCGGCCGGCGGGCGCGCCCTGTTCACCGGCCGCAACGGCCTGGACGTCGCCTACCTCCAGGTGCGGCTGCGCCAGGCCGGTGTATATACCGATCGCATCGACGGCCACTGCGGCCCCAGCACCGTCGCGGCCATCCGCCACTTCCAGCGCGCGCACGGCCTGATGGAGGACGGCATCGCCGGGGCGGAGGTTTTCTTCACCCTGGGCCGGTTGAACCCGCACCCCGCGCCCTGGCCGGCGCCCGTGCCCGACCTCGGTTGAGCCTCGCCTTCGGGGCGGGCGCGGGCCGCCGCGGGTGGAGCCCCAGGTCGGCTGCTGTGGCATGCTGGGGGTGGTCAGACGCGCCGACGGGGGAGGGCTTTCGCATGGGAAAGGCGATCGTGGCCGTCAGCATTGCGCCGGTGGGAACGGCCACGCCGAGTGTGAGCCGGTTCGTGGCCGCGGCGGAGGAAGTCCTGGCGCAGGTGCCCGATCTCCGCCACGAACTGGGACCGATGTTCACCACCGTCGAGGGAGACCTCGGCCGCATCCTCGAGGTGGTGCAGCAGATGCAGGAGGCGGTGTTCGCGGCCGGAGCGGAGCGGGTGTCCACCGTGATCAAGATCGACGAGCGCCGGGACAAGTCCGCCAGCATGGAGGCGAAGGTGGCGGCGGTCCGCCGCCAGGCGGCTCCGGTCGGGTGACCACCGGGCGGGGGCAGGGGGGCCGCGCGGCCCCCCGACCCTAGCGAGAGACTCCCGAGAGCACGATGCCGCGGATGAAGTACCGCTGGAACAGGAAGAACACCACGAAGACCGGCAGCACCGAGAGCACCGTCATCGCCATCATCTGATTCAGATGCATGGCGCCATACTGGTCCTCGAAGTAGGTCAGCCCCAGCGCGACCGGGAAGTTGCGCTGGCTGGTCTCATAGATGAGCGGGCCGAAGAAGTCGCTCCAGGCGAAGACCCCCTGGAAGAGGGCGACCACCGCCAGGGCGGGCCGGCTCAGCGGCATGATGATATGGCGGAAGATGCCGAACTCGGTGGCTCCGTCGATACGCCCGGCGTCGTCCAGATCCCGGGGCAGCGTCAGGAAGAACTGTCGCAGCAGGAAGACGCTGAAGGCGTTGACCGCGAACCACTGCGGCACGATCAGCGGCAGCAGCGTGTTCAGCCAGTGCAGGTCGCGGAAGATCAGGTAGACCGGGATGAGCGTCACCTGCGGCGGCAGCATCAGTGTGGCGAGGACCACGTAGAAGATCACATTGCGGGCGCGGAAGCGCAGGCGCGCCAGGGCATAGGCCGCCATGCTGCAGGAAACGACCACGCCCCCCGTGGAAAACAGCGCGTACACCAGCGAGACCGCGAAAAAGTGGCCGAAGCCGACGGTCGTCCAGCCCAGTACGTAGTTCTGCAAGTGGAAGGTCGACGGAATCCATTGCGGAGGGAACGAGTACTGCTGACTGTCCGGCTTCAGCGACATCGTCAGCATCCAAAGGAGCGGAAACGCGAAGAGCAGCGAGAGCAGCAGCATGAGCACATAGAGGCCCAGGCGCAGCACCAGCGACAGCCAGCGCCCGTGCCGGAAGTGTCCGGCGAGGATCTGGTCTGGGAATCCCAATCGTCGGCTGGCCGCCTCATTCCCCACCGTAAAACACCCGCTTCGCCAGGCTCCGGAATACCAGGGCGGTCAGCACGACGATCATGGCGAAGATCGCCCACGCCACCGCACTGGCGTAGCCCATGCGGAACTCGCGGAACGCCGCCCGGTACAGATACAGGACCAGCGTGGTGGTGGAGTAGCCTGGTCCGCCGTCGGTCATGATGTACGCGGACGTGAACACCTGGAACGAGGCGATGACGCCGAGCACCACGTTGAAGAGGATCTGGGGCGTCAGCATCGGCACCGTGATGTGGCGGAAGAGCACCCAGGTGCGGGCTCCGTCCACTTTGGCCGCCTCGTAGAGCTCGTACTGGATGCCCTGCAGCCCGGCCAGGTAGATGAGCATGGGGCCGCCGACGGTCCAGAAGCTCATGATGATCAGGGAGATCATGGCGGTATGCGTGCTCTGCAGCCACTGCGGGCCGTTCGAGATGTGAAAGACGCTGTACAGGCCTGAGTTCAACAGGCCGAACTGCGGTTGGTAGATCCACTCCCATAGGATCGACGCCGCCACGCCGGAGACCACCGACGGGATGTAGAAGAGGGTACGGAACAATCCCTCGCCCCACACGCGCTGGTTGAGCATGATCGCCAGGGCCAGCGCGATGGATGTCCCGATCGGCACGGAGCCGATCACGTAATAGCCGGTGACTTTCAGGCACTGCCAGAACAGGGAGTGCGGCGCCAGCATCGAGGCGTAATTCGCGGCACCCACGAAATGTGGTTTGTTCAGGATGTCATAGTTGGTGAAGCTGAGCCACAGCGAGTCGGCCATGGGGTAGAGGGTGAACGCGAGGAACCCGATCCCCCATGGAAGCAGGAACCACCAGGCCGCCCTTGCCCGCCGACGCGCCAGAACCCCTTCACCGGTCGTTGCGGCAACCCGCGCCGTCGACATGGCCAAACCGCACCTCCCTCCGAGTGTGTGGTCGGGCGGTGGGCACCGGGGCACGCCGCCCGACCAGAAGGACTATCCGCCGGAGGCGGCCTTGGTCTGCGAGGCGTCGATCTGCTTGGCCAGTTCCGACACGATCTGCGCGGGCGACAGGTTCGGCTTCAGGGAGTAGAGGCTCTGCGACATGACCGCCTTGTAGGACACCAGGGCCTCGGCCTCATATGTGAACAATTGCTCCGGGGTGGCCCAGTTCTTGGTGAGTCCATCGGTCAGCGCCGACAGGTTCACGTTCTTCAGCACGGGGTTGGACGTCTCCGCGTACTTGATGAAGTATGGGATGAGCGACTTGCGGCTCGGCTGCAGGAACGCCTTTTCCACCAGAATCTTGCCGAACTCGCTGCTCGCCAGCCAGCTGAGCACCTTCCATGCCTCGGCGGGATGCTTGGTCGTCTTGATGATGGCGTAGCCGTCCGTCGTCGACAGCGTGGACCGCTTGACCGGCCCCTTCGGGGGCTCGGCGATGGCCCAATGGAACTTGCTGCCGACCGACTGGGCGACGCGCTCGATCATCCAGCTGCCCTCGCCCATGACGGAGGCCAGTTCCTGGGCGAAGATGCCCTCCTCCGGCAGCCCGGGGAAGGACGGCGATCCCCAGTGGGCCGCGTCCCACGGGATGACGGACTTGGAGGTGTAAAACAGGTCGTAGAGCCAGGTGACGGCCGCGAGTCCCTGCTTGGTGTCGACGGCGGCCTTGGACGGATTGGCGGCGTCCACCAGGCGCGCGCCGAATGGGGCCAGGAGGTCCGCGGCGAAGCGGTCGTCGGGGGTCCAGGGGATCAACCCGCCGTACCGCTTGTGCGCCGGATCGTTGAGGCGGTTCATCGCGTTGGCCCAGTCGGTGAAGGTCCAGGTGGCATCCGGGGTGCCGAGCTTCGCCTGCTTGAAGCGGTCGACGTTGTAGAACATGCCCATGGTGCCGCAGTAGGTCGGCAGGGCGAACCGTCCCGCATGGTACGGCGTGGTCATCACCTCCGCCGCCAACTGGGAGGGCAGGAAGTCCGATTCCCAGTTCTGGGGCCAGTCCGTCTTGATGTACGAGGTGAGGTCCAGCAGCATGCCCTTGGACGCGTAGGTCGGCAGGTCGGAGCAGCAGTCCTGGATGATGTCGGGAGCCGTATGCGCGGCATACATCGTGATGACCTTCTGGGTGAGGTTGCTGGTGGGCGGCTCCGGTACCCAGACCAGGTTGATGTCGGGGTTTTTCTTCATGAATAGCGGGAACGCATACGAGGTGATGGCCTTCCACTGGGACTGGCTCGCCGACTGATACAGCCCGACGCGGATCGTGACCTTGGCCTTGGTTCCACCGGTTTTCGCACCCGGCTTGGCCGCCGGGCCGCATCCGGCGACGCCGAACATCGTGCCGAACGAGATGCCCACGGCGCCCAAAGCCGCGGTTCGCAGGGCCCCCCGTCTGGAAACCGCCGACTTCGCGGAGCTCCCGTCCGTTCCAGATTCCCGGGCATAGGTGCGTGGACGCATCGGCATCCGGTCATCCCCTTCCAGTGTATAGAGTCTTCCCACACCCACTTTCCGAAGATGCAGTGGACACAGCGGTTTAGCGCTGACCGATCGCTTCATACCGTACGCACGCTCGACGGTGCGCTCCGCCCCGACGCCGCCGGCGCCGCGGGCGTCAGGGCGGAGCGCGGAATGGTGCCCTGCGCGACCACGGCAAGCCGCTTGCCGCGACGGTCAGCAACGCCGCCATCTTCGTCACCCCTTCACCCGGCCCGTTCGAATCTAACCGGTTCAGGGCGTCGGTGCCACCACCACCTGGGAAGAGCGTCGACGGTGTGGCATATGGGCGATTCACTGAGGGAATGGACAGGTGACGCCCGTTGGCTGCTTCTGGACCATCGTGGCTCGCACCTCCCTTGGGTCGACGCCTTGTGTGGCCGGCGACCGACGGCATGGCGCAGTGCAGGCGCAGACCGGAGCGGAAGCCGTCGGTTCTTGAGCGGGCTCGTGGCACCCCTGCCGCGCGGGTTCTGGCGCTTGTTCCCTTCTTTACCGCAGACCAGGCGACAGGTAGACTGGAGGCCGGTGTCGATCGGCGTGCGACGGGATGCCAGGCCCGAAGCGGCCGGCGCGGATTCCGGCGCACGCTGTCATTTGCGCACCGCAGCCCTCGGTGATCCGGGGTGAGGGTGTGTCATGGTGCCCTGGACGTCGCTCCGGCCGGACCTCGCCGAGGGCGACGCCTCCTGTCTGAGCCGGGCTGCCGGTCAACCCAGGGTGGGTGCGGCCCCAGAAGGAGCCAGGTGCGTCTGTGGGCCGGGTATGGCCCCGCTGCCGTTGCTATGGCGGCAGGCGGTGCACGCGGAAGGGGTGAAGCCCGGTGGGCGGACCGCAGCGGTCGCTCTTTGATCCCCGACTCGAGCATGATGCGTGTGGTGTGGGTTTTATCGCCAATACGCGCGGCGCTTCGCATGAGGTGCTGCGCATGGCTCTGGTGGCCCTCGCCGGCCTGGAACACCGGGGTGCGACGGCCGGAGACGCTGAGACCGGGGACGGGGCCGGTGTACTCACCCAGGTGCCGCAAGAGCTGTTCAGCGACATCTTCGCCCGGTCGGGCCGGCCCCGCCCGCGGGCCGTCGGGGTCGGTGTGTTCTTCCTGCCGCGCGACACGGCCGAACGGGCGCGCGTCCAGGCGGCCGCCGAGGAGGCCCTGCGGCAGGAGGCCCTGGAGGACTTCCTCTGGCGGCCCGTACCCGTGACCGAGGACGTCCTGGGCAGCCAGGCGCGGGCCGGCTGTCCCGTGATCGAGCACCTGCTGGTGGCGCGCCCCGGCGGCACCGGGGAGGAGGAGTTCGAACGCCGCCTGTACGCGGCGCGGCGCCGCGTCGAAGCGGCGGTCTCCACCTGGGCTCCCGGCCGCGACGACGTGTATGTGGCGTCGCTTTCCGCCAGGACGGTCGTCTACAAGGGCCTGATGCTGGCCGCGCAACTCGCGGACTTCTACGCCGACCTGCGCGACCCCGCCTTCCGCACCGCCGCGGTGATCTACCACCAGCGCTACAGCACCAACACCGCGCCGGCCTGGCGCCGGTCGCAGCCATTCCGACGCCTGGCGCACAACGGCGAGATCAACACGCTCCAGGGGAACGTCACCTGGATGCGGGCCCGGGAGGCGCAGCTCGAGTCGGGCCCCTGGGTCCGCCTGGGCGATCGGTTGCGGCCGGTCTGCGATCCCGAATCCTCCGACTCCGGTGCCCTGGATAACGTGGCGGAGTTGCTGCACCTGTCCGGGCGGGATCTGCGCCACGTGATGATGCTGCTGGTGCCCGAGGTGTGGGAGACCATCTCCGAGATGGACCCGGCGCGGCGGGATTTCTATCGCTACCATGCGGCGCTGATGGAACCGTGGGATGGCCCGGCGGCGCTGGTGTTCGGCGACGGCCGCGTCTTCGGCGCCTGCCTGGACCGCAACGGCCTGCGTCCCCTGCGGTATGCGATCAGCGACGACGGCTGGGTCGCCGCCGGTTCCGAGGTCGGGGCCTGGTCGCTCGATCCCGCGCACGTTGTCCGTTACGGCAAGTTGGGGCCCGGGCAGATCCTCTGCGTCGATCTCGCGGAGGGCCGGGTGATGGAATCCGACGAGGTCAAAGACGAGGTCTGCGGCCGGAGGCCGTATGGGTCGTGGCTTCAAGGCGCCATGGTGACCGGGGCGCGCTTGGCGTGGGCCGAAGTTGCAGTGGGTAACGACCGGGACCACCTTGCGCCGCCGGACCTCGAACGCCTGCAGCGGGCCTTCGCGTACACCCATGAGGACACCATCCACCTGCTGCGGCCGATGGTCGAGCATGGCAAGGAGTCGGTCGGCTCCATGGGGGACGACACCCCGCACGCGGTGTTCTCTGACAAGGAGCGGCCGCTCTTCCACTACTTCAAGCAGCGCTTCGCGGAGGTGACCAACCCGCCGATCGACCACCTGCGCGAAGACTTGGTCTTCTCGCTGCGCACGCTGCTCGGCCCGCGCGGCAGCCTCCTGGAGGAGGGTGCCGCCCACGCCCACCTGATCGAGATGCCGAGCCCGATCCTGCTCGGCGGAGAACTCGCCGCCATCCGCCGCCTCGGCCAGGAGGATCCGGCCTTCCGCGTCGTGACGCTGGAAACCACCTTCCCCTGCGCCGGCGGACCCCAGGGGCTCGAAGCGGCCATCGACCGGTTATGCGCGGCGGCGGCGGCGGCGGTGGAGTCCGGGGCGGGTGTGCTGGTGCTCAGCGACTGTGCCGTGGACGCCGACCACGCCGCCATCCCCATCCTGATGGCCGTGGGTGCGGTGCACCACCACCTGATCCGCGGCGGATCGAGGATGCGGGTCAGCCTGGTCGCCGAGACGGCCGAGCCGCGCGAGGTGCACCACCTGGCGGCGCTGCTGGGCTACGGGGCCAACGCCATCCAGCCGTATCTGACCATGGCGACGGTTGCCGCCATGGTGTCCGAGGGACGCGTCCGCCACGCGGCGTCGGTTGAGCAGGCGCAGGCCGCCTACCGGACCGCCGCCGGCGAGGGGATCAAGAAGGTGATGTCCAAGATGGGCATCTCCATCGTGGAAAGCTATACCGGCGCCCAGATCTTCGAGGCGGTCGGGATCGACGCCGCCGTGATGGAGCGCTGCTTCGCCGGCACGCCGTCCCGGTTCGGCGGCAACGACTTCGAGGCCTTCGGCGCCCTGGTGCTCGGCTGGCACGCGGCCGCGTTCCCGGAGGTGTCATCCAAGTCGGCCCTGCACGGCTTCTACCGCCCCCGCACCGGCGGGGAGACCCACGAGTACACCCCGGCCGTGGTGGACGCCATGCACGCGGCGGTGCGCAACGGTCTGATCCCCGCGGACGGCGAGGTGCCGCCGCAGACGCGGGACCTCTACCGCCACTACCTGGACGTGGCGGAGCGCCAGGGGGTGACCCAACTCCGCCACCTCCTGCAGATGCGCAGCGACCGCGCACCCATTGCCGTCGAGGCGGTGGAGCCGGCCGCCGCGATCGTGCGCCGCTTCTCGACCGGCTCGATGTCCCTCGGGTCGCTCTCGCCGGAGGCCCACCAGACCCTGGCCGTCGCCATGAACCGGCTCGGGGCCCGTTCGGGGTCGGGCGAGGGCGGCGAGGACCCGGCCCGGTTCGGCACCGAGCGCAACAGCGCCATCAAGCAGGTGGCCTCGGGACGCTTCGGCGTCACCCCGGCCTATCTGGCGTCGGCTGCCGAGATCCAGATCAAGATGGCCCAGGGATCCAAGCCGGGCGAGGGCGGGCAGATCCCCGGCAACAAGGTGACCGAGTATGTGGCGCAACTGCGGCACACCACGCCCGGGGTGGCGCTGATCTCGCCGCCGCCCCACCATGACATCTACTCCATCGAGGATCTGGCGCAACTGATCTACGACCTCAAGCAGGCGAATCCGCGGGCCGAGATCTCCGTCAAGCTGGTCTCGCAGACCGGTGTGGGGGTGATCGCGGCGGGCGTGGCCAAGGGCCATGCCGACATCATCCTGATCAGCGGGCACTCCGGGGGTACCGGCAGTTCGCCGCTGAGTTCGATCAAGAACGCGGGGCTGCCTTGGGAACTTGGGTTGGCCGAGACGCAGCAGACCCTGCTGGCCAACCGCCTGCGGGATCGCGTCGTGGTGCGGGTGGACGGCGGCCTCAAGACGGGTCGGGACGTGGTCCTGGCCGCCCTGCTCGGCGCCGACCAGTTCAGTTTCGGCACCGCCGCCATGATCGCCGAAGGCTGCATCATGATGCGCATCTGCCACACGGACAACTGTCCGGTGGGTGTGGCTACCCAGAAGGACGCCCTGCGCAAGAAGTTCCCCGGCACCCCCGAGCACGTCATCAACTACTTCCTGCTCCTGGCGCATGAGGTGCGGGAGATCCTGGCCGGACTCGGCTTCGCGTCGCTGGACGAGGTGATCGGCCGGACCGAACTGCTGCAACAGGTGCCGACGGGCCACGCGGCGGCGGACCGGTTGGACCTGCAACCGTTGCTCGGGCTTCCCGACGGCACCGACGGGCTGAAGCGCCACCACGGCGGCGGCCCCAACCGCCTGCCCAGGCGCGACCGCCTGGACGACCGCATCGTCGAAGGCGCGCGGCCCGCCCTGGAATCGGGTAAGTCGGTGGACCTGGAGCTGCCGATCTGCAACCAGGACCGGACGGTCGGCGCCGGTCTGGCGTACGCGATGCAACGGGCGGGGGGAGACGAGCCTCGACCGGCCGGTCAGATCCAGGTGCGGTTCACCGGTGCGGCCGGGCAGTCGTTCGGGGCCTTCCTGCCGCCCGGGGTGCGCTTCACCCTGGAGGGTTGGGCCAACGATTACGTCGGCAAAGGGCTCGCCGGCGGCGAGGTCGTCCTGCGCGCGGCCGCCGGTCTGCGCGGTTCGAGCCACGAGCATGCGCTCTTGGGGAACACGGTGCTGTACGGGGCGACGTCCGGCACGTTGCTCGCCGCCGGCCGCGCCGGGGAGCGCTTCGCGGTGCGTAACTCCGGCGCCACCGCGGTCGTGGAGGGTGTCGGCGACCACGGTTGCGAGTACATGACCGGGGGCAGTGTGGTGATCCTCGGCGGCGTCGGCTACAACTTCGCGGCGGGCATGACCGGTGGCGAGGTGTTCGCCCTCGATGTCGACGGCCGTTTTCAGGGGCGGCTCAACGCGCAACTCGCGCACGTCACCCCGATGCTCGAGGCGGACGCGGCGCGACTGCGGGAACTGATCGAATCGTTCGCTGCCGCGACGGGGTCTCAGCGGGCCGGCGAGATCCTGGCGGACTGGGACGGATGGCTGCCGCGGTTCCTGCGGGTCGCGCCGAAGGACGAGGTGCGGGAGCTGTCGGCGGAAGAAGAGGGGGCCGCGGTCAGCAACTGAGGGACGGCGGCCCTCCCGCGCCCGGGGAGGGCCGCACCCCCGGCCGCCGCCGAGTGTGCCGTAGGGCTCAGGGCTCGTCGCATCCCCGCGGCAGGTGGAGCGCCGGGCGCATGGTGGCGCCGCTTTCGGGGTCCACCCAGCGCAGGGCGTGGTTGTTGGTGTCCGTGACCAGCAGGCGGTTGGCGTCCGCAGAGATCCCGCCGGGCTCGGAGAAGGCGGCGGCATCGCCCCTTCCATCGGCATCGCCGGCGCGGCCGCTACCCGCGAGGCGGCCGCAGTAGCGCGTGCGCGGGTCCAATGTCTTGATGCGGTGGTTGTAGCTATCGGCGACATACAGCAGTTCGCCCAGCCAGGCCAGGTCCAGCGGGTGCTGCAGCCGCACCGAGTCTGCGGTGCCATCCTCGTCGCCGAAGGTGAAAAGCCCTTGGCCGACCAGGGTACGCACGGTTCCTTCCAGGAGGTCCAGGGCCCGCACGGCGCTGGTCTCACTGTCGGCGACGTAGAGCGTGCGCCCGTCGGGGGCCGGGACCAGGCCGCTCGGCTGGGCGAAGGCGCACTGGGACAGCGGTCCGTCCCGCAGCGCCTCGTGGCCGCTACCGGCGAGCACCGATCCCCGGCCGGCGCCGATGTCCCAGACCGCCACCTGGTGTGCGCCCGCCATGGCGATCAGGACGCGGTCGCCCAGTAGCGTGATCCCCCAGGGCGAGGACCACAACGCGCCCTGGCGGCCGTCGCCGGCCAGGGTGCGCACCGCGCCGCTGGCCAGGTGCACCGCCCGTAGCGCGTGGTTACCGGTATCGGCCACCAGCAACTCCTGGCCGTGCGGGACCAGGCCCTGGGGCAGGCGGAAGCGCGCCTGTCCGGCCGGTCCATCGGCCATACCCTCCCCGGGCCCGCCGCACACGCGCGCCACCCGGCCGTGCCGGTCCAGGAGCAGAACGCGGTGGTTTCCCGTATCGCTGACGGCGTGGCCTCCATCCGGCAGGGGGACGGCCCGGCCGGGAAAGCACAGGCTGCGTGCGTCCCGGGGCGCGGCCGCCGGCGGGTGTTCCCATGCCGGTGCGCCGGCGGGGGCCGGTGGGAATTCGGCCAGCAGGGCGTCGATGAGTTGGGACAGGCGGCCGGCGTCGATCTCGCCCTCATGCCGCCCGATGACCCGGCCGGAGGGGTCGATGAAGATCAGCGTGGGCCAGGCGCGCACCCCGTACGCCTGCCAGATGGCGTGCGTACGGTCGTTGGCCACGGGATGGCGGACATCCAGCCGGGCCACGGCGTCCGCCAGCGCCTCTGTGGCGGCTTCGGCCGGGAACTTCGGCGAATGGATGCCCAGGACGGTGACCCGGTCCGCGTACCGCTGCTCGATCCGCCGCAACTGCGGCAGCACGTGGTGGCAGTTGATTCAACAAAAGGTCCAGAAGTCGAGCAGCACGAGCCGGCCCCGCGCATCCGCCAGCCGGGGCGGGGCGGAGGCTCCCACCCAGATCGTGTCCGTCGGGAACTCCGGGGCGCGTACCCGGCCCGCGAATCGCTCTGGCATCACGAAGCCTCCCTCGGCTGCAAGGCACCGTTCCGCCGGCAGGATAGCACAGCGGCGCGGCGCCGCCCCTCCCACCCTCCCTCGGGCCCGCATCCGGTCCGATCATCCGAGGCCGGACCGCGGCACGGGTTCGAGTGGCCAGGCCTCCAGGCGGACCCGGCGCCCGCTGGCGGGGGGCGTGCAGCCGGGCGCGCCGAGCCGTACCGCCGCCCGGAAGATCTCCAGCGTCTGGTCGGTGGGTGGGGCCAGCGCTGCCTGGCACCGGGCACCGTGCGGGTCGATGCGCAGTAGCAGGCCGGCGGCCACGAATCCCGAGCGGCGCAGGCGGGCCGAGACGCCCTCCGCCGCCGCCAGCAGCGCCAGAGTGCCGCCGGACGTGCTCGCGTCGCCTGGGTCCAGCGGCTGTTCGACCGCGATCTCGGGCAGCGGTCCGTCGTAGTGGAGCGGTACCGGCTCGTCGTCCCGGCCATATGACGCCCGCCACAGCCTCGGGCCGTCCGGGCCGAACACCGTCTCCGCCCGGAGCGGGCCGATGGCCGCCAGGTCCCCGATGGTGCTCAGGTTGTTCCTCAGGCCGGCGCACAGTCCCTCGGGCGGGATGCCCCAGAGCTTATTCAGGGGCAGCGGCCAGAGGCAGCCGGGCACGGCGGCGCGCGTCAGCCGGACGGCTCCTCCGGACGGTGCGCCCTGTGCCGCCATGGCCGCCAGGAGGCGGTTGGCGCCGGTCCCGACCGCGGACGCGATGCCGCATGCGTTGAGCCGGTCGGCCACGGCCGCCGCCAGCCGCAGGCCGCCGTCCGGGCGCATGCGCCGCGCGCTGGCGTCGCACCAGGCCATCCTTTCCTGGGCGGCCACCCGTCGGCTGTGCTGGAGCAGGATCCCTACGACCCGTTCGGTGTACTCCGCCCGGTGTGCGGTTGCGGGAGCCGCGTCGAGCCGGACGCAGAGGATCAGCGGCTCCGGTGGAAGACCGGCGTCGCGCGGCAAACCATATTGTTCCATTTACATGCCAGAATATGGTTGGACCGCGCGGCTGTCAAGCGCGGCTGCCGCATGCCGCGCCGCTTGCCGGGCATGCTATGGCCGGATCAGACGGGGGGGTTGAGCCATGCCGTTCACCGACTCCTTTGAGCAGTTCAAAGAGGACCTCGGTGCAAAGCTCAACATGGCGCATCGCGTCGGAGCGTCGCGCGGCACGATCCTGAATGCCGCCCACGACTTCAGCGAGTGGCTGGCCGCCGGGGTGGATCCCAAAAACCCCGAGCAGCGGTTGCTCAAAGAGATGTGGGAGGTCGCCGACAGCAACGAGCGAAATGCCCTGGTGAGTGTGCTGGTGAAGTTCATGGATCGTGAGCCGGCCGGGGGCAAGCCCCACTGATCCCGCGCGAGAGGGACTGTGCGTCCGGGACGCGAACCGCCGCAGACGGGGGCTGCCAGCGAGCGGCCCCCCGAGGCGGGTGGACGGCGTGGACGTGGTACGGCTGAAGACAGATGAGGATCAAGCGCTGCGGGCGGGCCGTCCGTGGGTGTATCGCAGCGAGATTGCGCGGCTGGAAGGCAGGCCGGCGACCGGGGACGTGGTGGACGTGGTGGACGACCGCGGCGTCTTCGTGGCGCGCGGCTTCTATCATGAGCACAGCGTGCTGGCGACCCGGGTGTTGACGCGGCGCCGCGGCGAGGTCGTGGACACCGCGTTCTTCGACGCCCGGATCCAGGCGGCATGGGACCTGCGCCGGCGCCTGCTCGCGGACCCGGCGGTCTGCCGGGTGGTCTTTGCGGAAGCGGATGGATTGCCGGGCCTCATCGCCGACCGGTTCGGCGAGGTGATCGTCATTCAGGTGCTGGTGGCCGGCATGGAGGCCCGGCTGCCCGAGTTGGTGGACGCCATCGCCCGCGCGACCGGGGTGGAGGCCTTTTACGAGCGCAACGACGGGCCGGTGCGCCGGCTTGAGGGGCTCCCGGAGCGCGTCGGCCCGTTGCGCGGTGACCCCGAGGACCGGGTCTGGCTGGAGGAGACCGGGGTGCGGATGGCGCTGGATCTGCGGCGCGGGCAGAAGACCGGCCATTTCTTGGACCAACGGGAGAACCGGGCCGCGTTCGGGCGCATGGTCAGGGAGTTGCTCGTCCGGGACGCCGCAGGACCGGTGCGGGTCCTGGACGCCTTCTGCCACACGGGCGGCTTCGGCCTGCAGGCGCTGGCGGTCGGCGCGGATCAGGTGGTCTTCCTCGATAGCTCCCCCGCTGTGCTGGAGGGCGTGGTTGCCAACAGCCGGGCCAACGGCTGGGAGGGGGAGCGCGTGCGGATTCAGGAGGCCAACGCCTTCGACGCATTGCGCGCCCATGTGCGCCAGGCGGAATCCTTTGACGCCGTGGTGGTCGACCCACCGGCGTTCGCCCGTAGCCGGCGCCGGCTGGACGGGGCCTACCGCGGCTACCGCGACCTCAACGTGCACGCGCTACGCCTGCTGCGGCCCGGCGGCCTGCTGTGCAGTTGCAGTTGCTCCCAGCCGGTCAGCGAGGAGATGTTCGAGCGCATGCTCTGCGACGCCGCGACCGATGCCGGCCGCAGCGTCCGCGTTCTGGAGCGCCGGGGGGCCGCCATCGATCACCCCGGACTGCTCGGGGCCGAAGAGACGCGCTACCTCAAGTGCTTCCTCCTCCAGGTGGTGTCGTGAAGTCGTCCGTGCCGCGCGGTGGGGGGGCGCTTCGGCCACCCGCCGGCGGCTCGAACCCGCGCCCGCGGGCCGGCGAGTACTGCCCGCCGCGGTGGGGATCATAGCTTGTGACGCTGCCCACCGGGGAGGACGGACCCGTCCTCTGGCGCGTGTGGTAGACTCGGCTACACTTGGCAGGGGGCGGGCGACCGCCCCCTTGCTTGGTGCCGTCCGCGGGACGCGGTCTGGAACGAGGTGAGAGCGGGTGAACGGTTCCGCGCACGCCGCTTTGGCGGGGGCATGGCTGGCTATGGTCATGGGGCCGCCGCGCATCTATCCGCCCCTGCCCTGGCCCCTGATCGGGCTGATCGACGTGATGGAGTGGGTATTCGTACTCTATTCCCTCTACACGGTCGCCATCCCGCTCGCGGGTTTTTTCCGGCGCAGGCCTCCGGCCCGGGTGGAGCCGCGGTCGCGGTTCGCCATCGTCATTCCGGCGCACAACGAGGGCCGGGTGCTGGCCCCGCTGGTGGAATGCTGCCAGAGCATGGACTATCCCGACGCGCTCTATGACATTTACGTCATCGCTGATAATTGCGAGGACGATACCGCGGCGGTGGCGCGGGCCTCGGGTGCCCGGGTCATCGTACGCACCAACCGCGACGAACGGGGCAAGGGTTACGCCCTGGACTACGCCTTCCGGAAGATCAACGCCGGATCTCAGCGCTACGACGCCTTCGTCGTGTTCGACGCCGACAACCTGGTCCACCCGGACTTCCTCAACGTGATGAACAGCTACGTCGCCACGGGCCACCGGGTCATCCAGGGGCGGATGGACGCGAAGAACCCGACGGACTCGTGGATCTCCGCCACGTTTGGCATGTCGGTGTGGGTCAGCAACCGCTTTTGGTTTTTGGCCAAGCACAATATCGGCTTCTCCTCGGTCCTGGGCGGCACCGGAATGTGCATCTCCACCGAGTTGGTGCGCCAGATCGGCTGGGGCGCCACCTCGTTCACCGAGGACCTCGAGTTCACCATGAAGGCCCTGCTGCAGGGGACCAAGACCGTCTGGGCCCACGACGCGATCTGCTACGACGAGAAGGTGCTCACCTTCGCCGCCTCGTGGAAGCAGCGCGTCCGCTGGGTGCAGGGCCAAGCGACGGTGGCGCGGATGTACATGGGGGCGACGGCGAAACGCGGCCTGCGCGAGGCGTCCCCGGGCTTCATCGAGGCCACCTTCCAGATGTTCACCCCGTTCTACCTCATGCTGGGCACCATCCTGATGCTGCTTGGCTACGTCATCCCCGGCGAGTTCATGACCGACCCCATCCTCCACCGCCTGGCGTCGTCCGGCTTCTGGCTGGTCCTGATGATCCTCGAGTATTCCCTGCCGATCGCGGCGGCGATCATCGACCGACTGCCCGCCAAGGCCCTGCTCTACCTACCGCTGTATCCGGTCTTCCTCAACTCCTGGGTGCCCTTGACCTGGTACGGGTTGCTGAGCCGGCGGCCGCGCCACTGGACGCATACGGAGCACACGCGCGCCATGGCCTACAGCGATCTGGTCGCGCTGCGCGCTGGGCGGCGCTGACGGTGCGGGACGGGGAGGGGCGCGGACCGGCGCCGCACCCGCCGCTGGGACTCTGGGGGATCGCCGCGACCTTCGTGGCGGCGCAGTTGCTGGCGGTCGTGGCCACCTTCGCCGTGGCCGCAGCCGTGCGGGCGGGTGCGCCGCGGGGTGTGTTCGCTCTCGCCTACACCGCGTTCTCCCTGGCGCTTTTCGGCTGCGGCTGGTTGGCCATGCTCTGGGCGGGGGCGGCCGGGGGGGCGCCGCGCCTCTTTGCCTGGCCCGGCGGCAGATGGCTCGTGGTCGGCGCGGCGGTGGGTGTCGGCCTGAAGTTTGCGGCCGACGGCCTGGCCCGCCTGGAGATCCTGCTCGGGATGCGGCTGCGGGGTAACAATCCCGTCGTCTTGCACCCCCGGACTTTCGCCGGTCCTCTGGCGTTGATGCTGCTCGGCCTGACACTGGTGGTGTTGGTCCCGCTGGCCGAGGAACTCTTCTTTCGCGGCCTCTTGTTTGGATGGTTACGGGCGCACCTGCCGGGCCCTTTGGCGGTGGGGATCGCGGCCGTGCTGTTCGCGGTGGCGCATGGCAGCCTGAGTCTGCTGCTGCCGTTGACCGCGGTCGGCGTCGGGCTGTGCTGGCTGTACCAGGAGTCGGGATCGCTCCTGCCCTCGGTCGTGGCGCACGCGCTGATCAACGGCTCCGCCCTGATGTTCGCGATCCGTCTGCGCTGAGTGCAGACACCGGGCGCGAGGAGGCGGCCCGGGGGGTGGCGAAGAGCGCTGGGCGCGGGGGAGGGCACCCAATGGCGGCACTTGGTGCGACGGTGGCGGACGTCGCCGCACTCTGCGACCGGCTCTGGCCGAAGGAGCGGGCGGAGTCCTGGGACAACGTCGGGCTGTTGGCGGGGGACCCCGGCGCCGCAGTGGGCCGCTGCCTGTGCGCGCTGGATGCCGACGAGGTGACGGTCGCGGCCGCCGTGGCCGCGGGTGCCCAGTTGCTGGTCGCCCACCATCCGCTGCCATGGCGCCCGCTGTCGCGCCTGATCGCGACGGAGCCGTCTCAGGCCGCCCTGCTGGCCGCGGCGCGCGGCGACGTGGCCGTGTATGCCGCGCACACCAACTTCGATGTGCATCCCGCCGGGACGAGCCGCGCCTTGGCCGACGTCCTCGGGTTGCAGGCGCCGCGGCTACTGCAGGTGACCGGTCGCGAATCCTTCTACAAGTTGGTCGTCTTCGTGCCGCTGGACCACGCCCCCGCGCTGCGTGAAGCCCTCGACCGGGCGGGCGCCGGACGTTTGGGCAACTACAGCGCCTGCAGCTTCACGTCGGCCGGTACGGGGCGCTTCCGGCCGGAAGCGGGTGCCGCGCCGGCGATCGGGCGGCCCGGCGAATTGGCGGAGGTGGCCGAGGAACGGCTGGAGGTCCTGGTGCCGGCGCGCGCGCGCGCCGCGGTGCTGGAGGCCATGCGGGCGGCGCATCCGTATGAGGAACCGGCCTACGACCTCTTGCCGTTGGAAAACTCTGGCGAAGCCTACGGCCTGGGCATGGTCGGCGCGGCCGAGCGCCCCGCGGAGTTGGAGGTCTTCGCCGGCTTCGTCGCCGCCCGGCTGACGGCTCCGACGACCCGCTTCGTCGGGGATGCCCGGCGGGTGGTGCGGAAGGTCGCGGTCTGCGGGGGCGCCGGCATGGTGTGTGCCGCGGATGCGCTCCGGGTGGGCGCGGACGTGCTCGTGACCGCCGATATCCGTTACCACGAGGCACGCGACGCCGAGGCACGGGGATTGGCGTTGGTGGACCCCGGCCATCACGCCAGCGAGGTCCCGGGCGTGGTCGCCCTCGCGGAGCAACTGGGCGCCGCCCTGCGTGGCGCCGCTTGGGACGTGGATGTGCGGCTGGAACCGCCCCGCGCGGACGTCTGGAAGCGGGCGGACGCCTCCAGACCGGTTGGGGAGCTTGGAGCGTGGGCATGAACTGGCAGGCCGAGTTGCGCAAGCTGTTGCCGATCCAGGACCTCGACCGGGAGATCGACGCCCTGAGCGCCGAGCGCCAGGGTCTGCTGGGTGCGGCGCAGGAGATGGTCTTGGAACGCGAGTTGCACGCGCGCCGCACGCGGGCGTCCCACGTGGAGGCGGAACTGGCCGCCACCGAGCGCCAGCAGCGGTTGGCCGAGCTGGAACGACAGTCCCAGGAAGTGGAGCGCGAGCGGGCGACGCGGCGTTTGTATGGGGGAGAGGTGCGCGCCCCGCGCGATCTGGAGGGTCTCCAGAAGAACATCGCCGGCAGCGAGCAGCGCATCTCCGATCTGGAGACGACCATCCTGGAGGCGATGGAGCAGGCCGACACCCTGCGCCAGAGGTTGCAGACGGTGCGTGCCGCCGTCACCCAGGCCGCGGCGGTGCTTGAGAAGCACCGCCAGACGCGCCGTCAGCGCCTGGCCGCCCTGGACGGACGCCTGCCGCTACTGGTCGCCCAGCGGGACACCGTGGCGGCGCGCGTGGATGGGGTGGCGCTACGGGAGTATGGGCGGGTACGGCGGGGGGCGCACGATGGCGTGGGTGTGGTGCGGGCGGAATCCGGCCGCTGCACCGGCTGCCAGGTCGAGTTCGCGCCACTGGTGCGCGAGCGGCTGCGCGACCCGGAGCAGCGCGTGACCTGCGAGCACTGCGGGCGACTCCTGGTCGTCGAGTAGCGGTGGGGAGTCCGTGGTGCTATGCTGGTGCGCGACCGCGACCCGGTCAGGCGATCGCGGCCACCTAGTTGTGGCTGAGGAAAGTCCGAACAGCGCAGGGCAGGGTGCCGGGTAACGCCCGGCGGGGGCGACCCCAGGGAAAGTGCAACAGAAATCAATCCGCCGTGCCCTCGGGTGCGGTAAGGGTGAAACGGTGCGGTAAGAGCGCACCGGCGGCCGGGTAACCGGTCGGCCAGGCAAACCCCACCCGCTGCAAGGCCAAATAGGGGAGGGAGGACGCGGCCCGCTGACCTCCCGGGTTGGCCGCTTGAGGTGCCGGGTAACCGTCACCCTCAGAGAAATGATCGCCCACGACAGAATTCGGCTTACCGACCGGGTCGCAATGGACAAGGCGTGGAGGGGCATGAGGCACCCCGGCGGGGATGCGTTGTACAGACGCCCTTCGCCGGGGGACGCTGAACTCCTCCACGCCCCTTTTTTCCCGTTTCGCATCCCCCGCGCCGTGCGCGCGGGGGTGTTCCGGAGCACCGCCGACCCCGGCGGGGAACGGCGCAGCGGTGCGGTGCCCCCCCCCCGGTCCGAGCAGGGGACCCGCTCCGGCACGCTACGCAGCGAAGTAGCAAGGGACCCCTGCCGATCCGCGCGGACACCTGATGGCAACGGAGGCGCGCCGCATGAAACCGATCCACGCTGCGGACGGTCCCGCTGAACCTCGGGAACCCGAGTACGTGCGCATGGTGAGTCGCCTGACCGACTTCCGACCGGTCGGCATCGTGAACGCGCGGTGGCTGGAGTCTCACAGCGACTACGAACTCGCGCGCGCGATGTGGGCGGACTTCATGGAGTTGAGCCGGGAGGAATGGCTCAGCTTCTGGGACCAAGGGTACGAGTACTGTGGCATCGTCGACAATGGATCGCTCGTGGCGCGCGCTGCCGTGTGGCGCTGCAGCGACGGCGCTTGGGAACTCGCCGCCGTTGCTACCCTGCCCGAGTACCAGCGCCGGGGGTTGGCGAGGGAGGTGTGCAGCCTCGCTACCAGCCGGATCTTAGGCGCCGGTCGGCTTGCTACGTGCAATACTCGGGCAGACAACGTCCCGATGCGACGTACGGCGGTGGCGATTGGCTTTGCGCCGTAGGTGTGTCACGCGGGTCCAGCACACGCCTTAATGAGCATCCACGCCGCACCCCCGTCAGACGCCTCCGATATTCGGTAGAGCGGGATGGCGAGCCCCGCCCGTGCGCCCTTTGCCGGCTCCTTCATCCCTCCCAATTCGATGGATACGGTCCCGGGTCCTCACACACGTGGTCCCAGGCGACCACAGTCGCGCTGTCGGTGCCACCCTCCAACTGCACCCTGTGCAGGATCTCCCGGACGCCACATGACCCGGAGTCTGGGGAGTAGCATGCAGCGTCGTATAGGCGCTGGGGGGCGTCAAGAGGACGGCTGCCGCACTCCAGCACGCCGTCAGTGACCGCGAGGATGATGTTCCTGCCACCTCGCAGGCGTTTCGTGCCAGTGGTGTAGCACGGGACAGCCTCACGGAAGGTGTTCACCTCGCCGACCCATTCGAAGAAGCTGCGCTGATTCACCGCGTACTGACCAAACCGGGCGTATTCGGGATGAAGCACGTAGAGGGCACAGTCCCCGACGCTCAACCACCACAAGTAATGTCCCTTGCGCGCCACTATCAGGCAAGCGGTTTCCCCATCCACCAATGCCGTGTCGGTGGAGGACAGCACGTCGAGCATGCGCCGATGCAGGCGGGGAATCGCTGAGCCAACGGCTTCGCTTAGGATCGCAACGAATGTGCGTTGATCCGAGTCCAGGACATCCAGAAGGAGCCTGACGCTGTCCGCACCGTTGTGTCCATCGAGCACCGCCGCCAACTCCCACTGATGATGGGCGTCAGACCAACACAACGCCCCGTCCTCGTTGTTGTGCGCCCCGCCCGTGGAGTTGCCCCCGAACACCCCCATCGTCATGCGCCCAGACCCCCGAACGCACGGGTCATCGAGATGGGGTTCGTCGGCTCCCAGCCACCGAAGGCGGTGGACACCCTCCTCCATCATGGCAAACGTCACGTCCCGTGGGACCGATTGTTGCGCCCATCCACCAGGCGGGCGACCCGCGTGCACTCGGTGTCGAGGCAGTCCAGCGAGTTGCCTATGACCCCTCGGGCGCCGACGGATCGAGCCACACCGCCAGCGTTGTCCGGGCTGCCCCAGCGTGCAAGCAGTCCTCCGGGCGCACTAAGCGCATCGCACGTCACAGTACAGATACGAGGATCAGGCTTGCCGGCGCCGACCGTGGAAGACGCGGTGATGACGCGGAAGTAGCGGGCGATGCCCAGAGACGCCGGCAGGTCGGGGAATACCTTGTCGAAGTTCGAGACCACCGCGAGGAGAACGCCCCGCTCGTGCAGGGCATCCAGCACCGCCGGAACGTCGGGGTCCAGTACCCAGCCCTTGCGCAGAGCGGGGACCCCCGCCCGCATGCGCTCAATGACGGGCGCGAGGTCGCCTGGGACGCCGGCGCCGTGCAACCGGGCTGCGTGGCGGTCGCGGTACCAATCGGTGGTGACCGGGCGGGACTTCGAGGGTCGTTCCGCCTGCTGGAACCGCTTTCGGGCGGGAGCACCTTCGAGGGCTGCGGCGTCCGACAACTCAACGCCGGCGAAGCGGCACAGCGCGGCGAAGTACTGGTCGGGAGGGTACATGGTGTCGTGGATAATGGTTTCCACCGCGTCGAAGGTGACGGCACGGAGCACCGGCATCCACCCCGTCCGTACAGGCTGTCTTCGCCGAGGGGTGGGGTTCTCCCGGGGAGCGCCCAGGTCCCCCCGCGCGGCGCCGGGGGCGTCCCCGGACACTGCCGATTCCGCGCCCGCGCTGACCCCCGGGGTGGTGGACTTCCCGCCGACCCGGCAGCCACGCCAGGGAACGCGTTCCCGGGGACCCCTTCCCTTCACCCCTCTTGGAACCGTTTACACTGACATGGCTGCCGGGGGTATGCCCCGCCAGTCCGCCGCCCCCCAGGACGGGCGGTCAGGAGCGCGCGGTTGCCCCGGACAGGGGCGTGGTCCCATTCGCCGGACGATCTCTGACCTAGGGCGCGTCCAAGGCTCGGTGGATCACGGGTGGTGCTGTGGACGCATACGCCCGGGCTTGCTCCATGCCCTCTGCATCCCGCCCGGACTCGAGGAAACAGACGAGGTAGTCGTCGATGTCGGCGAGCTTCTTGATGGTGCCCACTCGCCCATTGATAGCCAACACAACGTGGGACGGGGTCGCGCCCGGGTGGCGAAAACAGGGCTGCGTAGAGCGCCGCCTCATGCCCCAGACGGTCGTCGGGACCGTACTTGACACAGTACGTGAGGGGCGCGCCGCCAGGCGCCGGCACGTACGAAGCGCGGGCGACGACGCGTCCGTCCAGGCGGCTGAGTTCGGTCCAGCGGATCAGCGAAGGAGCGGGAGCGTCGAGCAGGGCACCCACTGCGCAGTACGGCGGCATTCGCTGATCAGGCGTGATTGATACGCCGCCGGTCGGCGGTTGCGGCTCGGGAGGTCTGAGGTGGCGCACCGGAATCTGCCCCTTCTCGCCAGTGCCTGCTCGCCCAGGCGGAGCGCGCGGCGCAGTGTGATGCGCCCGTCATCCTCGCCTGTGGGTCTCGGTCCAGCGCGTCGAGTCCCGCGCCCTTCAGACCCCAATTCGGGGTGCCACTGCTCGGTGGGATCCGTCCCTTCCACAACTGAGCGCCATCGCCTTCCTGCCCGCATCGAGATCGGCGGTGCCGGCAGCTGGCTGCCACCTGGTTGGGGGAGGAACCCTGGTCGGGGTGACGAACGGGTCTCGCCCGTGCCGGGGGGAGTGAGCGGCGTGGGGGAGCCCCTGTGCGTCATCGGCGACCGTCCCGGCTACAGTCCGCGGATCGGTCGGCTGGTGGCGATGATGGAATATGCGCGACGCACGACCGTCGATGAGGTGCAAGGGCTGACGGTTGAGCAACTGGATCACCTTCACGACGCACAAAGCAACTCCATCGGGGCTCTGCTGCACCACATCGCCGGAATCGAGCGGTATTACCAGAAGACCCTCGGGATTGAGCAGGAGTCCGGACCTGCCGAAGAGCAACAGGACTGGGAGGCAGCCGAAGAGCTCGGAGACCTGGGGCGGCGGCGCCTGCGCGGGCGCCCGCTGGGCTATTACCTGGACCTGCTGGCGAGCCTGCGGGCGCGGACGCTCGAAGCCATGCGACGCAGGGATGATGCCTGGCTCGACATCGAGAAGGGCGAAGGTCAGGGACGCTGCAACCGTCACTGGGAGTGGTTCCACGTGTTTGAGGACGAACTGAACCACCGCGGGCAGATCCGCTGGCTCAAGCGCCGCCTCCCGGCGGGATAGTGCCCGTCTGCCATGGCGGGACGCC
The DNA here is from genome assembly GCA_021806565.1 of Bacillota bacterium. Lineage (GTDB taxonomy): Bacteria > Bacillota > Sulfobacillia > RBS10-35 > JAJYVN01 > JAJZXK01. Next base: position 3,566 of record JAJZXK010000025.1, on the reverse strand, counting down.
TTGGGGTGGACCCGCGAGGCAGAGCGGCGTCCGCCGAAGGGCACAAGGACGCGCGGCTGCCGCTCGGCGTAGCGGTGCGCGGGGGTGCTGGCATGGAGGTGCGCCGGGGCGTAGGTCAGGATCACGCCGGTTGCCTCACGATCATCGCCGCCTCGCCCCAGTACTTTCACCCGACTGTCCTCAGCCAGGTTGCCCGTGACCTGGCTGGCGACAGCCTCTTCGTCGCCCGGGAGGGTACGTCGGTGGTGGGTTTCTGCACCGTCCGCGACCGGGGCGGCGGGGTTTGCGAGATCACCTGGCTCGCGGTTTTCCCGCCGCGGCGGGGACTGGGGTTCGGCGGTCAACTGCTGCGGCACGTAGAGCGGGAGTCGGCGGCGACGGGCGCCGCTCTCCTGACCGTCAAGACCCTGGCACCGACCGCACCCGACCTCGGATACGCGCGGACCCGCCGCTTCTACGAGCGTGCTGGCTTCCGCCTGGTGGAGATCATTGACCCCTATCCGGGCTGGGAACCAGGCAGCCCGTGTGCCATCTACGTCAAACCCTTGGGCGCATGATGACGCGCCGGGGCGCGGGAGGCTCACGGCACGCCCGACCTGCCGCCGGTCGCCTGGAGCCGGCGGAGGGCGGTGCCCGGGGCGACTCGCCGCAGTCCGGGCGGTCCGGCGCGTCCCCCGGGTCCGTTGGGTTAGCGCACCGCGCTGTCCAGGATGGCGAACGCACGGCTGCCGCTATCGATTCGGGCGCGGCACCCGACTGGCAGGGTCATCGGCGGCGCGGTGTGCCCGAAGTCCATATCCGTGACGACCGGGAAGCTGTGGCGCCGGGTGCGCTCGAAGACGACCTCCCGCAACAGCGCCTTGTCTTGCTCCGAGTAGCCGTACGGGCGTCCCACCAGCATGCCGCCCAGTCGGGCGAGGACCCCCATGTTCTCGTAGTCCTGCAGGACGGCGTCCACCCACTCCGGCGACGGTCGCTCCTCCCCGATCTCCCAGAACAGGATGGCGCCCGCAAGGTCGGCGGCACGGGGGAAGTAGGGGGTCCCCCGCAGGTGCTGCAGGGACTGCAGGCAGCCGCCGACCAGGACGCCCTCCGCGCTGCCGTCACGGAGCCAGGTCCAGCCCGGGGAGGGTTGGTACGCCCTGCCCCGGGTCAGGTCTGCTCTGGTCACCCAGTCCAGCCGTTCGTCCGTCCAGGTGGTGGCGGGTTCGACCGCGCCTGGCGGGCAGGGCTCGGTCAGAACGCGGCGCAGCGAGCGGACGGCATACTCCGGAGCGGACGGGTATTCGGCGAGCTCGTCCATGAGCGCGGGACCGTTGAAGGTCACCATGCCGGTCATCGTCCAGATGGCGACGTTGAGCACGGTGATGTCGGAGTAGCCGATGAACACCTTGGGGTTCTCGGCGATCCGGGACCAGTCCAGGTGGGGCAGCAGGTGGCAGGCGTGGTCGCCGCCGATCGCCGCCCAGATGCCGTCGATGCCGGGGTCTGTAAAGAAGCCCATGAGGTCCTGGGCGCGTTGCTCCGGCGAGCCGGCGGTCCAGCGGCGAGACTCGAAGAGGTGCGGGGCGCGCACGACGCGGAAGCCGAATGCCTCCTCCAGGAACGCCGCGCCGCGCTGGACGCGGTGGGGCGCGGCAGCCGGTCCGCACCAGGACGGGGCGACCACACCGATCGTGGACCCGGGGCGCAGGGCTCGCGGGCGCAGCATGCTCTTTCCTCCGCACGGGTCAGCTTCGTGCGCCTCCAACTCCGAACAGTGCGGCAACGGGGTTTCCTTGAGCGGGCGGTGATCGCGCAGCGTCGAACGCGCACCGGATCGCGTCGCCGATTTCTCGTGCGTGTAAAAGGGGAGGGCACCGCGAAAAGACAAAGCGGCTGGCGTCGATCCCGTCACCAGCCTACCTCAGGAATAGCTGAAAGCGAAGGTGGTTGATCCCCCAGTCGCACATCATGTTCGGGTAGAGCCGTGCGGCGTCGAGTGCTCCCTTGAGCGCCCGCGCGGGTATGGCTCAAGCACGATCTGGAAGAGCACGTCGTCCCAGACGACGACCTGGTCGGGAAACACGTCCCCTGTCCGCAGGTTGTGGCACGAGTAGCAAGCCCCGCGCCGCGTCAACTCCTCGATGCGGCGGTTGATCTCCCGGCTCTGCTGGCGCCAATTCTCGTCCACGGGGCGATGCCCCCAGTCCTTCAGTCGCAGCGGGGATGTTCGGCGGGCGCGGCGCGAGTCTTGCCCGGTTCGATGCCGCCCGTCGATCAACCCGCGCGGATGCCCGGATGTGCGAGAGGGACACGGCGAATTGGCGCGGAACCGAACGGGCGCTGGTGAGAATGCGGTCCGCCGCTCGATGGCAGGCGCGGGGACCTGCGGCGGCGCGCAAGATCGGGGGGCGCGCGATGACCCACACTCGGCAGGGGTTGGGGGGACATGACCCCTTTCGCAGCGCCGGCGACATGGACCCGGCAGCCGTGCGGTTCTGGGTCCGTGCACTCAATCACCGCGCGGGTGCCCCCGACCAACGCCGGCTTCGGGAACACCTGGTAAGCCGGGCTCAGATCGGTGCCGGAGACCGTGTCTTGGAGATGGGCTGCGGCACCGGCGCCCTGCTCGTTGATCTGGCGCGGGCGGTCGGGAGCACGGGGCATGTGATCGGCATGGAGCCGCAGGCGGTATTTGCGCACGAGGCTCGGGTGCGCGTCTGCGCGAGCGGCGCGCACGACTGGGTGGAAGTGATCGCTGGTGGCGTCGAGGACCTGACCCTTCTGGACGACAGCGTGGACGCCGCTGTGGCACAGACGGTGCTCATTCACCTGCCCTCTGACACCGTTACCGTGGCGGTCGCCCAGATGCGCCGTGTGGTCCGCCCCGGAGGGTGGGTGGTCAGCGCCGATCAGGATGCGGACGCGTGGATCATCGATCACCCGGAACGGGAACTCACCCGGCGGATCGTGGCGTTCAATTCAGATCAGCGTTACGCGGACGGCTGGACGGGGCGTAGCCTGCGGCGGCTGTTTCGGTCAACCGGGCTGCATGAGGTGAGTGTCGAGCCCTTGGTGCACATGGACACCGCACCGGACTCCTACCTCTTCGGTATGGCGGAACGCACCGCCCACGCCGCGGTGGATGCCGGCGTACTCGGCAGCGACCAAGCTGAGCGGTGGGTCGACGTCCTGCGTCAGCGGGCGGAAGCCGGAGGATTTTTCTCAAGCATCAACTTCTACATCTGTCGCGGGCGCAAGTAGGGCAAGGTGGGCGGTGCCGCTGCCACCTACCTGGGTTCGTATGGCGGGGTGCCCGATGGTGCCCGCGGCTGCCCGACCCGGGGTTCTGGTTGTGACCGACCGGTTCCGCGACCCGACGACGAGGATGACGCCGCCGTCTGGTTCCTTGACGCTCTCGTCCTACTGCAAACCGGTGGCGCTTCCGGCTCGTTGGCGGGAGCTCACGACTCGGCTAGGCCTGCCCTTTGCCCACAAACGGGAGTTAGCCAGCACCACGTGTGGTGTCGGGGCTCAGACGGCCGGCGGATGGACGAACCGAGTTGGTCAGCCCTGTGTGGGTG
>JAJZXK010000142.1 GCA_021806565.1 Bacillota bacterium | reverse complement strand
AGTCTCAACCCACACATGGTGCCGTAGAGCCGAGAAACCTTTCTATGGGCGTTGCGGGAGCTGCTCCCCGCGCACCTTGGTGACGCTAGCCTGAATGTCCGCTTGTCGAACTGCTCCCGCCAACCCACTCCTGTCAACCACAGGCCCTCAAGCCCCGATACCGCTTCTCTCCCAAACCTTCCGACCTGTCACCCCCGGATAACCAGGAAACTGCCGCTAGCGGGCGGGGCCGCGATGTCAGGCCGGGGCGCTCGTGCGGCTGCTTTCGTAGCGCGCCATCAATGCGAGCAGGGTGGCCAAGTCGACGATCTCGATCGGCCCCTGGATGGCGTCACCGGCGTGAAGATCGTCGACCACCGCCTTGTACCAACTAGGCGGCTGCCATACCACCCGTGCCACCTTGAACTGTGGAATGCCGCCGGCCGGAGAAAACAGACGATTGCGGATAACCCCCGCCGCAGCCTGCACGTCTGTGGGCAGGCCGCCGATGTCCATCGCCTTGACGGGCAGACCCCCGATGACCGCCTGCTTCGGGAGCTTCTGGCCGATAATGCCGCCGGGCGAGAAACTCCGGTAGGCGTCGAGGCCGTGAGTCTTCATCGCTGGGGCGTTGCCCTCGATGATGAAGCCGGTGACCTGAAGATCCCACTGTTGGTAGAAGCGATTGCAGTGGGTGGCCCACAGATCCATGCCGGAGGGAAGCCCGGACGCCCGCGGTTCCTCCAGCCTCCCCGGATTGAGGTAGCCGGCGCCGGAATCGCCCGCCACGAAGCTGTCGTTGGCTGTGGCCGTCTGGCGCGTCCAGACCATCGCCGGGCCCGCGCGCAGGCTTAGGTTGGGATCGAAAGCCCAAGACAGCGGCACCGCGCCACGCGCGGGGTCGTTCCAAAACTGGGGCATCAAGCGCAGCAGGAAGGCCGGCGAGTCGAAATCCCCGACGTAGAAGCCGAAATACCGCTTGGGCACTACCCTTCCCGCCGCATCCACATAGCCACGGGCGCGCAGTGAGGCCAAGTCCGGCGGCGCCGACTGCGTGTACCGAGACTTGAGCGGGAAGTGATGGATGAACGAGCCGTTGGTCATGTACGTATCGGCTTCCATGAACGCGTTGTAGCCCGAGAGGGTCTGCGCGTAACGCCACTCCGTGGCCACCGGACTATGGGTGCCGCCAGCCGAACCGAAGTTGCTGTACTTGGACCCGTAGGGCGGGAACCCTCCGACGTTGATCATGCGGCGGCGGCCGGTGCGCTCGTTGGCGCTAAGCAGTATCCCGTTCAACGTCGCGGCGTCGGTCCCCGGCTTGGCTCCCGGGTCGTCGATCGGGGTCTCGTCGGGCCACGGATCCAGGTCGAAGAAGAAACCACGCTTGGCCACGAAATAGTCGTGGTTAGTCAGCATGCTTTTCCAGAATCCGCCTCCGACCTTTGGATGCCGCAGCCAGTAGGCGTCGATGCAATAGGCCATGTGGTCGGCCGCGCAGCGACCGCGATCGAGGTAGTGCGCCTGCGCCCACCGATAGGCGTCGTTCTTGGCGCTGCCGCTGGATGGCAGATTGGTGCCCGGGATCGTACCCTTACCGGTGAACATGGAAGAACCGTCGCGGTTCACCAGCCAGACCGCGACGCCGAAGCCGGCGGAGCGCAGTTGTGTATACAGGGACACGCCTTCGGCCGAACTCTGCGATTCCGACACCTTGCCACCGGACGCCGGCCGGTACGCCACCGGAAGCAGGTCCAGCACACCGGCCACCATGGCCGCCACGTTGGCCGTCGCCGCCACATTGGGGTCCCAGACCACCAAGCCGCGGGTACGGTGGCCGAACATCTGGAGCAACTCATTCAGGCTATTGGCCACATACGGCTTGCGCCGCGCGACGCTCCAGCCGAGTTCCCCCATGCGCTGCCACCAGAAGGCGTCGAGATCGCTGCCGTCTGGCGCCGGCATCCCCAGCACATAGAGCCTGGGAGTATCGCGGTTGACGATGCCCTGCAGGGCCGCCAACAGCGCCGCCTCATCGTAGGCGCGCGTTAACGTCGGCCCCGGGGTCAGCGTCACCTGACCGTACGGCATGGGATAGTGGACCAGCGGTGGCTCCGGCATACCTTGGACCGGCACGAGCCGGCGGCCACACGTGGTGATGAACGACTGGGAACCGACAAACACGGCCGCCGCCGCGAAGCGACCGGAGGACGTCAACACGGACCGGCGTGAGAGGCGCGGCGCGACGCCTAGTAGATCATAATCGCGTTTCATATGACGCGCAATTCGAGGCTCTGCGGGCCGCTCCTGCCGGCCGGAACGTGTCAAGGGGTTTGGGACAGATTCGGTGTCGCGTCTAGGGTAGCGATCCACCGTAGCGTCACCGGATCACCTGTTCGACGTGCGGCCACCTAGCGGGAGATTAGGAGTGGCGTCGGACCGCAGTTCGTTATCGCTTGCAGCCCAAGGCGTTGGGCGCGGTTGAAGCGTAGCACCTAACGACATCGCTCTCGCCTGCCCTGGCACGCCCCCAAAGAAGCCCAGCCTGCATCCACGCTTCCAACTGCTCGTGCGTGAACATCTTGGCGAAGGAGGCCGTGCTCGCCATCAGACGCAGGGCGATGAACGGCAAGGTCTGCCGCGACCCCGCCAGGATCACCTCTGCGTGCCCGAAGTCCACCTACATCATCGATCCAGGGATGAACTCCAGCGGCACGTACACCTCTCGTGCCCGCGCCCCGCGCACGTGCGCCACGTAGCGGCGAACCGCCGCCTCCGACACGTTGGCGTGGTGGATCTCCTGCAGCAGTTGGTGCATGCGCCGCGCCGTCCGCCGCTGCTTCCGCGGCTCTGTCTCGTCCTTGGCCAACCACGACGCCACCACCGGCTTCCACCGGTCCATTTGCGGGGCTGGCCGCGGCCTCCTCATTCGCTGACGAGGATTGGCCTCCACCACGTAGTCCGGGGCACCGTACTTGCGCACCGTCTTCCGGCTGACCCGCAGCTCCCGCGCGATCTGCCGGATGGGGATTCCTCGCTGCACCATCACACGGCTACACTGGATGTTGGGCACTTCGAGCATCTCCTACCGCCCGATTGGCTCGGTCTCCCATACCAAGCCTATCAGGAGTGAAAGTGGGGTCCGAAGTACCCCTTTCCCCTCGATCTATGCACTGCGGGGTGGTCCCCTTTTCGGTGCGCAGGTAGTCTCCTTTTCACTTGTCACGGACAACCTCCCCTTGAGGTCCAACTCGGAGGCAAATCACCCGGCTCCAGGGCGGCGCCAGGGATCTTCAACGCCCAGGACATGCTCTGATCGCGCAACGCGGGTCGGTCCTGGTCGCGGCCGGTGGGGCACACGCACGTCTGTTACACGGGCACGGGCCCCCAAGGGCCGTACGCGCTACTCACACTGCCGGGCGGCCGCGTCGCCCTGCTCGGAGGCGCCACCTTTCCCCTGTGCCTCTCCGCCGACGGAGGTCGCGCCTGGTCGGCCGGGGCCGTGCCGCGCCTGCCGAGGATGGGGACGACGGCGTGGTACCCCCCGCTACAACTGATCGCCGGTGGCACGCTGGCGGCCCCCGGGGCGGGGGTGTGGTGGGCCCGGCCCCCCGGCGGTACGGCTTGGTGCCGCACCCCAGCCCCCAGCAACGCACCCGCACCGAGAGGCACGGGGCTGGCATACGCGGGGTGACAGGGTTGGGTCTTTGTCGGCGAACGTGTCGGGCCACAGCCGGCCGCTGACATGGCAATCAGTGGTCCTGTCTCGCAGCGGTCGTCGACCATGGCCAGCGGCCCGGACCCCGACACGCGTCCAGGACGGCTGTCCCTACCCCGCCACCTTCCAGCCGCCCCCGGCCAGCATGCACTGAAACAGATGACCGACATGGCCGAAATCCGCAGGCACTGACCCCGACCCCTCGTTATTACGTCGTAATCGCCCGCCCAACACCCAGTTGAAATCGCCGACTCCGAGGTCCTTGCGCGCGAGGCGCTGAAGCGGGGCGCGAGCACCGCGCGTCACCAGGCTCACCGCTCGGGCCAGGGCGCTGCGCGGACAACAGGGACGCCCGGCCGGGACGCGGTCGCCGGTGGTCGCTGCACAAATCGATGGCCCACACAACAGCAACACGAGTTGCTGGACCACTCCCACTCCAATCCAGAGCGGTCACCCTTTCCCGGTGGCCGCAAGCGGAATGCGCACCAGCGACGGGCGATCCGTCGGAAGAACGAAGCGGCGGAGCCCGCTGCGTCCCGGGCCCAGTTCGGTCAGCGCGCAGTCGGCGCCAGATGGCAGTACCAGTTCAGCGCTCGCCGGGAACGAGGGCGTGACCTCGACCACGTGCGTGTCGCCGTCTCTCTCCGCGCGGAAGCGGATGGGACCTTGTACGGTGTGGGCGGTGAGCGTCAGGTCGGACAGATCTCCGAGTTGAGGTTCCACCACGTACGCTTGGAAGCCCGGCGCCGTGGGCCGAATGCCGGCAATGTCCATGAACAGCGACCGAATGGGGGCGACTGCGCAGTGGCTCCACTGGTTATGCGAGTCCGCGCGTACCGTCCATCCCTCCTGAATCGTGTTGTTCTCGCGCACGGAGGGCATCACCGCCCAACGCTCCCGCAGCTCCCGCAGCACCACGTCGATCCTGCGACCCTTGGCCAGAGCGTGGTAGCGCCACAGGGCATTGCACGGATAGGACAGTCCTAGTTCCGGAGGGCAGGTGGCCAGGGCCTCCAGGGCGCCACGCTCGTCGCCGCCGGGGCACTGCTCGAACAGGATGGCCGTTGCCAGCGAACGGTCGCAGAGGCGGATGCCCTGCGCCTCCTCATCCAGCCAAGGCAGGTTGGCCACGTACAGACCCCGCTGACGGCTCCAAAACCCTTGAACCACTGCATCCACCAAGCCAGCGCCGGTGTGTTCGTATTCCGCAGCATGGCGCGCGTCGCCGAACATCTGGCACAGGGGTGCCAGCGCGTGCCGGTACATGGCGGCCACGTACAGGTTGAACGCACATGCCTTATGACGCTGCTGGAGGTATGCTTGATGGTCCAGCCAGACGGTCGGGGTGCCAAACCCCTCCACCGGCAGGAGTCCGTCTGGGCCCGCAAGCTGGCTGAGGTAGTGGGCGAACCGCAGCAGCCGGGTATAGGGCTCCTCCACCGCGGCAAGATCACCGGTCTCCAGCACGTGCTGCCAGCAGTCAAAGACGAAACCCACCCCGTGGTCGAGCAGCGGGCCCCACGGCGTGGCGCCAATCTGGCGCTGGGCCACCCGGACCATCCGGTCAAACGCAGGCCAGCAGTCCAGGAAGTAGCCATCGGGCGTGATCCCCTGACTGAAGGTGCGCAGAAAACGTCGCGGCAGCCGGGTCTCCCCGAACAGATACCGGATGGCGCTGAGTTGGTGCGCGCCGTCGCCGCTGTATTGCTGGCGCTCCCGACCCATGCCGTCCACGCACGTTTCTTGCGCGCTATTCAGCAGCGTATTGATGTTGGCCGCCATCAGTCTCTGCAGCGGCGGCTCCGAACATTGCACCTGGGGGATCTGCGGCCAATCGAACACCCGCCGGCGCACGCCCACCTCGCGGATGACCACGGCGGCGCCCGCCCCGCGCACGTGCACCTGAAGCCAGCGCAACGACTCGAAATCGAAGGTCTCGAAGGTGTTGACCCCGTCCGCGCAGATCAGTCGCGTCCAAGTGAAGAAGTGGGAATCCAGCCAGTTGGTCCTTGCGGGGTCATGGGACTCCTGGCAGATCAACTCGATCACGGTGCCGGCCGGGGCCTCGACCGTCAGGTACGGCCAGCCGACCATCTGCTCTTCGAACTCGAAGGTGGCATACGCCGCGTCCGCGCCCGAGGCGGCGAGGTCCCAGCCACCCACCCGCTCCCGGGCCGCGTCGGCATCAGAGATCGCCTCGAACGAACCCGGCACGCGAAACTGGAACCAGTCCTCGGGATCCCGCAGCCAACGGACCCGCCCAGCGTCGGCCAGGCGCATGGGCGGGATCCGCCGCTCGGCCAGCGCAGGGATCTCGCGCCGCACCAGACCGCACTCATCCGGGGCGAAGTGGGCGCCCCCGAGGTAGTCGTGATAGCCGCCGGTCGCTGGCGGCTTCTCGGCGGCGCAGGGCAGCACGGCCGCCGGGCCCCACCCCGCCCCGGGCGCAAAGCCGGGCGCGTCCCAGCCCCGCGGGTGCCGGCGCGCGTCAAATTCCTCCTGGAGGGCGCGCAGAAACCACCGCTTGTACTGGCCCGGCCGGTGCGCCCGATCGACCGCGCATTGCCATGACGCATCCGAGGCGATCACCTGATGCCGCCCAGTCTCGTCGACAATCTCCAGGCGGAAGAGAAAACCGGGTTTCCCGGCGACCCACGTCCCGTCGCCCTGCCCGAAGAAGAGGACCTCCGCGCCCACCACATTGTCTCCGGGCACAAGCAGCCCGACGAGATCGACCGGATCCAGCTCGAGCCAGCGGGGATCGCAGGGTGCCGGTCCCCACTGCACGCGTTGCCCGTTGACCGTCAGCCGGTAGCGGCTGTCAGCGCTGATCCACCCGCGGGCCTGTACCGGCTTACCCTCCAGGTGCACCTCCCGGCGGAAGAGGACGACCGTGTTCGGCAGGGTCCGCTGCGAGGGCAGCCAGATCCACCGGGCTGGGGCCAGATCGCTCCCGTTCAGCACGTCGGCGGGGCCTGAGGTCTGCATATCGGCGGCGCCTCCTGTCCGGTTTCGGGTCTCGGCGACTCCATCCGCCCCGCCCGCTCTCGGTGCGGGCTCCCGTGTTGCGAGCGCAAGCCCCTACCGCGCCGATTCTTCGGCTCCCTCGGCAACCGGATCGCGCCATTGTCCGTAGTTGGCGGTCCGATTGCCTGGGATGTTAACCCCCGAAGGACCTGTACGGCGGTACCTCCACTCCGAGCGGCTAGGGTCTTCGTGGGCCATGCGCCATTCCAGAAGTTCCAACCGCTTGTGGGCGACGATGTCCTGATGCGTCCCGTTTGGCACCAGGTTGCGGAGTTCGGCCGGGTCACGCTCCAGATCGAACAGCATCGGCGGCAGGTCGAGAAAATGAACGTACTTGAACTGTTCGTCTCGGATCATCCAGGCACGACGCCGGTGGGGCGGAATACCAAGCCGCTCGCCAACGCCGTGGAAGCGGTAGTCCCAATCGGTGACGACGTTGTGGCGCCAATCCCCAGGCAACTCACCCCGCAGCAACGGCAGCAGACTGCGCCGTTGCAGACGGTGACCCAGGGGAAGCCCGGTCATGTCTGTCAACGTGGTGCAAAATCCGTCGGACTTCCTGCATAGTATCCGCGGAGTCATGCGCCATCTGGCTTACCCCGCAAGCGCCACCTCCTTCGCGTCCGCAACCGGCAGCAAGCTGGGCCCCGCGGATACCGCCGGAGCCGTCACTGCCTCCATGGATTCGACGCTGAAGCAGCGTCGCGACGTGGCCCACTCGTCGTCCTGTTCCGCCAGAAGTGCCCCCGTCAGCCGCAGCACGGAGGATCGGTTCGGGAAGATCCCCACCACATCGATGCGACGGGCCACTTCCCGGTTCAGCCGTTCCAAGCCGTTGGTCGATCGCAGTTGGCGCCAATGTGCCGCCGGAAACGCCATGTGTGCCAGCAAGTCCGGCTCCGCCTCCTCCAGCATCTCCGCGACCTTCGGAAACCGCGAAGTCAATGTGGCGATCGAGCGCACCACCTGTGCCTGCGCCGCTTGGCGATCGGGTTGAGCGAAGACCTGGCGCACCACCGCCGAGACCGTCGGCTGGGCCGGCTTGGGCACCTGCGCCACGGCGTTCCGCGTGAAGTGCATCGTGCAGCGCTGCCAACTGCTGCCCACCATCTCGCTATCCACAGCCGACCGCAGTCCCTTGTGGTCGTCGCTGATCACCAACTGCACACCGTGCAACCCACGCTCCCTCAACGAGCGCAAGAAGGCTCGCCAGTGCGCGCCGTCTTCCTGACAGCCCAACTCCACCCCCAAGATCGTGCGCTGACCACCGTCGGTCACCCCCACCGCGATCATCAGCGCCATGCTGACCACGCGTCCCGCCTCTCGCACCTTGGGAAACGTCGCATCCAGCCACAGGTATGGACAGGCCTCTATCAGCGGGCGATCTCGGAACGCCGCCACATCCTGGTCCAACACCCCAGCCAGGCGCGACACGGTGCTCTTATCCATGCCCTCCAGCCCCATCGCCTGCACCAGCGCGTCCACCTTGCGCGTACTCACGCCGGCGACGTACGCCTCAGCGACCACGTTGGCCAGCGCCCGATCCGCCCGACGCCGCGGCTCGAGCAGCACCGGCATGAACGATCCCTGGCGCAACTTGGGAATCCGCAGGTGGACCGTACCCGCCGTTGTGTCCCAGTCCCGCGACCGGCTGCCGTTGTGACTGGTCGTCCGCTCCTGCGTCCGTTCGTACCGCGCCGCACCGATCTTCTGCTCGACTTCCGCCTCCACGATCCCCTGGGCCAATCGTTCCACCGCCTGGCGCACAAAGTCGTCCCGCTGCTCTGGATCTGCGTTGCGTAACAGATCAAGGAGTGCAACACTGAGACTGTCGGCCATCGATGGGTCCCTCCTAGCGTTGTTGTCGCTTCGCCAGGAAACCCATTGGTGGCCGCGTTGTTTCCTCCTGCCAGCATCCGTACTGGTGTTCGCTGTGCCCCCTGCTCGGGGCTGCACGGAGGACCCCGTAGGAACCGCGGCTCACCCCGGATTTACACCACTACCGGAGACTCTAACGGAAGCCCACACAATTCGAGCAGCGTGGGCACTAGGTCGACCGATTCCACGAAGGAATGGACCGTCTGGCCGCGCGTCGCATCGAAGCCAGGGACGCGCATGATCCAGGGAACGCGTACGGCCTGCTCGTAGAACAACTCTTTC
>JAJZXK010000141.1 GCA_021806565.1 Bacillota bacterium | reverse complement strand
GACGCCCAGTTGATCGCAGATGCGGCGGACCAAGGGGCCTGCATTCACTTCCATTGGCTTCATGCGGATGGCATTCGGCGGGGAAGCGGCAAGTCCTGGTTCCTGACCTTTACTGACTATTGCTCCTTCCACGCCGAGGGAAATCCCCCGAACTGCCAACCCTTACCTGCGGAAAAGGTGCCTCGATTCGCCCGATTCGACTCCCCGTGTGCACTCATTGCTCACATCCGACACCACCACACGCTGCGATGGTAGAACCCTTGAGTCGCACTCGGCGCAACCGGATCATGGCAGCGTGCATCCCGCAGCCATGCAGCGGCGCCTCCCATATTGGGCGCCAGCCGCGAGTGTCGTGCGACCACTAATCGGCACGGACGATATCAGCTGCTCCACCTGCCCGTCATTCCGCACCCCGATCAACCTCAACCTGCACTTCATGTCCCCGTGGATCAAAAGCAATCAACGCGCCGCCATCCGCAGGCAAGAAAGTGCCACTGCGAAACGCCGCCCGACCTTTCGCGCGGATCAACGGTTGCCCGTCGACAAGGACGCCCCGGGGCCGCACCCCAACGACCCGCACCGTAAGGTTCGGCACCATCAGCGGCAGATGCACACTGGCCACATTCCCCCGACAGTGCACACTGGCCAAACGGCGAGCACAGGCGTAATCCGTTATGTCGCTGACTTTGCGCCAGATCGTCTGCTCGCCTCGCGGATCTCGCTGACGGAGGCGATCCACAACCACCTGCATCGCGCGAAAACCACGGCGGTCGCCGTCATGCAACCCATACATCCCCTGCCAGTGACTGAGGAGCACGCAGGGACTACCCGCGTCAATCACCGCAGGCAGGCGTCCGCCCTGAAGATCTTCTGTAATGTACCGGTCGGGATCCGCCACCCCGTAACCAGTCCATGACCCGGTCCAATCCCCCGCGCAAGCGATCACCTCTCCAACCGCAGTCCCGACAGTCGGATTCGGGTACCACACCGGAGTGTCGATCGTCGTCTGAACAAGTTCATTGCGCTGGTAGAAAAATGGAGCCGGACGGCTCGTAACGGAACGACAGTGCTCCCCCACCAACCGCGCATATAACCCCAGACACCCTTCGCCAAAACCGCCCGGAGATGTCACCCCCTGGGGTGGTATGCCAGCATTCACGAGGATATTGCAGGCGAGCGCCATATAGGGCCCCACACCCTCGTCCTCGCGAAAGGACCGCCACTCGATCTGTTCCCAGGCACCGTCAGCCCGTGGGCGCTGCGTGTCAACATCATAAACACAGGTGTGCGTGAGCATCTCCGGCGTTATATCGAACGCCGGAACAATACATTCACGGCACAGGCATAACCACCGGCGCAACTGGTCAGTGCTCAACAGCGGCAATTCTTGATCCACTCGACCAATCCCTGCGGGCCAGGGCACCACGCTGAACTTACCGCGGACCCCGTTCTCCAAACACCAGCCAGCCCATTCACGCGTAAACGCTTCCGGGATGACCACGGGCAGGTCTTCCCATCGACGAACCTCACCGGTTCGTGCACCACGATCTCGCAAGAAGAAATAGTTGAGATTTAACAGTGCGGTACTGTCGTCTATGATCCAAGACAGTGGCACGCGATCAAGCGCGTGCCGCGCAACAACAACCTCCACAGTGCCTCCCCCTGTACTTCCGCCAAAGCACCAACGCGACCAATCCATGATTAGGTACGTAAGCCGCTCAGGCCAACCAGTCCTGGCGCACGCGCAGATGGCGAATACTCGTGCGCTCGTGGGTATACAACACGTGCAACCCACCGGAGGCCGCAGCAATCACGGCCGGATACGAATACTCGCCAGATCCCTGTGCCAGCACGCCGCGTCCGGGCCAAGTGGTACCCGCATCGCGCGACGTCCGCAAGGCCAACACGCCGCGTCCGCGGGGCTCATCGTTGCAGGCCAAGGCCCACGAAGCGTCCGCCCGCACAACCCCGTCGCAACCGCTGTTGGGGTTGTGCACAGGCGTCTCCTCCGGATCGGACCACGTCCAGCCATTGTCGCGAGACCAACTGCGCCACACCGAGCCGCCCGGCGCCCCACAGCGGAGTAGCGCCGTCAATCCGTCAGCCGTCGGCATCAGGGTCGGTTGGATGCAACCGTTCGGCGCAACAATCCGGCCCCCGGGTGTCCAACTTCGGCCGGCGTCGTCCGAACGCAAGACGAAGCTCTCCCAGCGGATTTCATCGTACGCCGGCAGCAGCCAGACAGCACCGAGGCGAATCGGCTTATTGCGCACAACCCACCCGATTTCCGCCCCTCGCAGGCCCGACGGCTCACTCCAGCTCAAACCGCCGTCCAATGAGCACATGCGCTTCAGGCGCGCGCTCCTCCACTTCGGTTCGTCGAGTGTGACGAAAAAAAGCCACAACACTCCCGAGGGCGATACGCCCAAGAGCGGATTGCCCTCCGCGTGGCCGGCCGTATCCACTAGGACGCGCGCGCCGGACCAGCCATCCTGTTCGCTCCAGGTGGCCGACAGCACCGCGACATCGGGGCGGCATTCGGCCGTTCCCGCGTACCACGCGGCCACCAACCGCTCCTGGCCTCCGAGGTCTGGCAACGCAACCACCGTAGCGCAGTGGCAGGTCGGCCATCGCGCATCGACACCAAAGACATCCTCCGCGGTCCCGAACGCGCCCTGCGTCCGGGGTAGCCTCGCTCCGCCCTGGCCCGCATCCGCCGGCATTCCACCGCCACCCCTCAACAAAGCGCCAGTCTCATCCCAATCCCGCCCCGACAGACCGGATCAACTCGCCTTCCCTGGGCTGACCGAACTCTTGGAAACCTCCACGAAAGAGGTGGGTTTGAAACCGGTGACGTGGCTGAAGACATCTACGCCGGACCCGCTGCCGTTGGCCGAGCCCAGCAACCCCACGAGGTAGTCAGGTTGGGAGAACGTCACCTGCTGGTCACCTGTGTGGTTGTGCCAGATCTTTCCCGTCAGCGAGTAGGCGACGGTGAACGTGTCGCCCTTCTTTTCGATCTGCAGCCAGATCGGCGCCTTCACGCCCAGGGCGATGTCGATCGGCCAGGCCTCGACGGCCGCGCCGTCCTTCGGGCGCCAGTAAAACTTCGCGCCGTTGCCGTCGGTGATGACCACCGTGGCGAAGGCGGCCGCCGGATCACCGGAACCCCGCACCATCAGGCCGGCCTTGGACTTGCTACCGTCGCCGCTGACGGTGGCCTGGGTCCGGATCTTGCAGTTCCAGGCGGCGTTGGTCGCGTTGGATGTCGCGAAGTAGTAGCTGAACTCGTCCGCGGCGCCATGGGGTCCCCTACCGGTCGCCACGAGCGAATAGACCCCGTTACGCGCCGAAAGCATCGACTTGGCGTTGGTCGGCTTCGCCGCCTTCAGGTTGATCGTGGCCCCGCCCGTCGTCTGGACCGCGCTCGGCACTGTCATGCCACAGGCCGCCAACGCCGCCGAACCGGCCACCACCACCGCGGAACCGGCGGCCAGCCGCATCGCGTCGCGCCGACCGAAGCGGAGCATCTGCGCACCTGCACCGTCCAGCACATCCGCCACCTCCTGCCGCCGCGTCCAGCGCTACCGGGCCGCCTCTATGCGCGTACCCTTGTAGGTCCCTCCAAGGCAAGATGATGCTCACGGATCTCCAGCACGTACACTATGTGTACCCTCCCGACTTCGCCGTGGTCGGCCAAGGGTGCTTCCGCGCATAACTGCGGAACAGATCGGCGACCGTCGGACGGCGGTAGGGGTCGACGCTGTTGTGGTCTCCGGCATGCGCCATCCAGTCCCACACCAGTGCCAGTGGGATTGTGCCCTGGGCCCAACTTGCGAGAACCGCGCGCAGGAACGATGCCTGCGGCTCCACGACCAAGTTTTCCCCGAACTCGCCTACGATCACCGGCTTGTGGAGTCGCTGCCGTGCAGCCTGCGCCATGGCCTGTAGATAGCTGGCGACCGGGAATATACCCTTCACCTCCGGACCAGTCGCATGTGGCGCAGGGATGTGCATCTGGGCCGCAGCGTTCTTGTACAGTGCGGCCAAGCCTGGCGGCACCGCCTGCGAGCCCTGGGGCGGGTAGATATGAAGTGAGGCAACATCTACTTCTTGATTGGTCTCGACGAACATCTTCTGCTGCAGCGTAACGGTTGGAGCCGCAAAACTGGCGGGTGACGCCCAGCCCGACTCCACTAGGTGCAACGGATCGATCCCCTTGATCGTGGCCACCAGATCTGCCATCGCCGTCCGAAGGCCAGCGAAGGTTTGGAAGTATGGCGTGCCCTTCCCGAACATGCCGCTGGTGGCCCCCCCCTCCGTAACAGACAGATTCCACTCGTTTCCGAGTTCCCACATTAGCACGCTGGGATGCCTGGCATAGCGAGTCACATACTCGCGCACCCAGCGCATCATCAAGGCGTACCCCTGGGTGCCGCGCTGGAAGACCTCCGCGTTCGTATTGCCCGTCGCCTGAGCAAAGGGCAGCGGCCACCAGACGAGTGAGGGGATCAGGTATATCCCGTAGCGCGCGGCAGTCTCCATCATGGCATCGTGGCCTCGCCAGAAGACCGTCGGCTGACTCTGCCAAACGTGAAGCCATGTCGGATTCTCGCCCATCGACATGATGCGAGCCACATGCAACCCATAGCGCGCCGCCTCGCGCAGGACCAGTGCCCCGCGGCCTGGATCGTACGGAAACGAGCTGAAGGACTCGCTACTCCCGGACTGCCCACCGGCGACGAAGTAGTCCTGAAGTTGGTATATTACTGCGCCCAAGGCGGAAAACGGCCGGCCCGCCCACAGCAGACCTCCATCCTCAATCGTCAGTCGCTTGGGCGCCGACGATACGGCACGACACGCCGTCAGAGCCGCAAGTGCACCAACTGCGCCGCTGGCCACCAGCACGTCACGCCGCGAACACAGTCGTGAGTCCGCACCGAGTCTGAGCAACATCCAGCACCTTCTTCCGCCCGCGACCGCTTCTCCATCACGCCATGATCACCGTGGGCCGCGGCGCGTAAGAAGCAAAGATCCCCGACAGACGTCTCCACGCTGGAAGGAACGCGCCGGCCGCATCCCGGCCCCGGATCTCTCTGGCAGGTCAGAGGATCCAAACGGCATCACCCGACGCCTACTGACTTCCTATCTGCACGAACGTGGGGGGTGCAAAGGTCAGCTTGTCAAACACAGTCCGAATCTCTTGTCCTGGCTTGAATCCCTTGGAACTATTGTGCGACGTGGCAAACACCCCAAGCCATGCCCCAGCCATTTCCAGCTTGAGCGGCGCTCCTGCTGTCATCCACTGCTTTCCATCCTGCGACGTGGCTGCAGTCCACAGATTGACGTCCCGCACCAGCCGCAACCACACTGGATTCTTCAGGTAATTGCGAGTTGCGGTCGTATTGGGTAACGTCAACGCGGTCGCCAACTGTCCCTTGGCCGTAGCCCCTTGTCCAATCGTGTTCGCAAGAGGTGCCGACCGCGATTGCACCTGGACCCCGTGCCCGCCTGTGATCAACACTGCCACGTACGTCGCATCATTGCTCAAGTCGCTGCGCGCCATTAATCCTACCTTGACCCACTGGCTCAAGTGCGGACAGTCCACGTTCGCAATGCTGTCAAGACGAGCAACGTAGGAGCCCTTGGTCGCCGTTGAGGAGGAGCAGGCGAACACCCCATTGTCGCTCCCACCCCAGAGATCTCCACCGTTTCCGAGTACCGTGTATGTGCCTCCGGCTGCCGTGACCAACTTGCCCGCGGCCGTCGCCGCACTCCCGACGCCAGTCCTTGCGGGCGGTGCAAACGCGTGGAGCTTGCCAGACTCAGCCGCCGCCACCTGCGCAGATGCCTGTTTGGCGAACGTTGCTTCTTTAGCGTACGCGGTCGCTGACGCCGCTTGCAAAGCGTTCACTTGCTGGGTTGCCAAGCGAAGGCCTGTCTTTATGGAGACCTGTCGCGCCTCAATCTGCTTCAGGTACGTGGAAACAATCCCCTCGGTGGTGGGGTCTTCATATTTCCAGAAGTAGTGCGAATGGCCAAACTTAACCGAGGCAGCCATTGCTTCGATATTCTTTCCTGCCATCGGTGGGGCCACAGCCTTGATCAAGCGCTCCCACGACGGCCAAAGGTCGATCCGATTCGGAGTGATGAAGGTGGTCTTCCACATCAATTCCTGGAATCCGGAGTCCAAAACCAGGAACTTGTATATACTCCACACGAGGTCTGGAGGGTTTTTTGAATAAGAATTGATTGCGTAGAAGTCGTTATTGATGAAGGTGCTGGACCCATTAGGCCACCTTGGCATCGGATAGTACTTCCACTTGATCCCGCCCCATCCGAGAAGGTCTCCCTCGATGTCCCACCCGGCTTGCGTCTTCATCGCGGTTTGTCCAGACTTGAAATGCCCACTGCCAATCACCTTGGACCATAGCAAGGGATAGAACCATTCCAACGCAGCGACGACCTTCGGATGGTCCAAGAGACACTGGGTCCCTGCGGCGTTCCCGTACGCCCCGCCCCACCCCGCCGCCACCCAAGGGTCCGGAAAGCGCGTGAGATCGATTCCAGACACCCACTGTCCCTTGCGGGACCCGGCAATCTTCCGCCAGAGCGCCTCGGCCTCAATGTAATCCCAGTTCTCGCTCGGAAAAGTAGCACCCATGGCGTCCAGCATCTCCAGGTTCACTGCTACTACCTGAGGACCGTCATACTCGGGTAATGCCATGATGCCTTGTGCGGTTGTCAGTCCGGCCAAGTGCCCAGGAGAAAACACGGAGAGGTCCACGTTATCCTGTTTGATGAAGGGCGCCAGGGGACGGAACATGTTGGCATTCAAGAACGTGTACCAGTCGCCGCAGCATCCAGTAATGACATCCTCTGGCTGACCAGCGAGACTGGAAGCGATTTCGGCAGCTGCCCCTATGTTCGGACCGTTGGACCCCCCGCCCGCCGTCGTCGTTACAGACACGCCCGGGTGCTTTGATGTCCAGTAACGAGCAATGTACGCATCCACCAAGGCTTGCATGGTACCCGGAAACTGCGAACTACCCTGGTAGCCTACCGACACAAGCAGTTTGGTCGTCGCGTTCTGCGCCGTGGGGGTCGCGGCCCTCACCGGAGTGCCTCCACTGTGGCGTGCTCCCCCGGAGACGCTGCACCCTGCCACCCCCACCGCGCCCGCAACCAGCGCACCGCCAACAAGACCGCGCCGCGCAATCCGAGCAGTCACCAGTTCATCCAATGCCCTCACGCCATCCGCCCCCCATCGTCCTTTGGACTGAGCGGCGTCTCCGCGATCCGCAGTACGATCCCGTTCTGGGATCTTTGAACCCGCATCAGCCGCAGATCGCGGCATCTCCAATCCGAGTGCGGTCCGCAGGGCCTCGCGGCTCCTCATATCCCGGCGCCCGCGCGTCCGTGGATCCCCGAGACTGCAGTGCCACCGGTAGAACCTCGTTCCGAGGTTCCACGCGTCCGCTGTCCACCATCTCCAGCAGCATGGATGCTGCCACCTCTCCCATTCTCCTTGGGTCTTGGCGTACGGTGGTGAGCGATGGCTGTAGCCAAGCAGCGTATGGCACATCGTCAAAGCCGGTGACGGCCATGTCGTATGGAACGTGCAGCCCCATCGTCCGTAGCACAAACATCACCTCGGCTGCGATGTAGTCAGCACCGCATACAAGGGCACTGGGACGGCGATTGAGCGGCAACTTCACGATCATTTCGACGGCATTCCGGACGCTGTGAACTTGGCCGCGGCACGGTGTGGCTTCTATGAGTAAGTCGGGCGGAACTCCGGCCACCGCCATCGCTGCCCGCAGCCCCGAACGTCTCTGGGTGGTGAGGCAAAGGCCCGGTTCGTGTGGCGGAAGGAAGGCGAGTCTGCGATGCCCTCTCTCAAGCAAATGCTGGCCCACTTCGCGACCACCGCCGAAGTTGTCCGAAGTCACCCACGGCAACGAACTACCGTCGAGCCCTCGATCAACGCAGACCACGGGAAACCCGCCGTGCAACAAATCGCGAAAGTAGCGTCGCTCGTCCTCGCCAGCCGTTACGGGCTCAATGATGACCCCAACCGCGCCCGCCTCTCGCAGTTGCTCAATGGCGACGGGTTGAGTGTTGGCTGTCTCCTCGGGATCGTCCGTGGTGCGCACGCTCAGGTCATACCCTGCCCCCCTGGTGACCCGCTCAATCCCGGCCAGTGCTTCCATGCAGAACCATCCATTGAGATGCGAGAAGAGAACTCCGATGCGACGAACACCCGACACGTTGCGCAACATCGCATCACGCGCTTGATGTACAAACGTTCCCTTTCCTTGGAACGCCTGTACAAGTCCGGCGTTAGCCAAGCCAGCAATCGCGTGACGCACAGTCTGCCGGCTGACGCCATACCTTCGAACGAGTTCCTTTTCCGAGGGCAGTGGCGCGCCCGGTGGAAGCCGCCCACTTTCGATCTCTGCCCGAAGGGTCGCTCCCAATTGGGCGTGCAAATTCTGTCGCTGCAGTCCGGTCCCCTCTCCCGCTGTCTGCACCCGTTCCGCCTCCAATGGCGAAGCCCACATGCACGTACAGGATCTTCCGGGGTATTGCGGACATCTCTTGCCCTGTAGTCACGTCCTTGATCGGGTTGATGTCTGTGGAAACGGTTTCCTTGCCCCAGGACGGTCCCCTGCGCAAATCGCTCGCGCTTCCACATGTCGCATGTACGTACACGTGCCGTCTTGCACGATGCATCCCACCCGGGAATTCCGATCTCCGCCCTTTTCAGGAGCCACACCTGGCATGCGTTGAGCCTCAAGGAGCGAACCGGCGGTCGTTCTTCACCGGTGCATAACGGCCAATCCGCGGCTGCATGGTGGCCCCGTCCGGCCAATGACGCCGCCAACAGGCATCGGGGACGTCCCCCTGCCGTCTGCGCCGCTCCCGCCACGGGACTGATGTGCGGAGGGAGTTGGAACAGGGGGTCACGGCGGGTAGATGCTGCG
>JAJZXK010000140.1 GCA_021806565.1 Bacillota bacterium | reverse complement strand
TTGAGCAGTCGCACCAGCCGGTGGATACCAAACTGCGGGTCCACCTCGACCAGTAGCTGGACGTGGTCGGGCATGACCTCCATCTCGATCACGGTCCCGCTCTGTTCTGCGACCGTCGAACGGACGATGGTCTTGAGGCGTTCATCGACGCCATCCACAAGCACCTTGCGTCGGTACTTGGGACACCACACCACATGGTACTTGCAGGAGAACACCACATTGCGGTTGGACCTCAGCACCATCCGCATGTTCGCATTATACCGCTCTCCGATGCCTAACACAAGAAATGGGTCGACCCGAGGCAAGGGCGCGGCTCACCCCACGGCTGAAGCCGGGGGCTTGCGCCGCGATCTCGGTCACGCGCTCCGCCGCCGGCGCTGTGGCCGCCCTCTGCGCCTTGCTCTTGGTGCTACCCGAATTGGCCCACCTGCTGCCCGCACCGTGGAGCAACCGGCTGTCGGCGGTACTGCCCACCACCCTGGCGGTGGAGATGGCCGGCTCCGGATCCGGGGCCGGCCTTGCCCGGCCTGCGGCCACCGCGGTGCTGTTTGGGTACGCGGTCCTGGCCCAGAGTGCGGCCCTGCTGGCGTGGATGCGCAGGGACGCCTGAGGGCCCGGCCTCCGGGTCGCGGCCCCGGTCGCTTCGTTTGGGAGTAAGGAGGTCTGAGCACCCTTGTGGGACGCCATCCGCGCGGAGCACGTCAAACTTTGGTCGACCCGCTCCACGTGGTACACGCTCCTGGGCGCCGCGGTCGTTGGCGTCGGCATCCCCGTCGTGGTCGCCTGGTACGCGGTCCGGCTGTGGGATGGCCATCCGCCCGCCATCCGCTCGCACCTGACGGTGACGCCGCTGGCGCCATTTGCGGCCTGGCTCGCTGCCCTCGCCCTGGCCGTACTGGGCGTGCTCACAATGACCTCCGAGCACGCCACCGGCCTGATCGGCACCAGTCTGGCCGCCGTGCCGCGCCGCCCCTGGCTGTTCGCGGCCAAGGCTATCGCCGTCGGCGTGTTTGCGCTCACGGCCGGGGAGGCGATCGTCTTCACCGCCTTCCTCCTCACCCGGTGGATCGTCGGCGACCGCCCAATCCCGTTCTTGACCTACCGCTTCCCCCAGGAGATCCACGTCCTCCTCAGCCTGGGTTTGGGGGTGATGGTTTTCGCCCTGGTCGGCCTCGGTGCGGGGGCCCTGCTGCGCGGCGCCACCCCCGTCATCGTGGTCGTCGTCGTCGGCTGCGGTTACGCCCTGCCGCTGATCGCGCTGCACCCGCCTGCGCCCTGGAATGACCGCTTGGCCGCCGTACTGCTACCCAAGCTCGCCGGTCAGTTGTCCGGTTCGCCACAGTTGACAGCCGTGGCCCACCCACTTCTATCGCCGCCGGAAGCCCTGGTCGTGATGGCCGCCTACCTTGCGGCCGCAGTCGGCGGCGGAGTTGCGGCCCGCACCCGTAGAGACGCTGCCTGAAGGAGGCACCGCCGGTGCACGACCTGTTGATCGCTGGCGCTGCAGTGGTTCTGGCGCTGTTGCTCGCCGCCATCCTGCCCCGGCCGGGCCGGTGGGGTGCATGCCGCCGGCACGGTTGGCCACGCCGGCGGGGCCCCGCATGAGCGCCGCCACCTGGCGCGCTGCCCGCAGGAAGTCCTCCAAGGTCCAGCTAGCGGGGTCGGAGATGATACCCGCAGTCCGCAGCACGTCCGGCCGGTAGAGCACAAGCGGATCGCGCAGCAACGGCGACATGGTCCCCGCGGCATCGACGGGGGCCGGCACCGTTTGGGCCTGCATCAGGCTCAGGCGCGGGCGCCATGCGTCCAAACGCCGGCTCAGAAACGCCGAGGACGGAAAGATGACCGCGCCGCCGGGGGGCGGGGCGGATGTGCCCCATGTGGAGAGCGTGTGGGGTGTCGCCCGCCCGCGCAGGGTGGACCGGAGCGGTCCAAGCAGGGTGTGGCCGTTCCGTGGGTACAGGGGAACCCGGCAGGCCGCCCGCGTAGACGCGTCCCTGCCAGACGCCGATCTGCAGCGGCCCACGCACCTGGGGCGCGTGGGCCGCCGCCGGACCACAGGCCCCAAGGCCAGCATGGCCACTGCGGTCGGCGCGCCGACGCCGAGGCCATGCCGCCGCGGGACCTGGGCCGCTCCACGGGCGCCGTGTGAGCGGCCCTCATGCGCACGCGGACCACCGGCACCCTTCCTACTGCACTTTGAGTTCGCCCCACAGGGCCGGTGTGTGCCAGTTGCTTCCGTTAACGCCTGGCAGCCAGTCCGTCTGTGCCGTGCAGTTGGCGCCGATGCAGCCGCCCGTGTTGAATCCCATCATGGCGCCGCGCTTGGGTGCTGCGGTCAGGCCGAGGTCCTGCCACGGCACGCTGGCGAGCACGGACCAGCCCTTGGCACTGCCATAGGTGCCGTTGACCTTGCCGTCGACGGCCACCTTGAAGCTCGTGTGCGACGCCCACTTGAAGTTGAACGGACTAGCGCTGTTACCTGTGCCCTGGGTGTTGTTCCAGCCGCCGGCAGGATTGAAGAGCAGTTGGTACGTGTCGGCGGCCCGCACCTGGCCACGATCGTTGGTGGGCGCCAGCCAGAACTCCATGTCGTCGCCGGTCCAGGTGGATGCGCCGGCTCCGGTCGCCGTCGCGGCGAGCACCGGGGCCTGGATGTGGGCGCAGTAGTAGAAGGCCTTGGCGGTGTACCCGATGTGGAACGTGGTGGATTGCACGTAGGCGTGGCTGGCGGCGTTGACCTGGGTGGCGAAACTGCCACGGCCGGCAGTCGGAAAGCCAATGCCGGTGCAACTGCCCTTGAATGCGGCGACCGCGGGCGTGGTGGTCATGGCGGCCAGGGGAAGTTGTGGCACGCTGTTTGCCTTCGCCACCGGAACCTTCTTGGTCGGGCTGGACGAGGCGGCGGGGACCTTGGTGGTCGCGGTGGACGAGGTGGCAGGGACCTTCGTGGTCGCGGACGGTGCGGCGGGTGCCGCGCCGCCGCACGCCGATAGCGAGGCGGAGACCGCAAGCAGCGTCAGCAGGCGCGTCCAGCGGTTCACCGATTCCACGTGGCATCGTCTCCTTTAGCTGGCGTCCCGGGGCAGGGGGCGCCGCCTGGCCCCCTTGCGCTGCGGCTGCGGATCCGGTCCGGCGCGCGGCTCAGGGCTTACCGACCTGCCACACGTCCCCGCTACGCGGCGCGAAGCCGCTGAGGTCGTCAAACGCCGCCCGCACGCGGCCGGCGGCGCCCGGCGAGCCGTTGTAGGCGGTGGCGAAGGTGCCGACGAAACAGCCGGCCATCTTGAGGTCCACCGCGGTGCCGGCCTGCGTCCACTTCTTTCCGTCCAGGGAGGTGAAGGCCGTCCAGCGCGTCGCCTTGCGCTGCAGGCGCAACCAGACCGGCTGGCGCAGATAGCCGGCCTTCCCCTGGGGCGCCTTGCGACTCACGGTGGCGGCCGACGACAGGCCGCCGCTGCCGATCTGGATCTGGGTGGCGGTCGTCGGTGTGGGCCGCACCTCCAGCACCAGCCCGTGGGCTCGCGTGACGGCCAGCAGGATCATGGTGGCTTGGTCGCTCAGGTCGGCACGGGCCATCAGTCCCGCCATCGCCCAACGCTGGGGCGGGGTGGTGCCCACCTCGGTCAGGGCGGTGACGCGGCAGGTGTAGGTGGCGTCGACGCCGAGTTCGGGGGTGGCCGCGAAGCTGAAGCCGTCCGTGGCGGCCCCGACCGCGGCGCCGGTGCCGGTGAGCGCCAGTCCGCCGGAGCCGAGCGTGGCCAGTTGGGGGGCGGCGGCCGCCGCGGCACCCACGCCGGCTGCCGCCGGGCGGGGGTAGGAGCCCCCGGGGCCCACCTTCAGGGCCTTGGTCAGCGCCTGCTGCTGACGGTAGGCCGCCTCCGCGACCTTCTGCAGGGCGTTCACCTGCTGCTCCATCTGCTGCAGCCCGAGGGTGGGGGAAAGCTGGCTCGAATCGATCTTGCCGAGCCAATTGTTGACGAGGGAGTCGGCCTGCAGCGGTTGGTAGCGGAAGAACATCTGCGGGTAGTCGTAGCCCTTCTTGGCGGCATCGTAGAACCATTTCAGGTCCTTGCCGCGTAGCGGGGGAGCCACGTGGACGATGGTCTTTTCCCAGTAGTCCCAGAGGCTGACCAGCGACGGGGTCACCAGACTGATCTTTATCTGGAACTTCGGCCAGGCCAAATCCCCTTCGGCACCGCTGATCCATTTCAGCAGGGTCCAGGTCTCCTGGGGGTGCTTGGTCGCCCGGTTGAGCATGTAGCAGTCGATGGTGACGAACGTGGTGCGGCCCTTGGGCCAGACGGGGTTGGGCAGCAGGTTCCACTTGAAGTTGTTGCCCAGGATCTGCACGCCGACGTCGACGACATGGGCGCTGTGGTACATCGCGAAGACCGCCCTGCCACTCGGCAGAAGTTGCGTGTTCTGCTCTCCGTCGATCGCGGCCCCGGAGGTGAAGAGGTTTTTGACGTACTGGACGGCGGCCGCGCCCCCGGCGGAGGACATCATGGCGCGGTCCTGCGCCGGATTCATGTATTCGGCGCCCCAGCCCTTGAGCCAGAACGGCAGGGCTTCCGAGCCCCAGTAGAAGGACGCCCCGGCGCGGTGGGAGCCGTCGCGGTTGCGGCCGCTGGCGGAAGCCCAGATGCGCTCGGCGTCCGCGTAGGTCCAGTCCGGCTGGGGGTAGGGCAGCCCGAGTTCGTCAAGGGTGTCCTGCCGGTAGAACATGACGATGGTCCCGTCGTAGCTCGGCAGCCCGTACAGTTGGCCGGCGAAGCTGTCCGCCAGGATGTGGCCGGCGGACCAGAGGCTCAGGGGGATGTTGTCCTTGCGCAGGAGGTCGTTGAGCGGGGCGACGATCCCGGCCTGCTCCAGCGTCGGGATGTCGGTGCAGCACATGTGGAAGATGTCGGCGTAGCCGGATCCGGCCAGGGTGGCCGTGATCTGGGCCTGCGCGTTGCCCCAGCCGGTCGGAAGGACGGAGGCCCAGATCCCCTTGTATTTGGGATTGGTGTTGAAGTTCTTGTCGACGAACTCCTGAAAGATCGAGATGGTCGACGGCGTCACGGGAATGAACTGCATATTCGGCTGAAAGACGAGGTGGACCACACCGGAGGTGGGCACCGGCAGCACGCCGCGTGCGGCGCCGGTCCCCGTCTGCCGGCGCCCACAGCCGGCGATCACGGCCGACGAGGCGAGCAGGGTGGCCCCGGCCTGCAGCGCCTGCCTTCTGCGCAGGGCACCTCGTGACCAAAGGCGGGTCGCCGGGGGCGTCGCTGGCTGGGCCACCGCGCCGTCGCCGCCGGGTGTCTCCCTTTCGGGCTGGGTCAGCCGCTGGGGGTCCTGGTCGCGCACGCTGCCGCCTCCTCATGCCGGACATCGCCAGGTACGCTGAACCGTTCGCGACCGCACCCAGGGGATGGACGCCCGTGGATGGAGCCGGCGTTCCCCGCGGCGTCGCCGGTGCGTCCACGGACCGACCCTCCCGGTCCTCGAAGGGCGGCTGGACGGTGGTGCAACTGGGCGAGCCTTCATCGGCACAGATATTCCCATGCCGAAGGACGAAATCCTGCCAGCGTCGCTGCGTGGTCAGGGTGGGGGTTCTCGCCTGGGCAGCGGGATAGAGGGATGCAGTCGGCCATGCCCGCATGTTCATAGGTGTGGCCGGCCGATCCACGGTCTCCGGCCCACGGGCCTTCCGGCCGGACCCACCGCCGGATCTGGAAGGACACGGAAGCCCGCGCGCGCTACGCGCACGGGGGCTCGGGCTGCGCGATGCCCGGCGGGTGGAGGCAGGCACGAAACACCCACGCCGCTGCGGATGGCAGGGACGGACGGTAGGGGCGTCGCGGCTTGCCGGGCCAGGATAGGAGGGTCCGACGGGGCGGAGAATGGCTGGATCCCATGGGCGAAGGAATGTATCGGCTGGGCGCTGTCGAGACCCCATTTGATCAAGACCGCGTTGCTCAAGCCATCGTTCGGGTATGGACGCCGATCTACTTCATCGTCACCGTCTTTGAGGACCGGGAGCATCTTCAGGCGTTTGCCGTCCCGCCGGCGGACCGGCCGATGTCTTCTGGCCGCAAGGTCTTCCTGGAAGAAGGCGTCGTTCTCTGGTATGTGGGGTTTACCGCCGGCGAGATCCGGGGCTTTGTGGACCGGCTGTCACCCATGTATTTCGAGGTGGCCCGTGCCTTCCGCGAACCGACCACCCTCCCTGCCCAGCGGGTCGTGCGCATGGAGGGCGGCGCCGCTGCCTTCTGCGTGGGGGACGGAGATCTGTTTCTGACCAATTATCACGTGGCGCGTGAGGAGATCGAAGCCCAATACCGGACGGCCGGCGCCGTCGATCCGACCCTCTGCCGATACCTCAGGGCCGAACGAGGCAGCCAGGTTGTCTTGGTGTGCCATCCGTCCCAGGACGGGTGGAAGGCGGGGGAGGATTGGGCCCTGCTGCGCTTGAGGGATTCTGGGGCGGACCCGCTCACTCCCACCGACCGCCGGCCAGAGATCGGCGAGCCGGTGTGGAGCTTCGGCTTCCCGCTGCGCTCTCGGCGGGGCGCGGCGGCATATCCGGACGCCGCCGGCGACCTGCGCCTTTCACGCGGCGTGGTGACGGGCCTCGACGGGGAGCACCGGTTCGCGACCGATCTGGACGGCTTCAGCGGGAGCAGTGGGGGGCCGGTGCTGGACGCCGGCGGCAGGGTGCTGGGCGTGGTGCAGGCCGTGCACCCGGCGGGCGAGCAGGGCCGCCGCGCGGCGACCCATGCGGGCGGGATGTTGTGTGTGCGCCTGGACGTCCTGCGCCGGCGCGGTGGCCCGCTGGCGTCAGGGTCAGGCTGCGGGCTCTGACGGCTGGAGCCGAAGGCATGGCCTTCTGCCGCCGGTGGGTGCCCGGAGCTTCAGGCCCCGGGCGCCCGTGCCGCTGGTTCACGGTGGGGCGGGGCGAAGTAGGCGAAGTTGGGGCGCAGCCCGCGGCGGACCAGCTTGCCGGACATCAGGTTGTAGGGCGATAGCGCGGCGGCGACCACCATGGCCAGGGCGGACGCCAAGAGCAGTGCCGGCAGGGCACCCATGTTGCCGCTCACCTCCGCGGCGAAGACGGCCGCCGTCAGTACGGCGCCGCTGCCGGCGGCGAAGACCGCGGCCATGAAGATCAGCGCCACCAGCGCCGGCGGCAGGTGGGTCAGCGGTTGCAGCCAGCCGCCCAGCAGCGCGCCGCTACAGCCGGAGATCAAAAACAGGGGCGCCAATACACCGCCGACGGTGCCGGAGCCCAGGGCCACCAGCCAGCCGAGCCCCTTGGCCAACAGGACGGTGCCCGCCTCGCCAGCGGCCATGCGTCCGGCGAGCACGGACCGGATCAGGTCGTAGCCCATGCCCAGCACCTGCGGCGCCCTCAGGGCGATCAACCCGACGACCGCCGCGCCGAGCACCGGGCGGACGACCTCGGCGTGGCGTTTCAGGTGCGCGAACCCGTCCTCCACCCGATACAGCAGGGCGGTCAGCGCGGCGCCCTCCAGGCCGGCCACCAACCCGAAACCAGCGATCCAAAGGAGCGGCGCGGCCCCTGGGGGCACCGCGACCGTGGAGGGAAAGAGCGGGCTACGGGGGAGCAGCCCTGGGCGCAATGCCAGGGCGACGGCGGCCGCGCATGCGACCGGCACGATGGCCTCGGCCGAGAACTCGAACACCAGCAGTTCCAGCGCCAGCAGCACCGCGGCCAGCGGCGTCGCGAAGATCGCGGTCATGCCGGCCGCCGCGCCGCAGCCCAACAGGATCTTGCGCTCGCGGTCGCTGACCGGCACCGCCTGGCCGACCAGGGAGCCCACCGCCGCCGCCGTCTGGATGATGGGGCCCTCCGCTCCGAAGGGACTGCCCGTCCCGATGGAAAGCGCCGCGGTCAGGGGCTTGAGCAGCGCCACCCGCCAGGGGATGCGGCTGCGGCGCTGCAGCACCGCCTCCATGACTTCCGGGATGCCGTGGCCGCGCAGCGACCGGTCGCCGTAGCGGATCGCCAAGCCGCTGACCAGGGCGCCGCAGACGACCAAGCCGACCGTGAGCGGCGAGGAGGCCCAGGGCGAGGCGTGGGGTTCGGCGTAGCTCAGGGAAAGCCGGTGGTAGTATGCGAGGTTCGTAAAGAAGGCGATCAGCGAAAACAGCGCCACCGCCGCGGCGATACCGAGCAAACCGGTGATGGCGGCCAGCGGTGTCAACAGCCCCAACCGCACCTTGCGGCCAGCGGCCTCATGGGGCTGGGGCAGCCAGGACATGCGCAACGGCTCCTTGGCATGGCTTTCTTGAGAGGGCCGGCCCGTGGTCGCCCCGGGCTCTGCGTCGGTTCAAGTATATCGTATAGCGATAGATACGGGAAGGGTGCGGCCCGTGCGAGGCGGCCGCAGGCCGCGGCGAACCACCCCGGGGAGATCCCGGAAGTGGCTCGCCGCGGCCGGGGACGTTGAGGATGGCGATGGTTAGTTCGGTCGCGAATCGGCCGCCGCGCGGCGGGCCCGGATGGAGGCCGCCAGCGCTCGGGCGGCGCGGTCGGTGCCGGCCAGGGCCATGGCCAAGCCGGCGAGCGCGGCGGGGACCTGGCCGTGCGCGAGGCCGCGCCACAGGGTGCCGAAGCCGAAGATGCCCAGCACCGTTCCACCGACCGCATAGAGCGACAGGCGCAGGCCCGCCCGGCGCGGGCTCACCCAAATCCCGGCGCGACCCGTAGATGCCCCCGGCTTCAGCCGTGGGACAGGGGCGCGCCTCCCTCCCGTGTTCGCATGCAGCGAACGTGCTATACTGTGGACATGAAGCAGGTTGTGCAGGTGAAGTTGCTCGCCGATCCCGAACAAACAGTCGCGCTTCTGCGTACCATGCAGGCGTTCAATGCCGCCTGCAACATCGTCGCCGAAGTTGCCTTTTCCGAACACACCGCCGACAAGATCAGGCTTCAGCCCATTGTCTACGGCCGTATTCGTGTGGAGTTCGGCTTGTCGGCGCAGAT
>JAJZXK010000024.1 GCA_021806565.1 Bacillota bacterium | reverse complement strand
TACCCACATCCACACCCACACCCACACAGGGCTGACCAACTCGGTTCGTCCATCCGCCGGCCGTCTGAGCCCCGACACCACACGTGGTGCTGGCTAACTCCCGTTTGTGGGCAAAGGGCAGGGCTAGTAGGACTTCCCTGCGTTACGTGGCGTGGATCGCGGCAGCGACCACGTTCTATGCCGTATGCAGCACCGTGATCATCACGGCTTCCAGGGGTGCGTGAAAGATGGTGGAGAGAAGGGCTGCGCAGGTGAGAAGCACGTCCGACACAAGCCACAAAGAAGCTACTCCCCATAAAACAAGAGAGAGGAGGGCAGCAATCCGGGGAGGGAAGGTCTGAAGGAGACCTATTCCATCGCTGTCGCGGGCCCCTTGCCCTAGGGGCGCGAGATTCCTGGAGATACTGAGTAGAGTTGCCGAGCCCGCGCCAACAAGAAAATCCCCCAAGAGGCCTTTGCTTATCACCGCCACGACAAAGCACAGAGCACCGTGTAGTAGGTCTGCCATCACCCCCAACAGCAACAACCAGCGAACAGCGGATGGCGACGCTGAGGAATACCAGGACGCGGGCGGCGGCCATGGTTTGGTGATGGCACCGCCGCGCAGCCAAGCGCGCCACTCCCCAATCGTTCCGATGTGCCAGTCAACACCCCCGATTCGCACGCGCATGGTCTCTTGTGCGTGGATCGGGCAACGAATGGCTGTGGGCCAGTGAAGGAGCCGGGAGCGGACGGCCGCACGTCCGGCTTCATGAATGAGGGGGGGGTAAACACAAAGTGCCACAAGGTTGCCGCAACGAAGAGCAACAGTACGCCCTTCGCTTCCATAACGAAAAAGGTCACAAGCCGCCCCCTTGGCCGCCCGTTGGAAGGGGACATCAACCCTTTCCGCTCTGGCTTTCGGTCGGCTTGGTGGCGATTCCGGTGACAACGCTCGGTTTCCTTCTGTGTCTGACGTGTCTGATGCACTAAATCAGCGGAGTGGGGGAGGGGCAGAGACTTGGAGGATGAACCTAAACGGCTGCAGCGCATGGTTGATGTGCTGACCCTTGCGGTGGCGGCGTGGGCCGCGCTGTGCTTTGCCGTCCCTGCGTGGCTGTTGTGGGGCCGCGTGGTGCGCTGAGCCCTGAACGGTCGGGGTACGAATGGTGGCGGGAGGTGGATCCAGGTGTCTGTTCACGTTGTGTCAGGCGACCTTTTCGAGTCCAACGCCCAGACCCTGGTAAATGCGGTCAACTGTATGGGCGTGGCGGGCAAGGGCATTGCGCTGGACTTCAAGCGGCGGTTTCCTGAAATGTACCAGGACTATGCCGCCCGCTGCCGTCGCAAAGAGGTCGGGCTTGGTCGGCCATACCTGTACCGCGGCGCCCTTCTGCCGTGGGTGCTCAACTTTCCGATCAAGCACCACTGGCGGGCGGTCTCCCACCTGGATGACATTGCGCGGGGCCTGGAGTACCTCTTGGCGCACTACCAGACGTGGGGCATCACGTCGTTGGCGGTGCCGGCGCTTGGCTGCGGGGCGGGCCAACTTGTGTGGCAGGAGGTCGCGCCTACCCTCCACAGGTGCCTGGGTCAAATGTGCATCCCGGTTTCGCTGTACGGTCCGCTGGACGGGTTTGCGGAACCGCGGCCTCTGTCGCTGAAGTTCACCCAAATCCCGGCGCGACCCGTAGATGCCCCCGGCTTCAGCCATGGGGTCATGACGCTGTGAACCCGCAGAGGGTAGCAGGAAGCGACGCATCCATGCCAGGTGTCTTCAGCCGCGAGGCCGACTTGATCACCGCGTTGCGGTGTGACCTGGCACGCCGGGGCTTTGGCGTCGTGGAGGCAGCGCCAACCTGAATGCGAAGGAGGTCAACATGCCTGAACCGTCGCGAGAGATCAAGGACCACACGCTGCGGTTGGTGGCCACGCTCACCGAGGGCGCGTCGCTGAAGAGCCTGGGCGTGGAAAGCCCCCGCATGGTGCGGATCCTGGACAGCGTTGTGCCGGTGCTGGTCTCCGCGGCTGAGCGTACGGACGTGCTCTGCGAGGCCGAGGACGGCAGCATCTGGGACATCGAGTTCGAGATGGGCACCGGCCATGGCCGGGTCGTGCCGTGGATGCGGTACCACCTGGCCGCGATGGAGCGATATCCGGACCGGCCCGTACATACTGTGATCGTCTGGGGCAAGCGGCAGACGCCGTTGCCGCTGCGGGCGGGCGCGATTACGATGAAGGCCAATCAGGTATGCTTGTCGAGGCGCAACGGAGACGCGGTGTTGCGGGGCTTGGTGGCGCGGGGTCGGCCGGTGGCGGCGGAAGAGGTGCCCGAGATCGCCTTATTGCCCCTGATGGGGCTGAGCCCGCCTTACGGCGAGAAGGTGCGCGAAGTTGTTCCGCTCCTGGCGGGACTGGACGCGGGCTTGCGGGACACGGTGCTCAAAGCGATGCTGGTGTTCCTGTATGAGCGGGTGACGCCGGAGGAATGGGCGCATCTGGCGGAGGTGTTGAACACCATGGGGCTGCCGTCGAAGCTGTGGGAGGACATGTATAACAAGGGCTGGGCCGAGGGCGAGGCCAAGGGCGAGGCCAAGGGCCGCCAGGCCGATGTGCTGGAGGCGTTCGAGGTGCGGTTTGAGACCGTGCCGGAATCGGTCCGGCAGGCGGTGTCGGCGGAGAAGGACGGCGACGTACTTTCGGCTTGGCATCGGGGGATCATCCGGGCCAAGGACCAAGCTGAGGCGGCGCGCATCATCACCGGCGGCTGATCGGGGTCGGTTCACGGCGGAACAAGGCGGCGGCGGCGCTCCTGGCAACGGGAGGGCGGCCGCCGTTTTGCGTGCCTGGGTACAGTCGTGGAGCAGGACAGTGCCGACAACAGTAACGGGAGGCGACGGAAAGCATTGGACGAAACAAAGGTGGCCATTGAGTATATCGACCAAGATGGTGCGGTGCGTCGTACAGATCAGGTCCTGATAGCGCACTTTGTGGACCGAAGGGATGCAAATGGAGATTTGCCTCGTGGTATGCGGGTTGCGCTCGGAGAGATGGGTCCGTGGGAGTCGCGCAGCCTTGCGATGGTTGCGATGGCAAAGGTTCTCCATGTGTTCATGATGAACGGGCTGGGGCCAGAGCAAATTGCGCGACTGGCAGAAGAGATCAATACGCAGGCCATTGCTGTTGCTAGAAGCTGGAGGGACTCTCCGGCGGAGTAGGCGGCCAAGCGCGCGTGGTCTGGGCTGCCGCGCGCGATCTGTCCGCGCGGTTGCGGCTGGGGTCTTCGTAGCACGTTGCGGTGGCGGGCGGCCTTCGGGCCGCCTCTTGCGTGCCTGGGTACAGTCACGGCGCAGAACAGGGGGGCGGCCTTGGTGGTAAAGCCGACGCTGAGGAGTGTGCGGGTCCCGCTCTTGGATCCGCACCCGGAGAACCCGCGGATCGGGTTCCGCGAAGACGTGGTGGAGAGCATCCGCCAGCAAATCGCGGAGGAGGGCGGGTTCAACCCGGCGCACGCAATCATCGTGCGGGCACAGGGAGAGCGGTTTCAGGTGGTGTGCGGACACCAGCGCGTGGAGGCGGCCAAGCGGGCGGGCCTGGCCGAGATCCCGACGTGGCTGCAAGAGATGGACGACGACGAGGCCTTCATGCAGCTGGTGCTGGGCAACCTGCAGGGAGAGCTTTCCCCGTTGGAACTCGGACTGCATGCCCTCGCGGCGCGGGCGCGAAAGGGGGCGCGGGGCTTAGGCATTGCGGAGTACGCCCGGAGGGTGGGGAAGGCGCAACAGACGATCAGTGATCAGGCTATGGCTGCCGAGGTGTGGAAGAATACGGCAAGAGAACACCGGACATCCGGTATTCTTTCTCCTAGGAATTCCCTTCCTGTGAGTATGTTGGCGTCCATCCACGCCGCCCCTCGGTGCACGTGGTCAAGGTTCGTGGCGGTGGCGGCCGACCAGGGTTGGACGGTGGAAACGACGCAGCAAGCGGTCGTCAGCCTGAAGGCGGCGGTCGCTGCGCGGCCGGAGTGGCTGCCGGAGTCCGACGCGGCGTCACTGGTGGGGGATGCGACCCTTTCTGATGCGTTGGTGCGGGCCTATGAGGCGGCGACGGATGCCGATGCGGCGTTGCCGGAGGTGGCGCACACCTGGGACTACCAGGATAGCAGCGAACGCAAGACGGTAGATGGCCGGACCTATCGGGTGATGCGTCCTGTCGCCAACGAAGCGGTACAGGTACGGGCAGCCTTTCGGGCGGCCGTCCTGGCGTTGCCTGACCTGACGGCGGCGGGCGTGCGCCAGGCGCAGAGGGATGCGTACCGGGGTCCAGGTGGGCGGGTGGCGACGGTCGACGCGCCAGCGGAGCGGTTGGAGGAAGAAGGCTGGAAGTATCCGTTTATGGCGATGTGGTCTCCATCAAGTCGTATGCAAGGGGAATCAGCTTTGGACCGGGTTGTCGCGGCTGATGCGACGACCATCATAGAGATCGCGACCGAGCCGCTTGCGCGCGGCAGTATAGCGATGCCGGAGATCAAGGCATTGCAAATTGTGGTAAACCTCGCGGGAATGGGCGTGCGCCGCAGGGATGCGGTGCTGCATCTCTGGCGTTCTGGTGACTATTACTTTCGGGAGTCCGCACGTCGCGTTGCTTCAGGAGAGCCGCCGCGCCTAGATCCCATTCATGATCACATTATTGGGGCCATCAACGAAGTAAATGCCATTGGTAAAATAATAGATGCATCCCATCCTGTTCTGGTGGATGCGCGCAAGGCTTTGGCGACATTGAAGACGCTAGAAAGGAAGGTGGTGATTCCGGATGATGCGTAGGCCGAGGGATGAAATCTCGCGTGAGCATCGCATCATTCAATACTTCCACAACCAGAAGCATCCGAAGAGTTATCACGAAATAACCGAGGAGCTTCTGGTGCATGGAGATGGTTGCGAAGAGGAACTCGGGCCTTTATGGGATCCCAGCTGGGAAGACGGCGCGCGGCGCCGACAAGCGTATAACGAGGTTCGACGGGCGTTGCGCCAACCGGGTCCGAGGCATCTCCCCATCGCCCTTATGAAGCCTCCGGAGGGGATTGGGCCCGACTCCCCGCTGGAGGATATTCTCGGCGTAGATACGGATTCGCTGCCGCTCATACCGGAGGAGATGGCAGATGCCAGTGTCCACTACTTTAACGCGGCCCACGACTTGCAGCGCGCCGTCAACGATATAATCAATAGCCCCTTGCGACACTGGAGGATGTGCGTCGACACGTACAACATGGACATGGCGCCAATGCTTGCGGAGATCGTGCGCAAGGAGTTCCGCCGCATCGGATACGACGTGGTGCCACTACTGGAATCCGGGGCTCATCGGTCGATTGACGAATCGACACGCCCAACAACCCACTGAGCGAGGGCAACAAGAACGCGAAGCACGTGGGGGGGGCTGCCTCGGGGCCGTCTTTTTTCGTGCCTGGGTACAGTCCGCTAGGGAACGGGAGGGTGGCATGCGTGGGCGATGTTGTGGCCTTACGTGGGCCACCCTGGTAGGGGGTATGCGAGCCGGGTGGTGCAGGGCCGTGGGGCGGAGGCCCCGCGGCTCTTGTGTTTGCAGTGCCAGGGTTGGCCTGCAGGGAAGGGGGCGCTGGCGCTGGATCTGGCGGTGGTGTTCGGGATCGTGTTGGCCGCGGCGTCGTTGGTGGTGGCGCACATGCTGGGCGGGGGGACAATTGCCGGGCTGGTGAGTCCGGTAGGGCTGATTGTGATTGTGGGGGGCACGCTCGGGGCGACGACGACGGCGGTCGGGTTGGACCGGATCAAGGAGATACCGGGCAACGTGCTCTTGGCGATGCGGCGGGAGTCAGCGAATCAGTACACGTTCATTGAGGACGCGGCGCGGTGGTTCACGATTCTGCGCAAAGACGGGCGACTGGAACTGGAAAAGGAGGCGCGGCGCCAGGGTGACAACCTGCTGCGCTACGCGTTGCAGGCGGTGGCGGACGGGCGGCCGGAGGACGAAGTGGTGCCGACGATGCTGAACATGATCCGGCAGGAGCAGTTTGCGGCGGGGATCGCGGCCGCGGTGTTTGAGAAGGCGGGCGGGTTTGCGCCGACGTTCGGGATTATGGCGACGGTGTTGGGCCTGATCGAGGTGCTTGGGGCCTTGGCGAACCCGTCCAAGCTGGGGCCTTCGATTGCGACGGCGTTTCTGGGGACGTTTTACGGCATCGGGTCGGCGAATGTGTTCTGGCTGCCGATCTCGGCGCGGTTGAGCATGAAGTCGCAGGAGCGGGCCAAACAGCAGTTGCTGTACACGGAGGCGATCCGGTTGCTTTGGACCGCCACCGGGCCAGGTGAGGTGCGCGAGCGTTTGTGGCGCATCGCGGACCCGAACCGGGACCCGGAGGAAGCGAGCCAGCCGATGGCGCGGATGGCGGCAGGGGAGCAGGCAACGTGATGGCAACGGGAACGCAGCGCGAGGATTCGGCGCAGGGCGCGATTTTTGCGGAAGGGCTGCATGCGGGAGGCGGGGGGCATTCCGGCTCGGACCGATGGCTTTTGACGTACTCGGACTTGGTGACGCTCCTGTTGATCTTCTTCATCATCATGTACAGCATCGCGCGAGAGAACACGTCCAAGACGAAGCACACGGTGATGCAGGCGTTTGCGGCGGAGTTTCGCCAAGTGTTTCACGAGTCGCTGCCGATGGGGCTGACGAAGCGGCAGGCGGCTGCGGTGGTGCAGACAGCGAAGGTGCAGAGCGTGCCGGCACACCTGCAGAGCCAGGCGGCGACGGCGCAGCGTATGGCCGCGATCGCTTCAACGTTGGAGGCTCGCTTGCAGGCGGCGCATATGGAGTACACGACGCACGTTTCGGCGGCGCCGCGGTCTGTGACGATCACCTTTTCGTCGAAGGTGTACTTCGCGTCGGCATCGGCGTACATCCAGCCGCATTTCGCGCAGGTGTTGGCGACGCTGGGGCCGGTGTTGCGCAGCGTGCCATATCAGATCGAGGTGCGGGGCTTTACCAACAACCTGCCGTTGGTGAGTCGGAAGTACCCGACGGCTTGGGAGTTGGCGGCGGCGCGTGCGGTGAACGTGTTGCGGTTTCTGACGGAGACGCAGCAGGTCGCGCCGCACAACATGGTGGCGATGTCGTATGGGCAGTGGGACACGCCGTACACGAACCGGGCGCACGGGTTGGTGCTGAATCGCAGTGTGGACATCGTGATCACGGACCGGCGGCCCCAGGGCAAGAACAACGGGGGGCCGGACACGATGCCGCGGGTGGGAACGCCAGTCTGGCCGGCTCAGTACCGGTAGGGGGGGGGAGAGGCGGTGTTTGAGGCGGCTTCGGCTTCGGTGTTGGGGCTACGGGCGTTGGCGGTGCAGCAACGGCTGCTGGGGGCGGATGCGGCCAACCTGGGCACGCCGGGCTTTGCGGCGGAGGTGCTGAATGTAGGCCAGGCGGTGGCGGCGCAGCAGGCGGGCCTTCCGGCGCGGACGGCGGCGCGGGTGCTGCCGATGTCCACGTCGGCCAACGGCAACGGGGTTTCGCTGACGACGTTGATGGTCCAGGTGGGGGAGACGCAGCAATGGTACGCGGCCGACGCGCGCCTGGCGACCTTGGCCTATGGGCGACTTTCGACCGTGATCGGGACGGCGCCGTTGCCGTGAGGGAGGGGGTAGGTAGGTGTTTGGTGGGCTGAACGCCGCGGGGTCGGGGCTGGCGGCGGATCAGGTGTGGATGCGGCTGGTGGGTACAAATCTGGCCAACGCCAATGACGCGACGATGGCGGGGGCGCGGCCGTACCGGGCGCTGGAGCCGGTGATGCAGGCGAGTTTTGGGCAAAGCGGGTTGGCGAACGGGGTTGCGGTGACGCGAGTGGTAGCCTCGGCGGCGCCGCCGGGGATGGTGTATGCGCCGGGTGTGCGGGGGGCGAATGCGCAGGGGTATGTGGCGGGCAGCAACGTGAATCTGTCGGTGCAAATGGTGGACTTGCTGGCGGCGGGGCGGGCCTATCAAGCGAACGCGGCGGCATTTCAGGCTGCGAAGGCCGAGGATCAGGCCGCGGTACAGATCTGATGCGAGCGGGCTGGACAGGAGGACAAGGCTGATGGTGGCAGGGGTACTCCCCGCGGTGGCGGGGGGAGCGGTTGGGCATGCGCCGGTGAAGGGGCCGGTGGGTACAGGTTTTGGCGCGGCGCTTTCGGCGTTGAGCCACCTGGAAAACCATGCGGCGGGCGCGGCGGCGGCGGTGGCGACGGGTTCGAGCCACGACATCGCGACGGCGGTGGCATCGGCGGAGAAGGCGGCGTTGGCGTTGCAGTTGGCGGTGCAGGTGCGGGATGCGGCGCTTTCGGCGTATCAGGCGATCTCGCAGGCCCCGTAGGCGGGGGGGGGCGCGCGAGGTGGCGGGGTGGAAGGGGGAGGTGGGGTGCAGAGTCTTTCGGCGCGATGGGCGGCGCTTTCGGCGCGAACGCGGCAGTGGGTGCTCCTAGGCGCGAGCGTTGTGCTGACGACGGCGGTGCTTTCGGCGGTTCTGCTGCGTGGCCAGGCGCCAGCCTACCAGCCGCTCTTCATGAACCTGTCCGGTACGCAGGTGGCGCGGGTGGAACAAGAACTGGCGCTTCGCGGGGTGCCGTTTCGGATGGCGGGCGGCACGGTGACGGTTCCAGGCGGAGAGGTGGCGCGGGAGCGGATGGCCCTGGCGGCCGTGGGTCTTCCGGGCGCGGCGCAGGGTGGGTTGTCGTCGTTGACGCACCTGCCGTTTACCGCGACGCCGACGCAGCAACAGGCGGCGATGTTGGCGGCGATGCAGGGAGAGATGGCGCGGGCGATCGAGACGCTGCAAGGGGTGGGGTCGGCGCATGTGCGGTTGGCGCTGGCGGTGCCCAGTCCGTACGCCGGTCAGACGAGTCCGGCGACGGGGAGCGTGACGCTGCGGCTCCTGCCGGGCACACGCCTGACGCGGGCGCAGGTGCGAGCGATACAGAACGTGGTGGCGTCGGGGGTGCCAGGTCTTGCGACGCACCGGGTAGCGGTGGTGGACCAGTACGGCGACCTGCTGAGCGCGGGGGTGGGAGTGGCTTCGGCGGGAGCGGGTCTGCCGCGGGCCTTGCGGGCGCAGCAGGCGTATGACAAAGCGCTGCGTGGGCAGTTGGACAGCATGCTGGCCCAGGTGTTCGGGGCGGGCAACGCCTTGGCGCGGGTGTCGGTGACACTAAATATGTCCGCCAGCCACAGCGACGCGACGAAGTACGGGCCGGCTGCGGGCGCGATTCCGTCGTCGACCAGTACGGGGAAGGTGACGTGGAAGGGCGCGGCTCCAGCGATCGGCGGGGTGGCGGGCGCGACGACGAACACGCCGACGTACGGGGTGCCGGTCGGGGTGGCGGGGGCCAAGGGCAGTGGCACGGCGGTCCAGGCGCGGACGCGGTACTCCGTGAGCCGATCGGTGTTGCGGACGAGCACGCCGCCGGGCCAGGTGACGGGGATGACGGTGGCGGTGGCGGTCAACGGGGCGCTGAGTGCGGCGCAGACGGCGCAGGTGCGGTCGTTGGTGTTGTCGGCGACGGGGTTTACGGGTGCGAAGGTGACGGTGGTGGGCTTGCCGTTCCGGGTGCCGTTGAAGAAGGCGGCGGCGACCAAAGCCAAGATCCCGTGGCGGCTCCTGGGTGCGGTGGCGGCGAGTGCGGGCGCGTTGGTGGCGCTGGTGGTGGTGCTTGGTATGCGCCGCAAGCGCAAGGCCACGGCCCCGGTTGCGGCGCAGGCGGAGCCCCCGTCGGAAAGCGTGCGGGATCAGCAGCTTCGGACGGTGCGCGAGGCGGCCAACGAGGATGTGGCGGCGGTGGTGCAGGCGTGGCTGGCCGAGACAGAGGCGGTGAACGGGCGTGGGTAGTGTGCAGGGGGCGAGCCGGGCGGCGATCCTCCTGATTGCGCTGGGCACGGA
Source organism: Bacillota bacterium (assembly GCA_021806565.1). Classification (GTDB taxonomy): domain Bacteria; phylum Bacillota; class Sulfobacillia; order RBS10-35; family JAJYVN01; genus JAJZXK01. The sequence goes on along the minus strand of JAJZXK010000024.1, from coordinate 28,972 downwards.
ACGGGCCAGCCAAGTCTTCCAGCACCTGACCCAGGAGCAGGTGGGGCAGGTAAGCGCGGCGATCAGCCGGATGCCGGAGGTGGCCGAAGAGCAAATGGCGGCGGTGCTAGGGGAGGCCAACGCGATGCTGGTCGCGCGGCGGTCCCTGCGGGCCGGGGGGGTGGATTACGCGCGTGCGGCCTTGCAGCGGGCGTTTGGGGGAAACCAGGCCGAGGCGATCCTGCAGAGCCTGGCAGAGGCGGTAACGGAGCGGCCCTTTGCGTTTGTGCGGCAGCTGGATGCGGCGCAGGTGGCGTCGGTGCTTTCACAGGAGCACGCGCAAACGGTGGCGTTGGTGGCGGCGCACCTGCTGCCGGAGCAGGCGGCGGAGGTGTTGACCCAGTTGCCGGCGGCGCGGCGGATGGATGTGGTCTGGCGGATGGCGCAGTTGGGTCGGCACCGGGGAGTGCGTCCGGAAACGGTTGCGGATGTGGCGGAGACGCTCAGTGCGCGCACGGCGACGATTGCGCGCAAGGATACGCAGCCGGTGGGTGGGGTTGAATCGCTGGCCGCGGTGTTGACGCGGATGCGCAGGACCCAGGAGCAGGAGGTATTGGAGGGGCTGCGGGAGCGGGACGCGGATCTGGCGGCGGAGATCGAAAAGCGGCTGTTTACCTTCGACGATCTGGCGCGTCTGGACCAGAAGACACTGATGGTGATCACGGAAAAGGTCGACACGCACGAGGATTTGCCCCTTGCGCTGAAGGCGGCGAGCCGGGAGGTGCGGACGGCCCTCTTGGGGGCGGTGTCGGAGAAGGAACGGGACCGGGTGCAGGAGGCCGTCGAGTTCATGGGGCGGCGGCACATCCAGGAGGTGGAAGCGGCTCAGCAACGGATCCTGGCGGAGGTACGCCAGTTGGAAGCGCAGGGGCAGATCCACCTGGAGCACGGGGAGGCGGATGTCTATGTGTGAGGACTGCTACCACTGGCCATCCGCGGACCGGGTGCGTCCAGTGCAACAGGCGAATCCGGAGGTGGGGTCGGCGGCGGCCATAGTGGCGCAGGCGCGTTCGACGTTGGCAGAGGCGCAGGAAGTACGCCGGCAGGCGGCGGCGGAGGCGCAGGCGCAGCGGGGGCGGATGGTGGAGCGGCTGCGGCGGGCACGGCGGCGGGGTCGGCGGTATCTGGCGGCGATGCGGGTGGGCGCGGCTCGGGAGCGGGCGGCGATCCTGGCCGGGGTGGAACGGGATGTGGCCGTCTGTGTGCGCCAGGCGGTGTCGGTGTTGGCGGGGCGGGAGCCGGCGGCGTCATTGGAGGATGTGCGGGCGTTGGTGGCGCGGATCCTCGCGGAAGCGGGCCAGGAAAACGTGCGGGTGTGGACGGATCCGGCGATGGCCCAAGGGTTGGATGCCCAGGCGGATGAGGCGCTGGGGCCGGGTGAGGTCCGGGTCCAGCGAGCGGATGGCGCGGCGTGGCGGTCGGACGCGGCCACGCGCAGGGAGCGGGTGCGCGCGGCACTGGAAGAGGTGGGCGGGGATGTCGAGTGTGATTGAGGCGCGGCTGCGGGGACAGTTACGCCGTGCCTGCTTGGCGCTTTCGGCTTCGGACGGCATCGGGCGCAGTGGTCGGCTGGTGCGGGCGACCGGGACGGTGTTGGCGTCGGCGGGTCCGGTGGTGGGCCAGGGGCAGTGGTGTCGTGTGGGGGAAGCGATGGCGGAGGTGATCGGCTTTCGGGACGGGCTGACGCTGTTGGCGCCACTGTGCAACGGTGTTCAGTTTCAGCCGGGCCAGGCGGTGGAGGCGTTGGGGCGGGATGGCTGGGTTTGGTGCGGGCGGGCGCTGGCCGGGCGGGTTCTGGATGAGTTGGGCAACCCGCTGGATGGCCGGGGGCCGTGGGCGGCGGATACGGTGCGCCACTTGGGGCAAGAAGCGCCCGCGCCGCTTGACCGGCCAAAGATCGACCGGGTGCTGGCAACGGGGGTCCGGGTGATGGACGCGTTCTGCACGCTGGGGCAGGGACAACGCATTGGGTTGTTTGCGGGTAGCGGTGTGGGCAAGAGCACCCTGCTTGGAATGGTGGCGCGTGGCACGGCAGCGGACGTGGTGGTGTTGTGCCTGGTGGGCGAGCGGGGGCGACTATCTGGAGGTGCTGGGGGAGGGATGTCAGGCGGTTGTAGTGGCCAGCACGTCGGACCGGCCGGCGGTGTGCCGGGCACGCTGCGCGGACACCGCGATGACCATCGCGGAGTATTTTCGGGATGAGGGCCGCCAGGTGCTGTTGGTGATGGATTCGTTGACACGGTATGCGCAGGCGCTGCGTGAGGTGGGTTTGGCGGCGGGGGAGGTGGCGGCGGCCCGCGGCTACCCGCCGTCGGTGTTTGCAGCGATGCCGCGGTTGCTGGAGCGGGCTGGGCGGGGGAAGGTGGGCAGCATCACGCTGATCGCGACGGTGTTGGTCGATGGCGACGACATGGACGAACCCGTGGCGGACGCGGCGCGAGGCCTGTTGGACGGGCATGTGGTATTGGCGCGGCGCTTGGCGCAGCGGGGGCAATACCCGCCGGTGGATGTGTCGGCATCGCTGAGCCGGCTGATGCCGCAGTTGGTGGCGGACGAGCACCTGGAATGGGCGCGTCAGGCGCGGGCGGCCCTGGCGCGGGCGGAAGAAGTGGCGGACCTGGCCGCGATGGGGGCGTACCAGCGCGGGTCGGATCCGGACGTGGATGCGCAGGTGGAGTGGGCGGACCGGTTGCAAAGCTGGATGGCGCAGGCGCCACAGGAGTTGGTTGCGTGGGAAGCGATGTGGGCCGGGCGGCCCTAATAAGGCGGCTGTTGTGGGTGCGGGGGGTGGAGTTGCGCATCGCCCAAGCGGAGCTTGGCCGGGCGGCAGCCTCCTGGAAAGCGGCCCGTCGTGAGGCGCAGGAGTTGGCGGCACGGCTGCAGGCGGTGGGCCAGGGGGCGGCTCAAACCTTGGAGGAGGTGGTGACGCGGGCGAGTGCGGCACAGGCCCTCGCGCGGCAGCTACGGGCGGCCACACAGGCGGAGGTTGCGGCGGCGGCCGTGCTCCAAGCGGCGGCGGAGGCACAACACCGGGCTCAGGCGCGAAAGGAGCGGGTGGAACACTGCATGCGGGTAGAGCGCCGCGTACAGCGGGAGCGGGAGCAGGAACGGCAGCGGCAGGAAAGGATCGCGTCGGTTTCGATGTGGTGATGAGGCATCGCGGCCACGGGCCGCCGGGGCGCGTGTTTGCTGAGGTGCTGGCCAGTTTGACCCCAGGGCCAGCGGGCCACCCGAACCCACCCCTTGCTGCGAAGAGCATTCAGTCGGTCAAGGCAAATCTCCCCGTCCGCACAACCCGACCGAGTACGTCCCAGGACCAGGCGACCTCGCCGGGCCGGGCAAAGTCATTGAAGTCGGGTGCGGTGTTTGAGGGTGCCCACCGACCAGCGGTTGTGGCAAGACCGACCAATGTGCGTGCGGATACGCAGCCAGCGGGCGGCACAGGCAAGTCGGTAGACGCACGGCTCCAAGCGACGACGCCTGATTCGGAAGGGATCGCGGTAACCGTTGCGGCGTCAGGCGGGGTGCCGGCCAGCAGGCCGGAGGCCGCAGTGACCAAGGGTGGCGGCGCGGGCCGGGCGGATCCAGTGGGGGGCAAAGGGCAGAGTCCACAGGCAGCGGCCAGCAGGCTGGGGGCTGCGGCGACCAAGGTCGACGAAGCGGGCCAAGCGGACCCGGTGAGGAGCCGAGGGCTGAGTCCGCAGGCGGCGGCGGACGAATCGTCCGCGAAAACCAAGGAAGCGGTCGCCCCAATCGGACCCGTGAGCCAACAGTCGCAGGCGACGGTGGGCCTGGGCCGCGCGATGGTACAGGGCCAGGGTCAAGCGCCGGCCCAGCGATCGCAGGCATCGATTCACGCGCCGGCCCACACGCCGGCCCTGGCGCGAGAAACAACCCAACCGGCGATGGTCGCAAGCGGGCCACCAGCAGCGTTGGCGGCTGGGCCAAGCGGGGCCGCGGGAGTCGCTGAGCCGGCTTCACCCGTGGGTGCGGTACGGCTGCCGATCGAAGGGATGCCTGTACAGCGGGCGACGGTGTGGGTGGAGGCGCAGGCGCCGGTGCGAGTGAGCGTGACGGCGGGGGGAGGGATTCGGGCATCGGTGGCGGCCAGCCAGGCGCCGGGATTGGGGGAGGCGTTAGCCGCAACGGGCCAACCGGCCACGGTGGTGACCCAGCCGGAATCGCAGGGGGGTGGAGGCAGTGATCAGTTCGGTCAGCGCAACCCAGGCCAGCGGTCTTCCCAGCGGGGTAAGCGGTAACAAGGCTACGCAGTCACAGTTCCTGCAGCTACTTGTGGCGCAGCTACGGTACCAGGACCCGATGAGTCCGGTGAGCGGGACGCAGATGATGGGGCAACTGATGCAAATGCAGACGCTGGACGCCCTGTTGACGATCGAGCAGGAGTTGAAGGGCGTGACGGTTACGACCAGCGCAGCGAGCAGTTCGACGGCAACCAGCGCTAAGACGGCGGCAAGTTCGGCGACGACGAAGGGGTGAAGTGGACTTGGGGGCACTGCAGGCGGAAGCGAGCGGGATGACGGCGGCGCAGCAGGCCATGTCGGTGATTGGCAACAACATCGCGAACATCAACAGCACGGCGTATCGGGAGCAGGGCGCGATCTTTGGGGAGTTGTACAATCAGGCGCTCTTGGGGGCGGCGGCCCCCACCAAGGCGTTGGGAGCGCGTAACCCCATCGTGCTGGGATCTGGGGCCACGCTCCTGGGAGAGCAGGTGAACACGGCGCAGGGCTCGATCACGAATACCGGCAACCCGACGGACATGGCGATCACGGGCCACGGCTTTTTCGTGTTGGATAGCCATGGGGCGCCGGAGTACACCCGCAACGGGGCGTTTTCCCTGAGCGCCAACGGCAGCCTGGTGGCAAGCACTGGCCAGCGGGTGATGGGGTACATGGCCAAGTCGGGTGTGCTGCCGGCGGCGGGAGCGGGTACCCTGCAGGACATCACGGTGCCGACGACCGCCGTCTCCGCACCGTCGGCGACGACCACGGCGTCCGTGAGCGGCAACCTGGACGCGGGCGCGACGAGCCCGGTGGTGGTCCAGGGGACGGTTTACGACGCGCAGGGCAATGCGATTGATCTGCAAGTGACGTTTACGCCGCCGACCAGTAGCGGCGGTGCCTGGAGTTGGGCGGCGACGAGTCCTTCGGGGGCGACGGGTTCGGGTACGGTGACGTTCACCTCCAGCGGGGCGTATGCGTCAAGCACAGGAGGCCCAATCACCGTGCCGGGTTCCAACGGGGCGCCGACGGTCACGATTACGCCGAACGCTTCGGGCTTGACGCAGTACGCGGCGTCCACCTCGGCGGATATGACGAAACAGAACGGTTATCCCTCGGGTCAACCGTCTTCGATCAGTGTCACCACGTCTGGCGTGGTACAGGTGCATTACAGCAACGGGCAGACATCGCCGGTGGCCCAGGTGGCGATGGCGACGTTTCCCAACAGTCAGGGACTGAGCGGGGGCACGTCGGGGGTGTATCGCCAGTCGGCGGCAAGCGGGTCGGCCAACATCGGGGTGCCAGGTAGCGGCGGCCGGGGCAGCATCGCGCCCGATTCACTGGAGGGCAGCAATGTTTCGTTGACGCAGCAGTTCAGCCAGCTGATCGCGGTACAGCACGACTATGCGGCTAATGCGCAGGCGATGTCGGCTGAGAGCCTGATGCTCAACGCGTTGACCGCGGTCCAGGTGTAGGCACGGGGGGGCTGCGCGGTGAGGTGGGTTTTCGCGGCCCTGCTTGTGGCGGCGGGTATGGTGTTGGCGGGGTGCGGCGGGCGGAAGGCGGATCCGCCCACCGTTGTTTTGGAACAACTGCCGAACATTACCACCAATCTCAGAGGGTCGGGAGCGTACGTGAATCTGAGCGTGACGCTGATGCTGCATGGCGGCGGGAAGCAGTGGAAAAGCCAGCTACCGGCGGTGGAGGCCGCGGTTCTGGCGGTGATTCGGGGGGAGACGGCGACGGCGCTGGCGGGCGCGAAGGGGCAACAGACCTTGGCGCAGGCAGTGCAGGCCGCAGTCAAGCCGTTGGTACCAACGCTCGCGCATGTGTACGTCACAAAGCTGGTGGTGGACTGATGTCGCTTCTCGATGTGATGGGCGGTAACCGCCTGGATCCCGAGGTTGTGCGGGTCATGCAGGCGCTCCACGAAGACCAGGCGCGTTTGTTGGGGCGCGAGTTGGGACTGCTGCTGGGGGGAGACACGCCGTTGCACGTGTCGCTGTCTGGCATACGACAGTCGGTGTATCGCGAGGTCGAACGGGTGCCGGAACGGGCACTGCGGGTTCCGTGTACGGTCGCCCCCCTGAATACGGAAGCCCTGTGGGTGATGCCGGTGCCCCTGGTGCTGGCGATTACGGATGTGCTGCAGGGGGGGGACGGGCGGGTCGAAGTGGCCGATCTGACAGAGACCGACCTTAAGTTGGTGCGCCGGTTTGTGGATCGGCTGGTGGAGACGTGGCGGGCCGCCTGGACGCCGGCATTGGGCATCCAACCCCATGTGTCGGGTGCGGGCCGCAACGTGTTTGGCGCGATCGCGGGGCCGGAAGACCGGGTGTTGTTGATCTCGATGGAGATTCGGGGGGATGTGTGGCCGACGGCGGGCAGTGAGTCGGTGGTGTTGTGCCTGCCGCTGGCGGCACTGGAACCGCACCTGACGGCGTTTTCACGCGCGGGTTTGCGAGAGCGCACCAAGGCGGAGGCCGCAGCGGCTTCAGCGGGTGCGGCTTTGGCGGATCGAGTGCCGTTGGACCTGGTGGTGTATCTGCCCTTGGCTGCACCGTCGATGGCCGAGTTGCTGGCGCTACGGCCGGGTGTGGTCCTGGATCTGGCGGGGGCACCGGATGTGGGGCGGGTGGAGGTGGGAGGGGCGCATCTGCTTCAGTGCCGGATCCGGGAACGGACCAGTCCAACGGACGGTCGGGCGCAGAAGGTCATCACGCAATGGGAGGTGGCGGGGGCGATGCCGGAGACGGGATCCCTTTGGAGTGAAGCTTTGGAGGGCAGGGTGGAGACACGGGTGCGTGTGGAGTTGCGGGCGGTGCTTGGCAGTACTCGGATCACGTTGAGCGATCTGCGAGCGTTGGCGCCGGAGATGGAAGTCACCCTCGATCAGGAGATCAGCACTCCAATTACGCTTCTGGCCAACGGAGTCGCGGTAGCCGAAGGGAAGGTCGTGGCCATCGGGGAACGGATCGGCGTACGCATCACGCGACTGCTGGGCGTTACAACCCCCGACGAGTGAGGAACGTCCCGCAACACTCCGCGCGCTCGGAGAGCCGCCGACTGACCGGCCCTTGCAACCCCCAACGCATGGGGAGAGTCCTGCAACCCATCCTTCGCTCCTATGGGATCCACACATCCAGATGCTTGCAACCCCCAACGCATGGGGAGAGTCCTGCAACGCGGCGCGCAGCGTGTCTTCGCTACCCGTTTCTACGATCTTGCAACCCCCAACGCATGGGGAGAGTCCTGCAACCGTCGGCCCTCCTAGTGTATCGACGATACCGGAATCTTGCAACCCCCAACGCATGGGGAGAGTCCTGCAACCGTCGGCCCTCCTAGTGTATCGACGATACCGGAATCTTGCAACCCCCAACGCATGGGGAGAGTCCTGCAACAGCGCCAGGGTACACCCCTTGGCCCCCAAGATCTACAGGGCCGCTTTGCGAGCGGGTGCCTGAATGGCACCTCCCCCGCCCGCTCCCTGCACCTCTATTATACCCATTAGCCCTTCTCTCCCAACGCCCGCGAGCGCCCCCCAGGGGGAATGCGTTATCGACTCGCTCGCAGTAGGCGAACCTGGGGGAGGTATGTCGTAGGGCCGGTGGCAATAGCCGCCGGCCCCGCTGATTGGTTGGAATGGAAAAGGAACGGAGGAGGCCACATGCGCGAAGTCCTGACACTGCTGATCGTTTGCGGATTGGTGGCCCTGGCGTGGTGGGCGCAGCGGTACCGCAAGGCCCCGGCGGCAGGCGTCCGAAGCGTGGTGGCCCTGGGCGGTGGGGCGCGGGTGGTGTCCGTGGCCATCCAGGGCCGGGTATTGATGCTCGTGGTGACGCGCCAGGGAGCGGTTACGGTCCTGCGGGACGATTCGGAGGGAAACGTGGTCCATCTCATGCGCAGCAGTGGTGGGCGCCGCATGCGACGCCAATCGAAGCCGGAGCCGTGAGGGGAGGGCGCATGTGACGCTTGCGTTGGGCGCGCCGCACCACGTGGCGACCACCGTGCAGATCCTGGTGGGGCTGACGGTGTTGGCGGCAGCCCCGGCCATCCTTCTGATGATGACGTCGTATCTGCGGATTGCGGTGGTGCTGGCGTTCTTGCAGCAGGCCCTGGCTGTCGGCACGGCCCTGCCCAACGCGGTACTGAGCGGACTGGCGTTGTTTCTGACCGGAATCGTGATGGCGCCGGTGTTGCACGCGGTGTACGCGACGGCATACCTGCCCATGGCGGCTGGCAAGATCGGGTTGCAATCTGCGCTGGCGGCGGCACAGGTCCCGATGCGTGCGTGGATGGAAGCGCAGGTGAATCCCAAGGACTTGCTACTGTTTGAGCATCTGCGGCACATGACGCCGACGGCGCCGAAGGCGGTGCCGTTTTTCGTGCTGGTGCCGTCGTTTGTGGTGTCTGAGTTGACGGAAGCCTTCCGCATCGCGGTGATGATCTACATTCCGTTTGTCGTGGTGGATTTGGCGGTTCAGAGCATCCTGCTGTCGGCGGGCATGTTGATGCTGCCCCCAACGTTGGTATCAACGCCGATCAAGATATTGCTGTTTCTGGTTTCTGGGGGCTGGCCCTTGTTGGTTGGGTCGCTGGTGCGTGGATTTCGACCGTGAGATAGGGGGGGGAGACACGTGAGCGCGGCGGCACTGTTTGACCTGTACCGACACGGTGCGCTGGCTCTGCTTGCGCTTGCGGGTCCCTGCCTGGTGGCGGCGGCAGTGATCGGGTTGGCTGTGGGCTTCGTTCAGGCGCTCTTCAACTTGCAGGACGCGGCGATCGGGTTTGCCGTCAAGCTGGTGGTGATCCTGGCGGTGTTGGGCGCCACAGGCCTGTGGTCATTGCAGTACGCCGCGACGTGGACGCATGCGGTCCTTGCGGGAATCGCGACGCCGCCAGTTGGATGAGGAGGGGCGCGGGTGGTGGAGGCATACGCCCTGACCTTGGCGCGCGTGAGTGGGGTGCTCATGTGGCTGCCAGGTATGGGGCCGGGCGAGGTGCCGATCCCCATCTCGGTGTTCGTGGCGGCGGCGTTGGCGTGGGGGGTGGGGCCGGTGCATCCGGGGGGGCTGCCGACGACGGTGGCGGGCCTGGCGCTGGTCGCGGTCGGGAATCTGGTGCTGGGCATGTTGATGGCGTATGGAGCCCGCGTGCTCTACGCGACGGCAATGTTGAGCGGTCAAATGGCGGGCGTGGTGGCCGGGGTGTCGGCGGCCGAGGCGATCTCGCCCGTGGCGGTTCCGGTGCCGGCGGTCGGAAACCTGCTGAGCATTGGCACCCTGGCGTTGCTGTATGGAAGCGGCGGGATCGCGGTCGTGCTGGCCGCGCTGCACCGCAGCTTTGGGGTGTGGCCCTTGGGTGATCCGGCGTTGGGTCTGGTCGGGGCGTCACTGCCGAGAATCACGGCGCTCTTGGTGCGGTCGTTGGGGCTCGCGGTCGGAGTGGCGGGTCCGGTGGTCGGGGCGGAGTTGGCCGCGCTACTGGTGGTGGGGTTACTCGGCCGGGCGATGCCCCAGGCGAACCTGCTCACGGTGTCCTTGCCGTTGCAGTTGGCGATGTTTGCGGTCCTGCTGTTGGTACTGTCGGGGCCGTTGGCGGCGGCATTGGCGAGTGTGGCGCGCGTGGTGGCGTCGGCGGTGTTGCCGTGAGCACGTCGGGCGAGCGTGTACTTCCGGCCAGCCCGCGTCGTAAGCAGCAGGCGGCCGAATCGGGGCAACGAGCTGGGGCCAACAGTCTGTCCGCGTCGCTGGGGCTCTTGGCGTTGGCGATTGGGATGGGCAGCTTTGGGCCGCGGGCGGCGGTCGCGGTGACGGCTTTGGCGCGTGTCGGCTTCGGGGGGGGATTGGTAACCGAACCGCTGGTATTGCGCACGTTGCGGGCGGCCGTGCTCTGGCCGGCGGCGGTTGCCGCGGGGGCATCGGTGCTCTGCGGGGTGGCACTGACGGGCGGGCGGCTGCCGTGGAGCGCGCTACGGCCGAACGTGCCGAACCCAGTGAACACCTTGCGCCAGCAGTTCGGTGCGGAGGGGATGGCGCGCTTTGGCCGATCGCTGCTGACGGCGCTTGGAGTGACGGCGGTCGCCATTGGGCCGGTATGGACCCTAATCCGGGCCAGCCCTGGTCTGTTGGGGAATCCATCCGGCGCGGTGGCCGCGGTGGCGGCGGCACTGTGGGCGGTGCTGTGGCGGGGCGGCGTGCTATTGGCGGTGGTCGGGATGGCGGAAGCGGTGTTTCGGCAGTGGCAGTTTGGGCAGTCGATACGGATGACGCACGCGGAGGCGCGGGAGGAGCGGAAACAGACGGAGGGCGATCCGCAGCTTCGGATGCGGCGGCGTCGGATGCACATGGCGCTGGTGCGGCGGCGGCAGTTGCTGGATGTGGCGGACGCGACGGTGGTGGTCGCCAATCCGGAGCACTACGCGATTGCCCTGCGGTACCGGCCGGGGTCGGACCTGGCGCCGGTGGTGCTGGCCAAGGGCGTGGATGCTTTTGCGCTACGGATCCGGGATGCGGCGTTTGCCGCGGGGGTGCCGGTACGGGAGGAACCGGCGTTGGCGCGATCGTTGTATCCGGTGGCCAGGGTGGGCCAGCCGATTCCGGCGGCCCTCTATCAGGCGGTGGCGGTGGTGGTGGCCTGGGCGATGCGGGGCCGAGTGGTCGGGTGAACATAAGGGCTGAGCACCACAGGCGCTCAGGGTTCAGTGTGTCTATGTATACAGGCGGTTAGGGACATAGAAAGGGGGAGGTGTCTTGCGGCTCAACCGGGATGCGGCTCTGGGCGTCGGCGTCGTGCTGTTGGTGGCGGTGCTGTTGGTGCCGCTGCCGCCTTTGGTGCTGGCGCTCTTGCAGACGGTGAACCTTTCCATCGCCCTGGTGGTATTGCTGGCCGTTCTGTACAGCCGGGACGTGCTGGAAACCAGCGCCTTTCCCTCGCTGTTGCTGTTTACGACGTTGTTTCGCTTGGCGCTGAATGTGTCGGCCACCCGGTTGATCCTGTTGAAGGCGAATGCGGGTCCGGTCATTGCCGCCTTTGGGCGATTCCTGATGGGGTCAAACCCGGTGGTGGGGTTTGTGACCTTCGTGATCCTGATCATTGTGCAGTTTGTGGTGGTAACGCGTGGGTCGGAGCGTGTGGCTGAAGTAGCGGCCCGGTTCACGCTGGATGCGATGCCTGGTAAGCAAATGGCCATTGACGCGGATCTGAATGCGGGCCTGTTGAATGAGGAAGCGGCCCGCCATCGGCGGCGGAGCATTGAGCAGGAGGCGGACTTTTACGGGGCGATGGACGGCGCGAGCAAGTTCGTACGGGGGGACGCCATCGCCGGCATTCTGATCGTGCTGGTGAACATCGTCGGCGGCCTGTTGATTGGGATGCTGCAGCGGCACATGCCGGTCGGTCAGGCGCTTTCGACGTACGCGCTGCTGACGGTGGGAGACGGTCTGGTGACGCAAGTGCCGGCGCTGCTTTTGAGCATCGCGGCCGGGGTGGTGGTGACGCGCGCGGCGGGCGACGTGAGCCTGAGCGATGCGTTAGCGGGTCAGGTGTTGAATCCGCGGGCGCTATTGGGCGGGGCGTTGGCGTTGGGGGTCCTGGGGGTTGTGCCGGGGTTGCCGCACCTGCCGTTTCTGGTGGTTTCAGGGTGTTTGCTTGGTGGGATGTGGTACGAACGGCGGCGGCTGCGTGTGGTGGCGGATCAAGAGCAGAGCGCAGCTCAGCAGGTCCAGGTAACACAGGACACGGCGGTACAGGTGGTGGAGCCGGCCCTAGTTGCGATCCGTTATGGCGATGCGTTGACGGCGCTGGTGCTGGGTCCGTTGATGGGCCACCTGCGAGTGGCGCGCCGAGAGTTGGCGGAGCAACTCGGGCTCTTGGTGCCGGAGCCGGAGTTGGTGCAAGACCACGAGTTGGAGCCGCAGGACTATCGGATCGCGGTGCGGGGTTCGGACGCCGGTCCGGGGTCGCTGCGGCTAAGTCAGGTATTGCTGCTCGAGACCGGGGCCGTCAGTGAGCCGCTGGCGGGGGAGGCGACGACGGATCCCACGTTTGGGGTGCCGGCGCTGTGGGTGCCTGAAAGTGAGCGGGTTCGTGCGACGCGGGCCGGCTATCAGGTTGTGGAGCCCGCGACGGTATTGGCGACCCATTTTGGGGAGGTGTGTCGGCGACAGGCCGCGGAGTTGTTGGATCGGGCGGCGTGCAAGGCGGTGTTGGAGCGGGCGCGGTCACGGTCGGCGTCGTTGGTGGACGATCTTGTGCCCAGTGTTTTGCAGGTGTGGCAGGTACAGCGTGTGTTGCAGGGGCTGTTGGCCGAGGGGGTCAGCATCCGGGGGGTATCGCGCATCCTGGAGGCGATGGCGGAAGGGGCGGCGCGAGAAGGGGGCCGGGACCCGGACACGTTGGTGGAGTGGGTGCGTCAGGCGCTGGCCAGGGACGTGCTACGGGGCGCGCTGGTGCGGCCGGCGCTGTCCGGAGGGCGGTTGCGGTGTGTACTGCTGGACCCGGTGTTGGAGGTGGAGATTGCCCGCCAGGTTCAGGGCGGGGCGCCGGAGGCCGGGTTCGTGCTGTCGTTTCGCCGGGCGTTGGCGCAGGCCATGACGGCGGCGTTGCGTGACGGGCCGTGCGTGCTTCTGTGCGCGCCGGAGATCCGGGCGCGGGTGCGGCTGTTCACGCGTCGGGCCTGGGCGCGTCTGGCGGTACTGAGCACGGCGGAGGTCCCCGAGACGGTGGAAATTCTTCCGGTGGCGCAGGTGGAAGGCGACATGGCCACGGTTTCGGCGTAGCGGTCGCTCTTATCCTTGCCAGTCCACCAATCCAGCGAGCCAACAGGAGACATCGCAAGTGGTTGAACCATTTGGCCAGGTGGCCACGGCCAACGAGCCGTGGGTCCGCGCTTTGGCGCGTGAGCAGGCGGGTGGCATGGTGGCCGAAGACCTGCTGTACGCGGTGGGCATGGAGGCGCTGTGGCGGTGTGCGCAGCGGTTTGACGCGCAGCGCGGGGTGCAGTTTCGGACCTTTGCGCAGTGGCGGGTACGCGGCGCGATGCAGGATGTGCGCGAACGTGAGATGCGTTTCTGGCGGACATCGGCCGGCGCGGCGTACGGCTCGGTGGACGCGCTGGATGCGGCCGAGGTGGATGGCGCCCCGGCGCTGGAATGGCTGGCTGATGGCGCGGAGGGGCCGGCGGAGATAGCGGAACGGGCACTGACGAGCCAGCGGCTGGCGGCGGAGATTGGGCGGTTGCCGGAGCGATGGCAGCAGATCCTGGGGCTGTACTACTGCGAGGGCCTGTCGCAATCGGAGATCGGGCGGGTCGTGGACGTGAGCCAGGAACGGGTGGGGCAAATCCTGCGTCGGGCGGCAGCCCTTCTGAGGGTGCGACTCGGCGCCGATAACGCAGTGGTGTCGTGAGGGGGTGGCGGTGGTGGTGGATGCGATCGGACCGGCGGGGCGCGTGCCGATGTCCGCAGCGCCGCCGAGTGGCTTCAAGGTGCCTCCGTCCAAGCGCGAACGCCACCTGGTGGATCTGGCGGAGGCGGTGGCCGCCGGGCGGTACCGTCCGGATCCGGGGCGTATTGCGCAGGCCATGGTGCACAGGCGGCATCGCGCCGACTGAAGCCGGAAGGGGGCTGATACCGCTTGGGAGGGGCCTTTGGAAACCTGGGGATCGGGTCGAGCGCCCTGCAGGCAGATGAGCGGCTGATGGCCGCCGTGGGATCCAACGTGGCCAACGCGTCGACGCCTGGGTATCGGCGTCAGGATGTGACGCTTTCGCAGCAGGAAGGCGGAGGGGTGGCGGCATCCCAGATCCAACGGGCCTCGGACCCGCCGCTTCAGCAGGCAATCCTTTCGGGGATCGGCTCGCAGGGGGCGGCGGCGGCCAAGGCTGGGGTGCTATCCGAGGCGCAGAACATCTTCCCTGGTCCGTCGGGCGCCGGGTTCGGCACGGCGTTGAGCGGTCTTTGGTCCGCGTGGCAGTCGGTGGCCAACGATCCGACCAGTGTGCCGGCGCGTCAGCAGGTGCTCAGCACCGCGAGTGGGGTGGCGTCGCGATTTCGCAGCGCCGCCCTGCAGTTGACGCGCCTACGCCAGCAGGTGGGATCGGAGCAGGCCGCGGCCGTCACTCAGGCCGGTGGGCTACTGACACAGATTGCGAGCCTCAACCGCCGCATCGGCGGGGCGCCGGCCGGTCTGGGCCGCAACGCATTGGAAAACCAGCAGTCGGGCTTGGTCGAGCAGTTGGCAGCGCTGGTCGGGGTGCAGAGCCAGCGACAATCCAACGGTACGTTGGTGCTGTACAACGGGGGCACGCAGGTGCTTTCGGCGGCCGGGCAGGCGGCGTCTCTGACCCTTACGGCCGGTGTTTTGCGCTGGTCCGGCGGCGGCTCGGTTGTGGGCGGATCGATCGGCGGGCAGCAGTCGGCCGCCGCGTCGTTGACGGGGTATCTGTCGAACCTGAATGCCCTGGCCAAGACGGTCATCGGGCGCGTCAACAGCGCCCAAGCGCAGGGTTACGACCTCAGCGGCCATGCGGGCCAGGACCAGTTTGCCGGCAGTAGCGCCGCCACCATGAGGGTGAGCAGCGCGATGACGACCGGCGGGCTTGCGGCCTCGGCCACCGGGGCTGAGGGGGACGGCGCGAATGCCCAGGCCATCGCGGATCTGGGGGGCACGGGGTCGGGCAGCATCGCGCAGCAGTTGGCGGGCTACGTGTCGGCCGTCGGCAGCGGTGTACAGCAGGCACAGGAGGCACAGTCCGCAAGCAGTCAGCAGCTCGCGAGTCTGCGCGCCCTTGGTCAGTCCGCGTGGGGTGCGTCGCTGAACACGCAGGCCGTGGCCATGACCGAGGCGCAGCGGTCCTATCAGGCGGCGGCGGTCTACGTGCAGACACAGGGCCAACTGCTCAACAGCCTCATGCAGGCGATGGCGGGCGCGTAAGGGGGTGGAGGCGTGATCACAGGGACGGCGATGGCGGGCGCGTAAGGGGGTGGAGGCGTGATCACAGGGACGGCGATGGCGGCGGGGCTGTTGACGGATATCCAGGCGGCCCAAACCAAGCAGGCACAGGCGGCGGCGCAACTGGCATCCGGCCGACGCTTCACGCATCCCAGCGGGCATCCGGCGGCGGCCGGGTCAGCCGAGGTGCTCAATGCCGCACAGGCGGCCCAGGTACGGTACCAGGGGGCGGGCCGGGCGGCGACCGCCTGGTCCCAGGCCACGGGCACCGCGCTGCAACAGGCGGTAGACCTCTTGCAGCAGGTGCGGCAAGACGCCCTTTCGGGTGCGAGCAGCACCCTGACGGCGGCGGAACGGACCGCCACAGCCGGCGTCGTCGGGCAACTCGGCCAGCAGCTTCTGCAGGTGGCCAACAGTCGCTTCGAGGGGCTGTATCTGTTCGCGGGCCAGAAGGTGTCGACGGCTCCGTTTGCCTCGCAGACGGCGAGCTATGCCGGGGATACGGGCAAGGTTTCATTTGAGGTGGCGCCGGGTATGGTGGTCACGCCCAGCGTGGCCGGCACGGTACTGGCGCCCGTGTTGCACGCGGTGGCCCAGGTCCAGGCCGATCTGCTGCATCCGCGTTACCAGACGGCATCCAAGGCAAGTGCGACGGCGGCGCTGGGGAAGTCGGGGTCGTTTTCCATCAATGGCAAGACGGTCACCGTTTCCGCTGGCGAGTCGTTGACCGGGTTGGCCAGCGGGATCAACGCGGCCGGGGCGGGTGTGAGCGCCAGTGTGGTGACAACCTCGGGCGGCTACGCCCTGTCGGTGCGGTCTGACAGCACGTCGGGGGTGTCGACTACGGACAGCTCGGGCATTCTTTCCGGTCTGGGCTGGCAGGGTGCGCTCAACGGTTCGGATCTGCACGCGCTGGACACGGCGCTCAGGTCCGTGGCCGCGACCCAGGGGCAGGTGGGCGCGGTCCAGCAGGGGTTGGCGTTACAGAAGCAGACCTTGCAGGGCCAGGCCCAGACGCTCCAGCAGCAACAAGCATCCCTGGAGGATACGAACGTGGCCAAGGAGTCTGTCGCCTACAGCGAGGCGGCCCAGGGGTTGCAGGCATCGCTTTTGGTGACCTCCAAGGCGTTGCCGCAGAGCCTGTTCACGTTCCTGTAGCCGTTCTCTTACACGGTTCCGAGGGGACGACAACGGGGATACCGCGATCTGGCATAGCCAAGAAGGAGCAAGGGGGATGTATGTTAGCTCGAACCTGGGAGCGGCGCAGGCAGCGGGTTATTTGCAGGGAACCTCGTCGAAGCTCAACAACACCCTGGCACAGTTGTCCAGCGGCTATTCGATCACCAGCGCGGCCGCTAACCCGGCGCGGCTGGCCATCAGCCAGCAAATGCAGACCCAGATCGACGGGATGCAGCAGGCGTACCAGAACGCGGGCGCGGACACCAGCTTCCTGCAGACCGCCGACGGGGCGCTGAGCCAGATCCAAGACATCCTGCAGTCGATGTACAGCCTGGCTACCCGGTCGGCCAGCAGCACGAATGTCGGGGTGGACCGCAGCTCCATCCAGTCGCAAATGAACCAGTACACCAAGGAGATCAACAGCATCACGAACCAGACGGCCTTCAACACCAAAAACCTCCTAGACGGCGTACTTGGCAACGTCAACCTGGCGATCGGGGCCAATCCGGGCCAGGAGATCGCCTTCCAGTTGGGCGCGGTGGACGCGACGAGTCTGGGCGTGGCGGGTAAGCAGGTCTCATCGGCGGCGTTTGGCTCACCTTCTGTCGCGAACGCTAACGGATTGAGCGAGCTTGCGTTGTACGGCGAGTCCAGCACCACCAACCCGTACGGCAGCAACAACCTGACAGACACCAACTACAGCGTCACGGTCAGCGCGGCCCAGGAGCCAATGCTCAACGGAGCGCCGATTTCAGTAACAGGCAGTACAGCCGCACTGGATCCGTCGTCGTCGACGGCGCCAACGACCGCAGGGGGGATTGCCGCCGGGGGTGTGCGGTACACGGGCTCGACGGCACAGCAGATCCTGGTGAAGGTGGCCACCAACAGCACAGGGGCACTGGGCGCGGTGTCGTATTCTACAAATGGAGGGGCATCGTACTCGTCGGCGTATGTCAGCGGCTCCTATGTAGGTCCGCTGGGAAGCACCGGAGTCTACCTCAATGGGGCAGACATTACGCCCAACGCGACAAGAGGCGCAACCGACACATACACGCTCAACCTGAAGCCAGCATCCGTTTCCTTGCAGTTGGTCAACACAAACACGGGCACCGCGTACGGGAAAGCCGTCACGAGGACCGGGCTCCCCGCGAACCCCACGCAATCCACCTTGGTCGGGGATCCGACCAGCGGGCACGCGGTGTCCGTCCTTTTCAATTCCACGGATGTCTTCCTGGCGGTGTTCTACGGGATAGACGGGGCCGGGGCGACGTTCAATGCGACGACGGGGGCTTTGAGCACGCCAATACAAAACGACTTCGCTGTGTCGTACAAGGAGGGGCAGGCCGCGCGCGGTGCGGGGGGCACGGTCTCCCAGGCGGCCGTGGCGCTGACGGGACTGTCGGTGATGAGCTACTCCTCGGCAAGCAAGGCGCAAGAGGCCATCCAGGCGGCGTTGACGCAGGTATCCAGCGAGCGAGCCCAGGTCGGGTCGCTGATGGACCGATTGCGGCAGGCAGCCCAGGACGTACAGACGGGCCGCCAGAACCTGCGGGGGGCGCAGGCCGGGATCAACAACGCGAACGTGGCACAAGCGTCCGCCAAGCTGGCGCAGCAGCAGGTGCTGCAGCAGGCGGGGGTAGCGATGGTGGCGACGGCCGACCAGACCCCGGCGGCCCTGCTCAAACTGTTGCCATAGGATTGCCGTCCGCCCCTTCTACGGCGTGTGAGGAGGACCGATAACGGGGTGGCGGGTTTGACAGGCCCGACCTTGGAGGGGGGATTCGGATGTACGTCAATGCGAACCTGGGAGCGGCGCAGGCAGCGGGCTATTTGCAGGGAACCTCGTCGAAGCTCAACAACACCCTGGCGCAGTTGTCCAGCGGCTACTCAATTACCTCGGCGGCGGCCAATCCGGCGGGGCTGGCCATCAGCCAGCAGATGCAGTCCCAGATCGACGGGATGCAGCAGGCGTACCAGAACGCGGGCGCGGGCACCAGCTTCCTGCAAACCGCCGACGGGGCGCTGAGCCAGATCCAGAACATCCTGCAGTCGATGTACAGCCTGGCCACCCAGTCGGCCAACAGCACGAATGTCGGGGTGGATCGTGGCTCCATCCAGTCGCAAATGAACCAGTACACCAAGGAGATCAACAGCATCACCAACCAGACGGCCTTCAACACCAAAAACCTCCTGGACGGCGTGCTCGGCAACGTGAACCTGGCGATCGGGGCCAATCCGGGCCAGGAGATCGCCTTCCAGTTGGGCGCGGTGGATGCGACGAGTCTGGGCGTGGCGGGTAAGCAGATCTCCTCGGCGGCATTCAACTCGACTTCGGGTGCGGCGACAAACGGCCTCAGCGGCCTTTCGGTGTACGGCGGGTCCAGCACCACCAACCCGTACGGCAGCAACAACCTGACAGACACCAACTACAGCGTCACGATCAGCGCGGCCCAGGAGGCGACGGTCAACGGCATCGCGGTGGCGGCCAGCGGCGCGGCGACGCCCGGTAGCGCGTCTTCGATCAACCCGTCGGCTACGACCTCGACGAGTGGCGAGGGGAAGATCGCCGCGGGCGGCGTGCTGTACTCGGGTACGACCAGCCAGCAGGTGATGGTGAAGGTTGCGACCAACAGCAGCTCGACGCTGGGCTCGGTGTCGTATTCCACCGATGGCGGTTCGTCCTACACCACCGTGACGGCCAACAGCAGCGGCAACTACGTGCTGGGCAGCACCGGGGTGACGCTGACGAGCGCAGACATTACCGCCAACTCGACCGCGAGCGCCACGGACACGTACACCATGAACCTGACGCCGGCTTCGACCTCGCTGGAACTGGTGAACCGGGCGACGGGCTCGGCGTATGGCAACCCGGTGACGGTGCTGGGGTCGGCCAACGCGCAGCAGCAGCTGTCGGTCGGCAATCCGAACAGCGGCGAGGCGGTCGGGGTCACGTTCAATGCCGGGGCGTTCCAGAACACGTTGACCTCGGCCACGCTGAGCGCGCCGGTGTCCAACCACTTCACGGTGAGCTACAACAGCGGCAACGTTGCCAACGGCGCGGGCGGCACGGTGAACCAAAAGGCGGTGGTTTACGCCGGGATGTCGGTGATGAGCTACTCCTCGGCGACCAAGGCGCAGACGGCGATCCAGGCGGCGTTGACGCAGGTGTCCAGCGAGCGGGCCCAGGTCGGCTCACTGATGGACCGACTCAACCAGGCGTCCCAGGACCTGCAGACCAGCCAGCAGAACCTCCAGGGGGCCCAGGCCGGGATCATCGACGTGAACGTGGCGCAGGCGTCCGCCAAGCTGGCGCAGCAGCAGGTGCTGCAGCAGGCGGGCGTGGCGATGCTGTCGACGGCCAACCAGACTCCGGCGGCCCTGCTCAAGTTGCTGCCGTAGTCACCATCCAAAGAAGCGGCGGGCGGAAAGGGGGACGGGTGACCGTCCCCCTCCGCGTTTGAAAGGGGTCTTATCGTCGTGGCCGTGAATGCGTACGGGCAGTTGCAGGACGCGAATACGCCACCGATCCAGGTCGGCGAGGAACTCTTGGAGCGGGCGGCGGTGTTTGCGCTTTCCCACCGAGAGCCGGATCGAATCCGCGCGACGGTGTATCACGTGTGCGCGTGGATCCGCCTCTGGCCGGACGGGCCGGGTAAGGAGGCAGCCAAGGAACAGGTGGAGGCCATTGTTCGCGCCGCAGACCGGTTGTGTTTGTTTCCGGGCGGCGCGGACGCATCCTGGACGGCTTTGGCGCAGCGGTGCCGCGCATTGGCGGACTTTCTACGGGAGGCGCGGCAGGCGGGGGGTGGTGCGTGATGGGAGGCGTATCGGGGATCGGAGCTGCTTCGGGCGCGTACACCAACCCGGCACTGCTTGGGATGTTGCTGCCGAACTTCAACGCGACGGCCTACCAAAAGGCGATGCAGGTGCCGGTGACGATGGCTGAAGCGGGGTTGGCGCAGCTTTCGACCCAGAACCAGACACTTGGCAAGCAGGTGTCGGCCTGGCAGACGATTCAAAACGACCTGGCGGCGGTGAACAGCGCGGCGCAGGCCTTGGAACAGAGTCCCGCGACGGGCACGCCCGTGTATGGAAAGATCGCGGTGCAATCCAGCGCCACAAGCCAGGTGCAGGCGACAACCACGCACGGGGTCGCGGGCAGTCCGGGCGTGTACACGATCGGGCCGGCGTCGGGGAAGACCGCGGTGGTACTCGCGCAAGACGAAATTGTGAACTCGGCCAGTCAAAGCAGTGCGACGACGGGTTTGGGGCTGGCTGGGACCTTCAGCATCCAAGGCAAGTCGATCTCCGTGTCCTCGTCGTCGACGCTCCAGGACATTGCAACGGCCATCAACGCGGCGGGCGCGGGTGTCACCGCATCGGTCATGGAGCCGTCCGGCGGGGGCTACGTGCTGTCGATCCAAGGGGACAAGGCGGGTCCGCTCCCTTTCTCCGATCCCAACGGGATCCTGGCGCACCTTGGGGTCGCGTCCTCGTCGGGCACCCCGAACATCGTCCAGGCCTATCGCTATGCGCAGTACAGCGTCAATGGGGTGTCGGTGACCAAGGGCGGGTCGAACACCGACGCGAGCACCATTCCTGGCGTGACCTTCACCCTGACCGGTACGGCGGGCGCGACGTTGACGGTGACCCAGAACACCAAGGCGGTCCAAAGCGGTGTCGCGTCCCTGGTGTCCGCGGTCAACCAGCTCCTTTCGGATGCGCAGTCTCTGGGCGGCAAGGGAGGGTTGCTGGAAGGCAGTGCGACGTTGCAGGGAATCGTCTCCGGGGTCGAACAGGCGATGGGCACCTACCAGCCATCCCAGCCGGGCGGCTACCAAAGCGGCAGTCAGGTGGGACTGACGCTTTCCGCGCCGGTCGGCAGTCCGACCAAGCTCAAAGCGGCACTCAGTGACACGGCGTTTTCATCGGCCCTGGCGAGCGATCCAGGCGCGGTGGCGTCCCTGCTTGGTGGATCTTCCGGTATCGCGACGACGATGGCCAACATTGCGAACGAGTATGCGGGCACGACCGGCGCCCTGCAACAGCGTATCCAGAGCCTGCAGCAGCAGCAGACGCAGGTGCAGCAGCAGATCAGCGACCCGCTGTCGGCGGCCAACGAGGCGATCACCTTCGCGCGACAGCAGGCGCAGCAGGATTGGACGGCATTGGTGCAGGCCCTTGTGGCGCAGCAGTCCCAGTCAGGGATCCTGTCTGGAATGCTGGCCAAGAGCGGCGGCAAGTCCAGCAGCGGCGGATAGGTCCGATCGGCCCGCCAGCAGTCCAAAGCTGGCGGGCTTTTCTTTTGGTTGAAGGGGGTTTTCGTGTGAGCGTGACCGGAATGCTTGCGGCCTCGGGTGTGGTTCTGTCTGGGGTGGAAGTGCGGCGGGCGCGGGTGGGCGAAGTGGCCGCGATCAGTGCGGTCGCGTTGAGTCACGGTATTGCGTTGGACCGTGACGACCTTCGGTCGGGCGTGGCGGCATGTGCGGCAGACGACCGGATCGGCAGGCACCTGGTGGCTATGGCCCACGGCTCGGTTGTGGGGCACGCGATGGCGGTGCGCAACGCGGCTACGGGATTCGAGCACACCGCGCAACTGGCCGTCTCGGTAGCGCCGGACCACCAGCGCATGGGGGTGGGTTCCGCCCTGGTCGGCACGCTCAAAGCGTGGGCGGGGGGAGTCGGCGTGCGCCGGCTGGTTGCCATCTGCGACGTGGAGAATGCGGCCATGCGGCACTTGCTGGCGCGGCAGGGATTTGTGTGTGAGGCGCCGGTCATGCTGGCCTACCGCCAGGACGGCGAAGGGGTGGTGCACGCCTGCGCCCAGTTCGCCTGCATTCTGGGCTGAGAAAGGAGTCGACAGTCGGTGCTCACCGGTCTGTATGCCGCTGGATCCGGTCTCGCCGCCGCCTACCGTGGCGAACAGGTTCTGGCCCATGATACGGCCAACACGGAGACGCCGGGGTTTGAGGCCCTGGTCCCGATGGAGGCGCCCTGGCGGCCCGCGGGCGTTGTGGCCACGGGACCTGGCGGTGCGGTGCCCCTTGGTCGAGTGCCGTGGGGCGTGGCCGGCGGCACCGCTTTGGATACGGTCGCGGGCGCCCCCCGCCAGACGCAGGATGCGCTCGCCGCCGCTCCGGTGACGCCGAACACCTACTTTGCGGTGCAGACGCCGGCCGGGGTGCGCTACACCCGCGTGGGTGCATTCACGCGCACCGCGGCGGGGGTGGTGGTGACACCGAGTGGTCTGCCGGTGCTTGGTGTGGGTGGACGTCCTTTGACCGTGCCCGCCGGTACCCGTGTACAGGCGGATGGATCTCTGGTGGCTGCCTCGGGCCGGGTGGTCGGCCACCTGGCGCTGTATACCGTCGCCGCCCCCCGACCGGCCGGTCAGGGGCTGTATGCGGGTGCGGCGGTGGTGGCTGCGGGTGGGCGCGTGTTGCCGGCCGCCGTCGTGGGCAGCAATGTCAGTCTGAGCGTCACGACGGCGGACCTGATCGCGTCCCAGCGCACCCTGCAGGCGGATGCCCAAGCGGTGCAGGCTGAAAACACCGCGGCGCAGCAGGTGGAAACGCAGGTTGGATAGGCAGGAGTGGTGATCGGTGGAGGGATTGGCCGCGACCGCCAGTGGGCTGTCTACGGCTCAGCGTGCGCTCGGGGTTTGGGCGAACGACCTGGCCAACGCGCAGACGGCGGGTTTTGTGGTGGAGCATCCCTTGGTGGCTGAAGGGCCGGTGCGCGCCATGCCGCCGGCCGGGCTGCCGGGCAGCGTGGGATCGGGTGCGACCCTCGCCGCGGTGGGTCGGTGGGAGTCTGGCGGGATCGTGGAGACGGGCAATCCAAGTGATGTGGCGTTGACCGGCGCGGGGTTCTTTGCCGTCGCCCTGCCCGGCGGCGGAACCGGGCTTACGCGTAGCGGCGCCTTTCACTGGAGTCCGGGTGGGCATCTGGTAACCGTCGGAGGGTTACGGGTGTTGAATAGCACGGGCAAGCCGGTGGTGCTGCCGGCGGGCGCGAGCCATGCGGAGGTACGCCCCAGCGGGCAGGTGTTTGCGGGCGGCAAGCCAACAGGGATTGTCCTGGGGGTTGCGTCTCCGGCGTCGCTCAACGCGGTGCGAGGCGGGCCGGACGGGACGCTGGTTCCGGTGGGACCGGTACATCTGGGGCCGGTGGCTGGATTGCGGGTCGGAGCCCTCAACGCATCGGGGGTTTCGTTGACGGCGGCGGTGGTAGGGGTGCTGCGGGCGGAACGCGCGTATGCGGGTTCGACCAAGGCGTTGGCGGCCGAGAGCACGGGCCTGAAGGTGATCGCTGGGCTGTGAGTGATCGGGAAGGGACTGTTTGCATGCCAGAACCGTTGCCGTCGCGGGAAACGAAGGACCACGTGCTGCGGTTGGTGTTCTCCATCCTGGCTCGGGGAGGCTCCCTGCGGTCCTTGGTGGCCACCGACGCGCCGCGGCTGGTGCGGGCGTTGGATAGCGTCGTCCCGACGGTGCAGACGGCCGCCGAGGAAACGGATGCGCTGTTGGAGGCCGAAGACGGCAGCATCTGGCACCTGGAGTTCCAGTTCAGCGGCGGCCAAGAGCAGGTGGCGCGTTGGATCCGCTACCACCTGGCGGTGGCAGACCGGTATCCGGATCGGGACGTGCACACGGTGATCCTGTGGGGCATGCGGCGGACGCCCGTGCGTCTGGTCGCAGGCGACGTGGTGTTTGGCGCTCGCCAGGTGCTCCTGAGCGAGCAAGAGGGCGACCAGTTGCTGGCGGCATACTCCGGCGGGCACGTCTCACCCGAAGACGCGGTGCTCTTGGCGCTGTTGCCGTTGATGCGCGTGCGTTTACCGATGCCGGAGTTGATCGCGGCGGCCGTGCCGGTACTGGAGCCGTTGGAACCTGCGTTGCGATTGGATATTCTAGCGGCGATGGGTGCCTTGGCGTACTTTCGGGCGTCTCGGGTGTCGCCCGTGGAGCAGGTGCGAGTGCTGGAGGTGTTGCGTGAGATGGCAATCACCCCGAATCTGTTCGAGGACCTGGAAGCAATGGGAAGAGAGAAGGGGCGGGCTGAGGGCCGGGCTGAGGGCCGGACTGTGGGCGAGGCTGAAGGTCGAATCGAGGGTCGTCAAGCCGATGTGCTGGATGCGTTCAAGGTGCGGTTTGATGTCGTGCCAGAGGCGGTCTGTCAGGCGGTGTCGGCGGAGAAGGACGGGGACGTGCTTTCGACCTGGCTTCGGGGGATCATCCGCGCTAAGGACCAAGCCGAGGCGGCGCGCATCATCACCGGCGGTTGATCGGGGTCGGTTCACGGCGGCACAAGGCGGCGGCGGCACTCCTGGCAACGGGAGGGCGGCCGCCGTTTTGCGTACCTGGGTACAGTCATTAGGGAACGGGAGGGGGCACGCGTGAACGATGCCGTGGTCTGCGACGCCATTCAGAGTGGACTCGGCCATCTGTTTGAGTGTGAGCCCAGCGGGAATCGCACACGGGTCCGAACGCCGTTCTTGTTTCCGGACGGGGACAGCATAGATGTGTACGTGATGGCGTGCGACCAGCAACTGATGGTCAGCGACCTCGGTGAAACACTCAGGTGGCTGCGTATGCAAACGGTGAACGAGCGTGAGACGCCGCGGTTTCTGGCGCTGGCAAGCGATGTGTGCACAACCCAGGGCCTTGAATGGTGCCAGGGGATGCTGCTGGCCCGGTGCGACGGGTTGGCGGGCGTGGCGGCGACGGTCCTTCGGGTTGCTCAGGGCTGCGTGCGCGTCTCGGACCTGTGGTTTGCGCTCCGCTTCCGGTCCGCCGAGCCGTCGGGTGAGAACCAGTAGTATGGGGGGGGGCGGCTGTTTTTGCGTTCTCCCCGTGCTTGCAATCCAAGCGTCGTGGTTGAGCACCGCAGGTTGCAGTTGGAGTCCGTGTATCGTGTTGCGGCGGGGAACCGCTGAGACCGGACCCCGTATGCGAAGTCGGGCTTCGGCAGCCGGGATGTGAGCCGATGTATCCGATAAGCCCTTGATCGACATGAACAAGAGCGCGAAGCACGTGGGGCGGCCTTGGGACCGTCCTTTTCGTGTTGCCTGGGTACAGTCCGGGACCGGGGTGGTGAGCGGTGATGCGCCGGTGGAGCGCGCAACGGCCAAGCGGCCTTTGGACGTACGCATTGTGGCGACAACGGACGTTCTGGGGCGTCGCCTTGATCGCGGAGTGGGGGCGCGAGGGGTGCGCTCGGTGCCGACGGGTGTGGTGGGACGGAGACTTGGCGCGGATTGAGCGGCGGGTGGCCGCACGTCGGCGACGGGGCGGCTGTATCCCGGACTGACGGGAAAGGGGGCGGGGCGCGTGGGGTGGGCGAGGTCGATCGGTATGGCGGTGGCGGGGCCGCTGTGCGGGTTGGTGCTCGTTGCGGGGACGGCGCCGATGGCGAATGCGGCCTGGATATTTCCGGGGTTCGCTGGTCCCTCAACGGCAGGGAAGGCAGGCGTAGCCAAGGGCCGCGCGGCCACTGGCCATCACGCCGTCGTCGCGGCGTCCAGTGGTCGGCCGCTGCGGCAGGCGGAGCCGACGTACGTCTGGCGCGGCATCCGGGTGCCGGTGGGCGCCTGCGGGGCGATGGTGCATGGCAATGCGTGGGTGCTGCCCTGCACGGATCCGCGTGTGGCGGCCTATCGGCGGCAGCGCGCAGAGCATCGTGCCCAGCACCGGGATGAGTGGGCTGCTGGGGCGGTGGCGCTGGTGGGGCTGGGTGCGGTAGGCGCATGGGTCGCGGTGCGCCATGGGTGGCACCGAGAGGAACACAGGACGCTGTAGGCTGCCTTGCCGCAAGAAACCGATCAATACGGGAGTGGGACAAGGTGGCGTTCTTCTTAGTGTTTGCTCTGGGCATTGTGTGCGCCTTCGGGGTGCATCTGACCCTCCGATTGTTGATCCTTGCTGGGAACAAGAGAATAGGCGACTCGGGTGATTTCAGGAGGTGATTTCTGTGGGTTATCTCCAAGCCGCCTTTCTGTCCGGGGTGTTCTTGTACCTGCTTCTACTCATCGGCTCTGTGGTGCATTTTGGCGAGGATGTGGTGGCGTTGGCGGCCGCGTCCATTATGGAGAATGACGGATGCAAGAAAAGCGCCGTATTAGTGGATCCCGACGAGGGGGGGCACAATGATGGCGGGTGACCGTATGGCCTGGTGGCGACGGGCGGTGATCGGCGTGGGTGCGGCGCTCGCCGTGCTCGCGGTGGCCGCGCCGGTCGCGTGGGCGAACACTATCTCGAACACTACCGGGAGTTGGTATCAGCAATCCGGAATGACCGAGGTCCCTGGGGGGACTTGCAACGTGGGCACGGTCTCTGGGTCGCCGAACCCGGTGGTCGGCTACGGCCAGAGCAACGGCGCGTCGTACCTCCAGTGGGCGTTCGGCTACCTGGACAATTCCAACAACATCCCCTACCCCCCCTCCGGCGCAACCCTGATCGGCGGCACGGTGTCGGGCACGGTCGCCGAGGCCGCCGTGCCTGGCCAATCCCTTGCCCCGGCGGGTAGCTACTACGTCGGAGTGTATGATGGCTACGACAACGCCCAGCCGCAGGTGCAGGGGGCCAACTGTCTAGCTCCGTCCGCATATGCTACAGCGAGTGGCATGGTAGACTTTCCTGGCAATCAGAACTCTGTAAGTTTTAGTTTCAACGGCTACTCCTTAATACAGGAGTTTCTCATGGTCGGGCGGAACGGGGCGAATGCTGAAGCTCTGTCTATTGGTAATGGCAACATCTGGTTCGCTCCCACCTCACCGCTTACTCTTACCGAGCAGTACGCGTACACCCCGAGCGGGATCACTCCCTCCCACGTGGCCGCGGGCAGCGGCACACAGACCTACATCACCTGGAACGCCAATGGCAACAACTCGGGCACCACGTATGACCTGCAACGGGAGACCATAGACTCCTCGGGTGGCGTGTCTTCTGGGTGGACGACGATCTACCAGGGTACGACGACCCATTTCACCACGACGGACCAAGCATGCGGCGTCGGCTACGTGTATCGGGTCAACGTGCCCGGCCCGAGCGCTTCTACGCCCTGGGATACCTCGGCGCAGTGGGACGAGTATCCCTGCAGCGTGTCCCTCGGCAGCGCCACCACGACGAGCATCACTGCGTCCTGGCCCGAGGTGACACCGCAGACCGTACCGAAGATCGTCTGGTGCGAGATCGGCACTCCGGGGGGCGGCGTGTCCTGTCAGCAGCAGTGGGTTGACCTCAGTGCAGGGACGACCTCGATGACGCTCACCGGATTGGTGCCCAACGCGGAGTACATGGTGTTTGCCTGCTCGACGACCGACCCCTGGGGATGTCCGAACCCCATCGACTGGACATACGCGGCGCAGCCGACATTGAGCGTCAACAATAATTCCTCGGGGTTATCCTATGATCAACAGCCGTTTACCTGGACCACGGCGGGCAACGCGCCGGGGACGGCGTACTGCTTTCAGCAGTGGGCCTACTCCCAGAGCGGGGCCTTGCAGGGCGGGTCGTGCACGTACTACGGCCCGGCGACTTCGGCTACGGCCAACCAGAGTGCCGGCGGTAGCTACCTCTACCAGGTGTGGGCAAACAGTGCCGGATACGGGGTAGGCTCCCCCTATAGCAACGGTGTCCCCGTCCAGGTGGCGCCGACACCCAGCATGACGGCTAGCGGATCCACCACGGCCACTGTCTCCTGGGCGGTGGTGGCCAACGAATCGCAGACTGGTGTGCAGTGTGGCCCCTGGGGCGGCAACCTCAGTTACCAGGGCCCCAGCACGTCGACAAGCTGGCAGGTGACCGGCCTGACCCCAAACACGAGCTACTACTGCGCGATCTACGCCGTATCGAACAACCAGGGCATCCAGTGGTGGCAGCAGTCTGCGGAGACGACGACGGATGCCGCCACGCCGACCCCGGGGACCAATAGCGTCACACAGTCCACGATTAACGCCTGTTGGGGCACCGGAGGCAACCCGGCCGGAACCACCTACCAGGTGGTCCTCGACGAGAACGGGGCCAACTGGGCTCAGTCGGCGACGACAACCTCCACCTGCTACACGTTCAGTGGCCTTGGTCCGGGTCTTCCGGCATGGGTGTACGTCCAGGCCGTCGGGGTAGGGGCAAGTCCGACGCCACAGGGTGTAACCCCAGCCTCTCCCGACTCGCAGTGGACAAACAACGGGACCGTGACAACGGTCCCTGCTCAGCCGAGCGGCTTTACGGGGTCGGATGGTGGTCTGGGCTGGTCCTCCACTGCCGGCCGCGGCTACGTCAACCTGTCCTGGAATCCGGTAACCGGCGCGACGGGGTACGACGTGCTGGTGTGGGACGGCAACACCTACGAATCGTTCACCGTGGGCACGGCGACTTCGTGGAACAGCCAGCAGGCGCTGATCTACCCGCCGGACAGCAGCCTGTACCCGAATGTGTCAGAGGCGAGCAAGAGCCCGCCCGTGTTCTCACATACGGGTGGTGGGCTGGACCTGCGCGACCTGCCGCACGACCTGTACTGCACCACCGGGCCTTCCACCTACTACTGCACTGGCGCGGGCG